>CAZOSZ010000129.1:0-6868 GCA_964582505.1 uncultured Ectothiorhodospiraceae bacterium | reverse complement strand
CACCCCCGCCGCAGTGTCCGCACCGGCGTCGGCCCCGGCCGCCAAGCCGGCGCCCGGACGCGTCACCAAGCTCGGCTACAAGGAACAGAGGGAGCTCGAGGGCCTGCCGGCGCGAATTGCGGCCCTTGAAAGCCAGATCGCCGAACTCGAAGCCATGATCGGCGCGCCGGATTTCTACGCGCAGCCTTGGGATCGCACTCAGCCGGTGCTCGATGCCCTTGCGGCCCGCCACGAGGAACACGATCGCCTGTTCGATCGCTGGCTGGACCTCGAGGAACGACGGTCCACGCTGGCTGCCGACAAGGCGACTGCCACGGCGACGGTTTCCAGGCCGGAATAAAGAAAGGGGCCGGCAAGGACCGACCCCTTTCGCTCGCGGTGCTCCGGGCTCGAGGCATGGTTCCGGGCTCTGTGTCGTGACGTGTCGCCACGGTGCGCCAGAGGCCGCATTGCGGCAATCCTCGGCGTCGCTCCCGGGTGCCGACCCTGCACCGTCGCCGCGGTTGGACGGGCGCCGGACGCCGCAGGTCTTGTGCGCGCCGGGCCTCGGATGGGGGAGGGCCCTGTCGCCGGCGGTTTGCCGGACTGCGCGCTGCCTTGGAATCCAACCGCGTGCAACCCCAACATAGGCCAGCACGGCGGGGCTGTCGCTACGGGTTTTCCACTACGGAAAGTCAGCGCAAATCGTCTTCAGCTTCGAGCCGCTCGCGGACGATGCCCATCAGCTCGCGCACCAGCTCCGGCCGCGCCGGATCGACGTGGCCTCCCTCGGTCCAGATCAGTTCCCTGGGCTCTCCGGCCGCGGCGTAAAGCTGCTCCACCTTGTGCTCCGGCAGGCGCTCGTCGTCGCGCGCGCCGATGATCACCACCGGCCGCGGGGCGATGCGGGCCACCCACCCGGCCGTGTCGAACGAGGCGCCGTGCACCAGCAGGTGGATCAGCGAGGCGGCGGCCGGCCGCAACCACGCCTGCGGGACGCGGTCCTGCAGGTTGTGCTCGATCCAGCCGCGGTTGCCGGCTCCGCCGTGGATGAGCCAGACGCGCCTGAAACGTGGATCAAGGGCGCCGGCGACCGCCGCGAACGGCACGCCGAAGCTGATTCCGACCAGTTCGGCGCGCCCGGTGTCCGCCCAGTCCTGGGACGCCAGCCAGTCGAGTGCCACCGAGATCGCCGGCGGTGAGTCCAGCAGGGCGCGCTGGATGGCGCGCAGTCCGCGGAACATGTTGCCATCCCAGCCGGGCTCGGTCTTGCCGTGAAAGGGATAGTCGAGCGCCAGCAACACCATGTTGCCGGGATGGCCGACCAGGTCCACGGCATCTCGCCCGGTGCGGTGTCCGCCCAGCAGGACCACTACCGGCAGGGCGGCGCGAGCCTCCGCGGGCCGCAACACCCTGACGTCCACGCGCAAGCCGGAATCGGCTGCCAGGTGAACCGCCTGGCTTAAGAAGCCTCCGGGCTCCTGCACGGGTGGCTCGAGCTTGGCGGACACGCGGCTGCCACGGCGCTCGATGAACTCGTCGTAACGGGGCCGCGACAGGTCGAACAGCCACCAGGTCCCTGTGGCGATCGCCGCCAGCGCCAGGGCCGCGGCGGCCCATGCGATCCGTCTCATGGCAAGGGATTATCGCACGCGCAGCATGGATGCTGAGCGAGCGGCGTCGGGGCGCTGCCCGATGCGACAATCCGGCCTGTCTTTCTGCTCCCCGAAGGTCCATGCTTGATACAGGCAGAGAGGGGCACGGAATGCCCGCTGGCTCCGTGTCCGTCCCGATCCCGCCCGGACCGACCCGGAGGTGTGAGATGAGACTGCCGATCCAGGACCGCAAAGCCGCCGGCCGCGCACTGGCCGGCCTGTTGGTCGATCGCTATCGGGAAGAAGACGTCGTCGTGCTTGCGCTGCCGCGCGGCGGGCTGCCGGTCGGTGCGGAAATCGCGCGCGCGCTGCGGGCTCCGCTCGACGTGCTGAACGTGCGCAAGCTCGGCGTGCCGTTTCAGCCTGAACTGGCCATGGGGGCGATCGCCAGCGGCGGGATCCGGGTGCTCAACCCGGGAGTCATACGGCATCTCGGCATCGACCACGACACGCTCGAGGAGGTCGTCTCGATCGAGAGCCGCGAACTCGAGCGTCGCGAGCGGCTGTATCGGGGACACCGGGCGCGCCCGGCGATTGCGCATCGTTGCGTGATCCTGGTGGATGATGGCGCCGCCACGGGGACCACCATGGACGCCGCGATCCAGGCCGTCCGGCAGCTTGGCCCGGACCGGGTGGTCGTCGCGCTGGCCGTGGCGCCGCCGGAGATCGTCGCCATGCTCGAGGAGGATGCCGACGAGGTGGTCTGCCTCGCGACGCCGGCGCCATTCTTTGCCATCAGCCCCTGCTACCAGGACTTCCGTCAGGTCACGGACGAACAGGTCCGCGAGTTCCTCCGCGGCGAAGCCGTGCCGGCGTGATGTCGTCTTGACCACGGCGTGCCGTGGCGCCGACGATGGGCCATGGCACGCATACTTGCGCTCGACTTCGAGACCGCCAGCCATTCGCCCGACAGCGCTTGCGCGCTCGGCCTGACGCTTGTCGAAGATGGCCGGATCACGGCCGAGGATGCGTTCCTGATCCGCCCGCCCGAGCCGGAGTTCGTCTTCACTCACATCCACGGCCTGCGTTGGGACGACGTGGCCGGAGCGCCCACGTTCGACCGCACGTGGCCGCGCCTTGCCTCCTGGCTGGACGGCGTCGACTGGCTGGCGGCGCACAATGCGTCCTTCGATCGAGGGGTGCTCGGCGCCTGTTGCAAAACCTACCGGCTCGCGCCCGTGGATCTGCCGTTCATCTGCACCGTGCAGGTGGCGCGGCGTGTCTGGGGCATCTACCCGACGAAGCTGCCGATGGTCTGCCGGGCGCTGGACATCCCGCTCAGCCACCACGATGCCGCCTCCGACGCCTCCGCCTGTGCCCAGATCCTGGTCCGCGCGCTCGAGGCAGGCTGGCATCCGCCTGAACCTCAGTGACGCTGGGCGGATGAGCCCGGCTCGGGCTCAGCTCGAGAATCCCGGCTCGCCCCTCCAGTAGCCGTCGCAGGTCCCGCAAGGCGCCAGCCCGACCGGGAGCTGAGCTGTCGAGTGGCCGGCCTCCTCGCGTCGCAGCGCATCGAAGCGCTGCACCACGTCGGCCATGCGGTCGGCCTGCGGGCTCAGTCGCAGCACGGCCACGCCGGCCCGCCGCATCTGGTCCATCCACGGCCCCAGGTCCTGGGTGCGGGCCGATTGCGTCTGGATGCCGTTGAGCACCAGGAAGGGCTCGTCTTCCCGGGTTCGCAGCAGTCGGCCGTCGGGATCGGCCAGGCAGGCCAGGCGGCAATCGTCTTTCGGGCGATTTTCCGCGCGCGCCGTATAGCAACGGGCCGACCAGGCAAGCGGCAGCCGGCCCCAGGCAAATACCTCGCAGGGGCACTCTTCCGGCGCCCCCTGGATCAGCTCTGCGGCGGTCGTTCCCGACAGTTCGAACGGCAATACCCAGCGGGTCATCCCCTGGCGCTCCAGCACGGTGAGCGTCCCGGTGTTGTAGATGTTCAGCGTCGGCCCGCCGATGAAAGGCAGGCCGGCCCGTGCGAGGATCGAGACCGCTGCCATGTCGTTGGCTTCCACCCGCCAGCGGCCATTGCGGCACAAGCGCCTGAGCGCGCCCAGCTCCGAGCCCGACTCGAGCAGGGTCAGGCCCGAGAGCACCACCTCCTTGCCGGCCGCGGCCAGCCGGGCGCCAATGCCGAGCCAGTCGTCGAGGCGCAGCTCGCGGCGCTTCGGGCAGACCACTTCGCCAAGATAAACGATCTCGACCGGCCAGTCCGTGGCCTGCCGGTAGAATGTGAGCACGTGCTCACGCGGCCAGAAGTACTGTAACGGCCCGAGGGAGAGCTTCATTGCCAAGACCGGTGGTAGGCGCCGAGCGTGGTCTGCGTGCCCTCCGAAACCGCCGCCAGGCTCTTCTGCCACGCGGCGGTCGGCCGAAAGCCATCGGGGTCGGCCAGGCAGGCGTCAATGGCGGCGCGCATCACCGCCGTGACCTGGGCCACGTAGGTCGGACTGCGTTGCCGCCCCTCCACCTTGATCGCTGCGATGCCGGCGCGGTACAGGGCCGGCAGGATCTCGATGGAATTCAGGCTGCTGGGTTCCTCGAGCGCGTAGTAGGTGTGTTCGCCCACCCTGAAGCGCCCCTTGCACAGTGTCGGGTATGCCGCACGCTCGCCCGGGCCGTAGCGGTCGATGAGCACGCCGTTGAGGCGCGACTCCAGACCCCGCGCGGTTTCCTGCCAGCGCACGTGCGAGGCTGGCGAGCACGCTCCGTAGGTGTTCGGCGAGCGCCCGGTCAGGTAGCTCGACAGCAGGCAGCGACCTTCCACCATCACGCACAGGCTGCCGAAGCCAAAGACCTCGACCGGCACCGGGGAATGCGCCGCGACCTGCGCCACCTGGTTGAGCGACAACACCCGTGGCAGCACGGCCCGGGAGATGCCGAACAAGCGGTGGTAGAGGCCGAGCGCCTCCGGATTGGTGGCCGATGCCTGCACCGAGAGGTGTCGGGGCACTGCGGGCCAGCGCTCGGCCGCGTAGTCCAGCAAGCCGATGTCCGCAATAATCAAGGCGTCCACGCCAAGCCCGGCGGCGCGATCCACGGCGCGTGTCCATTGCGCCCAACCGGCAGGTTGCGGATAAGTATTGAGCGCGACGAGCACCTTGCAGTGGCGGTCGTGGGCGTAGCGGATGCCGCGGATGACATCCGCATCGCCGAAATTGAGACCGGCAAAATGTCGCGCGTTGGTGGCATCGCGGAAGCCCAGGTACACGGAGTCCGCGCCGGCGTCCACGGCGGCACGCAGCGAAGGGAGATTTCCGGCAGGGCAGAGCAGCTCCACGCGCGGTCCTGGCTCGAGCGGGAAGACGCGAGGATAGCCAGCCCCGCGCGTGTCGGCCTTGACCGGGATCAATGATCGTTCGCGACGCTCAGCTATGGTTTGTCGGTTCAGCCGATACAAACAGGCAGCGCATGCTCGCGATCTCCAGCTTGTGGCCGGTGCTGGCGCGTCCGCTCAAGGTCGTGCCGCATCCCTTGCAGCAAGGCGTGCTCGAACTGGCGCTCGAGCAGATCTTCCGCAGCAGCGTCGTGGCGGGGGAACTGGCGTTCCTCGACGGCCGCTGCCTGGCGGTCGAGATCGAGGACACCGGCTGGCGCTGGCCGATCTGTCTTGCCAACGGCCGGCTGCGGGTGCTGGAGCGCACCCATCCAGCGGATGTCACCCTGCGCGGCAGGTCGCCGGCCTTCCTGATCATGGCCGGCCGACTCGAGGATCCCGACACACTGTTCTTCCAGCGTCGCCTGGTGATCGAGGGTGACACCGAACTCGGCCTGGCCGTGAAGAACTTTCTCGACGGACTCGAGGAGGAACGGCTGCCGCGGCCACTGCGCTTCGCGCTCGCGGGCCTGCGCAGTCTGCACGGCCGGCTCAGCCCGCTGATTGACGCACGCCGCCAGAACTGACCTACTTGCGGCCATGCAACAGGCGCCGCACTTCCTGGCGCTCGACCAGGGCAGTCAAGGCAGCAAGGCACTGGTGTTCGGACCGGACGGAGAAATCATGTCCGCGGCACGGACGCCGCTCGCCACCCGCCGGCCGAAGCCGGCGTGGGTCGAGCACGACGCGGAGGCATTGCTCGCCTCGCTCGATGAAGCGATCGACCAGGCGCTGACCGCGCCAGGGATTGCGAGCCTGCCGATCATCTCCGCCGGCCTGGCGAGCCAGCGCTCCAGCATCGTCTGCTGGGACCGGCGCAGTGGCGTGGCCCTGTCCCCGGTTCTGTCGTGGCAGGACCGCCGCAATGCCGAGTGGATCGCTGCACAGAATTTCGACCGCACGCGGCTGCATGCGCTGACCGGCCTGGTGCCCTCGGCCCACTACGGCGCCAGCAAATTGCGCTGGTGTCTCGACCACCTGCCCGAGGTCGCTCGCGCGGCGGCCGACGGGCGACTGTGTTTCGGCCCGGTCGCCAGCTTCGTGCTGTTCCGGCTGCTGGACGAACGGCCCTGTGTGGTCGACCCGGCCAATGCCTCGCGCACCCTGCTGTGGGACCTCGAGCGACGCGACTGGTCCGCCGAGATGCTGCGAGCCTGTGGCATCGGCGTCGAATGTCTGCCGCGATGCGTCGCCAGCAGGCACGCCTTCGGAACGCTGCAACGGCACGGCAGGGCCGTGCCGTTGACGGTCGCGACCGGCGACCAGTCCGCCGCGCTGTTCGCCTGGGGAGCGCCGCAAGCGGACACCTACTACCTGAATCTCGGCACCGGTGCCTTCGTGCAGCGAGCCGTCCCGGGGCAGCCGCCGGAGGCGCCGGGCCTGTTGCGCAGCGTGGCATGGCAGGACGAAGACACCGGGCTCTCGGTGCTGGAAGGCACGGTGAACGGCGCCGGCGCGGCATTGCAGTGGCTTGCCGGCCGGCACGGCCTGCCTGCCGAGGCGCTGGCGACGCGCGCGGAGCACTGGCTTCGCGAGGTCGACGATCCGCCGCTGTTCAGCAACGGCGTCGGCGGGCTGGGTTCGCCTTACTGGCTGGCGGATTTCGAGTCGAGCTTCAGTTCCGGGTCCGACCTGGCCGCTGAGACCGTTGCCGTCCTAGAGAGCATTGCGTTCCTGCTGCGCGTCAACATCGAGGCGATCGGCGCGGCCACCGACCGGCACTCGGGTCCCGCGGCATGCGCGGTGGTCGGCGGCGGCCTTGCAAGTCTCGACGGACTTTGCCAGCGCCTCGCCGACCTGCTCGGGCTGCCGGTCGAGCGCCCGGCCACCGTCGAGGCCACGGCCCGCGGCGTGGCGTGGCTGC
>CAZOSZ010000128.1:0-6898 GCA_964582505.1 uncultured Ectothiorhodospiraceae bacterium | reverse complement strand
GCCGGTTGCGGCTGTCGGTCACCACCACGTGGTAGAAGGGCCGCTTCTTCGCGCCACCCCGGGTCAGACGAATCGTCACCATGGATCCAGATTTCCTCGTTCGTGCCGGCTCAGGCGCCGCCCGCAAGTAAACGCGCTATTTTACTGGAATTCCCGGCGATGGGAAGAGCCGGCCCTGCGAGCGCTCAGCCGAGTCCTGGCGGCAGCCGCCCCTTCATGGCGCGCATCATCTTCGCCATGCCGCCGCGGCTGAATTTCTTCATCATCTTTTGCATCTGCGCGTGCTGCTTCAGCAGGCGGTTGACCTCCTGCACCTGCACGCCGGCGCCGCGCGCGATGCGGCGCTTGCGCGAACCGTCGATGATCCCCGGGTGGCGCCGCTCTTTCGGGGTCATCGAGTCGATCACCGCCGCCTGGCGGCGCATCTCGCGCTCGCCGGTCCGCGGGTCGAGCCTGGCCGGCATCGCGTTGCCCGGCAACTTGTCGAGCACCCCGGCCAGGCCGCCCATGCCCTGCATCTGGCGGATCTGATCCCGCAGATCCTGCAGGCTGAAGCCCTGCCCCCGGGAGATCTTGCGCGCCAGCCGGTCGGCCTGTTCGCGGTCGAAGGTTTGCTGCACTTGCTCGACCAGTGATACCACGTCGCCCATGCCGAGGATGCGCGATGCCAGCCGTTCCGGGTGGAAAGGCTCCAGCGCCGAGGTCTTCTCGCCCACGCCGATGAACTTGATCGGCTTGCCGGTCACCTCGCGCAGCGACAGCGCCACGCCGCCGCGCGCGTCGCCGTCGGTCTTGGTGAGCACCACGCCGGTCAGCTCGAGGGCCTCGCCAAAGGCGCGGGCCGCGTTGACCGCGTCCTGGCCGGCCATGCTGTCGACCACGAACAGGGTCTCCACCGGCACGAGCGCTGCATGGATCCGGCGCGCCTCGTCCATCATCGCCGCATCGACGTGCAGCCGCCCGGCGGTATCGACGATCAGCACGTCGAACAGGCCGCGGCGCGCCGCCTCCAGCGCATCGCGCGCAATCCCGACCGGGTCCTCGCCGGCAGCGCTGGGAAAGAACCCGGCGCCGACTTCGCCGGCCAGCCGCTCGAGCTGCAGGATCGCCGCCGGGCGGTAGACGTCGGCACTGGCAAGCATCACTTTGCGGCCCTCCCGCTCGATCAGGCGGCGCGCCAGCTTGGCCGCCGAGGTGGTCTTGCCGGCGCCCTGCAGCCCGGCCAGCAGCACCACCGCCGGCGGCTGCGCCCGCAGGTCGAGCGCCTCGTTGGCCGTGCCCATCACCCGCACGAGCTCGTCATGGATGACCTTGATGAAGGCCTGGCCCGGGCTGAGGCTCTTCATCACCTCGGCGCCCACGGCGCGCGCGCGGGCGCGCTCGATAAATGCCTTGACCACCGGCAGCGCGACATCCGCCTCGAGCAGCGCCATGCGCACCTGGCGCAGGGTGTCGCGGATGTTGTCCTCGGTGATTCGGCCGCGCCCCCGGAGGGCGTCGCCGGCGCGCGCGAGGCGGTCGCTCAGGTTTTCGAACATCGGGGGACCAGGTGCTCGTTGAAAGACGGCCCGGCGATTATACCCGCGGCCCGGGGGGCTTCGGCTTGCACGGTTTCTATCCCGTTGCGGCGCTGTGTCAGAATGCGAACCTGAGCTGAGCTTCGAGCAATTCCGATGTTTCCGTTGATCGCATTCGCCTGCTACCTGGCGTCCGGCATGCTGCTCCTGCGGCAGCAGCTGGCCGGCGGGCCAGGCGAGCGTCCCGACACCGGCCTGGCGCCGGCCCTGCTGGTGGGCGCAGCCGGGCTGGCGATGCACTCGCTGTCGCTGGGCTGGATGGTCACCGAGCAACGCGGGCCGGAGCTGTCCTTCGGCGGTGTCTTGTCACTGGTCGCCTGGCTGCTGGCGGTATTTGCGCTGTTCGCTGCCTTGAAGGCGCGTTTCCGCGGGCTGGCCGCGGTGCTGCTGCCGGCCGCCGGGCTGGCGGCGCTGGCAATGCTGGTGCCGGCGCCGGTGGCGCCGCGCCCGGTGGAGCCCAGCTGGGGCATCCACGCCCACGTCACCTTGTCGATCCTGGCATACAGCCTGCTGAGCCTGGGCGCCGGCCTTGCGGTGCTGTTCCTGCTGCGCGATCGCACCCTGCGGCGCAAGAAGCCGATGGCCTGGACCCGCATTCTGCCGCCGCTCGAGTCGATCGAGAACGCGCTGTTCACGGCACTGATTTCCGGCTTCTCGCTGCTGACGCTGTCACTGTTCAGCGGCCTGATGTTTCTCGAGGACGTGTTCGCCCAGCACCTGCTGCACAAGACCGTGCTGTCGGTGATCGCCTGGGGCGTGTTCGGCGTGCTGTTGATCGGCCGGCTGAGGCTCGGCTGGCGCGGTCGCCAGGCGGTGCACTGGGTGCTGGCCGGCTACGGACTGCTGGCGCTGGGCTACTTCGGCAGCCGCTTCGTCCTCGAGTTCATCCTCGGCCGACAGTGGGGCTAGGAGGATGCGACCGCGGTGAATGAGGTCCCGCTAGGAACGCTCTTTTCACTGCTTGGAGTGCTGCTGCTGTTTTCGGCGTTCTTCTCGGGCACCGAGACGGCGCTGATGAGCATCAATCGCTACCGGCTGCGGCACCGCGCGCGCCAGGGACAACGCGCGGCGCGGCTCGCCGAGGCGCTGCTGACGCGGCCGGACCGGCTGATCGGCCTGATCCTGCTCGGCAACAACTTCGTCAACATCTTCGCCTCGTCGCTGGTCACGGTGATCGCGCTGCGGGTCGGCGGCGAGGGCGCGATCGCGATCGGTGCCGGCCTGTTGACGCTGGTGATCCTGATCTTCGCGGAAGTGGCGCCGAAGACGCTGGCAGCGCTCCATCCCGAGCGCGTCGCGCTGCCGGCCGCGCTGCTCTACTACCCGCTGCTGAAGCTGACTTACCCGCTGGTCTGGCTGATCAACCTGATGGCCAACGGCGTGCTCAGGCTGCTCGGTGTACGCGCCGAGCTGGTCGAGGGAAACGCGCTGTCGCACGAGGAATTGCGCACCGTGGTCGCCGAGGCGGGCGCACTGATCCCGAAACGCCACCAGCGGATGCTGATCCGCGTGCTCGAGCTGCGGGACGTGACCGTGGATGACATCATGGTGCCGCGCAACGAGATCGACGGGCTCGACCTGGACGAGGACTGGGAGGACCTGCTCGAGCAGATCACCCAGAGCCAGCACACCCGGCTGCCGCTGTTCCGCGGTGATCTCGACGGCGTGGTCGGGATCGTTCACCTGCGCAGCATCCTGCACGAACTGGCCGAGGGCGAGCTGAACCGCGACCACCTGGTGGACAAGGCGCTGGAGCCCTACTTCGTGCCCGAGGGCACGCCGTTGCACACCCAGCTGCTCAACTTTCAGCGCGCCAAGCGCCGGCTCGCGCTGGTGGTCGACGAGTACGGCGATATCCAGGGCCTGGTGACGCTGGACGACATCCTCGAGGAGATCGTCGGCGAATTCACCACCGATCCGGCCAACGTCTACCGCGAAGTCCAGCCGCAGCCGGATGGCAGTTTCATGGTGAGCGGCACCGCCAATGTGCGCGAACTCAACCGGACGATGGGCTGGAAGCTGCCGACCGACGGGCCGAAGACCCTCAACGGGCTGATTCTGGAGCGCCTCGAGACCATCCCCCAGGCCGGCACCACGCTGCGGCTGGGCGGCTGCGCGCTGGAAATCGTGCAGACCGCAGACAACGCGGTGCGGACCGTCCGCCTGCGCTTGCCGGGTTCGGGCCCGGGAGCGGCTTCTGCGCCGAGCGGCCGTCGCGGCTGAAGCCGCTCCTACGGTGAGTGTTAGCGTGACCAGCCGGCTTCGAGTGCTTCGCCGACCCTGCGCACGGCAATCACTTCGAGCCCCTCGATGCGCGCGCGCGGCGCGTTCGCCGCCGGCACGATGGCCCGGCTGAAGCCGTGCTTGGCTGCCTCGCGCAGGCGCTCCTCACCGTAGGGAACCGGTCGTATTTCTCCGGCCAGCCCGACCTCGCCGAACGACACCAGGCGATCCGCCAGCGGCCGGTCGCGCAGGCTGCCGAGCGCCGCCAGCAGCACCGGCAGGTCGGCCGCGGTCTCGAGGATGCGCACGCCGCCGACCACGTTGACGAACACGTCCTGGTCAGACATCGCGATGCCCGCATGGCGGTGCAACACGGCCAGCAGCAACGCCAGGCGGTTGGCATCAAGCCCGACGGAGATCCGGCGCGGGTTGCCGGAGTGGCTCTCGTCCACCAGCGCCTGGACCTCCACCAGCAGCGGGCGGCTGCCCTCGCGCGCGACCATGATCGCGCTGCCCGCGACGCTGCCGTCGTGGCCGGAGAGGAAGATCGAGGAGGGGTTGGGCACTTCGCGCAGCCCTTGCCCGGTCATCGCGAACACGCCGATCTCATTGGCGGCGCCGAAGCGGTTCTTGACTGCGCGGATGATCCGGAAGCGGCTGCCGACGTCGCTCTCGAAGTACAGCACCGTGTCGACCATGTGCTCCAGTACCCGGGGTCCGGCGATCGAGCCGTCCTTGGTGACGTGCCCGACCAGGAATACCGCCGGCCCACCCTGCTTTGCGTAGCGCACCAGTCGCGCCGCACTCTCCTTGAGCTGCGCCACCGCGCCGGGGGCCGACTGCAGGGCGTCGGTGTGCATCGTCTGGATGGAGTCGACCACCAGCACGCGCGGCCGCAGCTGGTCGGCCTGCGCCAGGATGCGCTCGATCCGGGTCTCGGCGAGCAGTTGCAGGGCGCCGCCCTCCATGCCGATGCGCCTTGCCCGCATGCCGACCTGGCGGAGCGACTCCTCGCCGGTGACGTACAGCGCGGGCAGGCTGCCGGCGAGGCGTACCGCGGCCTGCAGCAGCAGCGTGGACTTGCCGATGCCGGGATCGCCGCCGATCAGGATTACCGAGCCGGACACCAGGCCGCCGCCGAGCACCCTGTCGAGTTCGCCAATGCCGGTCGGCCAGCGGGCCTCCGACCCGGACTCAACCTCGGACACCCGCCGAGGGGCCTCGCCGGCCGGGCCGGGCTCACGGCCGCGAGGTGCCTCGCGCGTCTCCTCCAGGGTATTCCAGCGCCCGCAGTCCGGACATTGTCCGACCCATTTCGGGCTGGATCCGCCGCATTCGTTGCAGACGAACAGCGTCCGCGCCCTGGCCATGCCCTTCCCCGCCCTCCGGTCGACCCCGGCACGGTACACAGCCCGGCACGGCCCCGGCAAGCGACCGGCCGATTGCTGCCCGGAGTGTGATCCCGCGCTCGGACTTGTGGCCGGGTGGCGTTAAGCTGTTCAATTGCCGGCCAGTGCCCGGTTGAGAGAAAACAATTACTCCATGAGCCTCAAGGGCAAGATCCGTTACTTCGAGTTCACCCACACCGGGCTGGTGCGGGAGCACAATGAGGACGCTGTGTTCGCGGACATGGACGTCGGACTGATCGTGCTGGCCGACGGCATGGGGGGCTACAACGCCGGCGAGGTGGCCTCCGCGCTGGCCATCAAGACGGTCAGCGACATGGTGCGCACCGGGCTGGAGCGCGAGACGCGCACCTCGGTGGACGACAGCAGCGGACTGCTGCGCCAGAGCATCGTGCTGCGCAACGCCATCGTGCGCGCCAACAAGATCATCTGGCAGACGGCCCAGACGCAGCCCCAATGCCGCGGCATGGGTACCACCATCGCGGCCTGCCTGTTCCACGACAATCGAGCCTCCATTGCGCACGTCGGCGACTCGCGGGTCTATCGGCTGCGCAAGAACCGTTTCGAGCAGCTGACCCTCGACCACTCGCTGTTGCAGGAGCTGGTGGATCGGGGGTTTTTCTCGCACGAGGAGGCGCTTCGTTCGGCCAATCGCAATTACGTGACGCGCGCGCTGGGCGTCGAGGCTTCGGTGGAAGTCGAGATCCAGGAAGAGACCGTGAAGAAGGACGACATCTACCTGCTATGCTCCGACGGCCTGTCTGACATGGTCGAGGACGAGGACATTCACTTAACCATCAGTACCTTTAGTGCTAATCTGAAGACCGGCGGCGAACAGTTGATCCAGCTTGCCAACCATCACGGCGGGCGCGACAACATCTCCGTATGCCTCGCGCAGGTCCTGGAATCGTTTGCGGAGGCGCGTGGTCTGGTGGGGCGCCTGAAGGGCTGGTTCGGATAGGGATTGGAAGTTGCGATGCCGCGTTTGATCTTGAGCCTGAACGGCCAGACCCTCGCCGAGTACAACCTCAGCAAGGAACGCTATACGGTGGGGCGACTGCCGGACAACGACATCCGCATCGACAATCCCGCGGTCAGCGGCCACCACTCGCTGATCATCAATATCCTCAATGACGCCTTCCTCGAAGACCTCAACAGCACCAACGGCACCTACGTCAACGGCAAGCTGATCAAGAAGCATGCGCTCAGTCACGGCGACGTGATCACCGTCGGCCACCACCAGCTGCACTTCGAGGACGCCGGGGTGAGGGGCAGCCAGGACGAGTTCGAGCGGACCATGGTCATTTCGCCCTCCACCGCCCAGGTGAAGCGGCTGCAATCGGCGGCCGGGCGTTCGTCCGAGGACCACTCGGCCACCTCCGGGCTGGGCTCAGCGGCGGCCCGCCTGCAGGTGCTCACCGGGGTGTTCGCCGGGCGCGAGCTGGAACTCAAGAAGCCGTTGACCACGCTCGGCCGCACCGGCGTGCAGGTGATCGCCGTGACACGGCGCGGCGAGACCTACGCAGTGGTGACGGTGGAGCGCGGCACGCGCAGCCAGCCGCCCATGGTCAACGGCGAGCCGATCGGACCGGGCGCGCGCCGGCTGAACGACAACGACGTGATCGAGATCGCCGGCGTGAAGATGGGCTTCTTCACCGACTGAGCGGCCGTAGGAGCGGCCGTAGGAGCGGC
>CAZOSZ010000127.1:0-6970 GCA_964582505.1 uncultured Ectothiorhodospiraceae bacterium | reverse complement strand
ACTGGTGCGCGGCAGCCGGATGCCGGCCCGAGGCCACCGAGAGGCTGGCCGGCCGGCGGTGGCCACTGCTCGTTTCCGTCGTCCGCCGCCACGGCGCGCGAAGCGCCGCTGCCGCCTGACCCGAGGACCCGCCTTGAATCCCCAGCCGATCCGCTTCTCCTTCGAGTTCTTCCCGCCGCGTGACGCCGCAATGGAAGCGCGACTGTGGCGCACCGTCCAGCGGCTTGCGCCTCTCCAGCCGGCCTTCGTGTCGGTCACATACGGCGCGGACGGCTCGACCCGCGAGCGTACCCACGAGATCGTCACCCGGATCCATGCCGAGACCGGCCTGGTGAGTGCTCCGCACCTGACCTGCGTCGGTGCCAGCCGTGCCGAGGTGCTGGAGGTCGCACGGCGTTACTGGGACGCCGGCATCCGTCACATCGTTGCGCTGCGCGGCGACCCGCCAAGGGGCAGTGGTCGTTACCGTCCGCATCCAGGCGGTTTTCCCTACGCGGCTGATCTGGTGGCCGGGCTGCGCACGGTGGGCGATTTCGAGATTTCCGTGGCGGCCTACCCGGAAGTCCATCCCGAGGCGGCCAGCGCCGAGGCCGACCTCGACAATCTCAAGCGCAAGGTGGATGCCGGCGCCGCGCGCGCCATCACGCAGTTCTTTTTCGACCCCGGTGCCTTCCTGCGCTTCCGTGACCGGGCAGCCGCGGCCGGTATCACGGTGCCGATCGCGCCGGGGATCCTGCCGATCACGCGCTTCCCGCATATGCTGAAGTTCGCCGCAGACTGTGGCGCCAGCGTGCCCGACTGGCTGCAGGAGCGCTTCGAGGGGCTGGAAGACGACGCCGAAACCCGGGCGATGATTTCTGCCAGCGTGGCCATTGACCTGGTCGAGACGCTGCGCCGGCACGGTGTCGCGGACTTTCATTTCTACACGCTCAATCGCGCCGAGCTGGTCTACGCGATCTGCCACTGCCTGACTCACCGGCCGGCGCCTCGGGTGGCGTATGCCTGAGGCCGCGGGTCGGCACCGCCAGCCTGACCGCAGCGAGCAGCTTGCGGAGCTGCTGTCGCGTCGCATCCTGCTGCTGGACGGCGCCACCGGCACGCTGATGCAGCAGCAGGGGCTTGCCGAGTCCGACTTCCGCGGGACACGGTTTGCCGGGCACGGCGAAGACCTGAAAGGCAACTACGACGTGCTCTGCCTGACCCGACCCGAGGTGGTCGCCGGGGTCCACGAAGCCTACCTGGCGGCCGGCGCGGACATCATCGAGACCAACACCTTCAGCGCCACCTCGATCGCGCAGGCCGACTTCGGTCTGCAGGACCAGGTCGCGGACATCAACTTCGCGGCCGCGCGGATCGCGCGCCAAAGCGCCGATGCCGCGGCTGCGGCCGATGGCCGGCCGCGTCACGTCGCCGGCGTGCTCGGGCCGACCAACCGCACCGCTTCGATCTCGCCGGATGTCAGCGACCCCGGCAAGCGGAATGTCCGTTACGACGAACTGGTGGCCGCCTACCGCGAGGCCGCTCGCGCGCTGGCTGACGGCGGCGCCGACATCCTGCTGGTCGAAACCGTGTTCGACACGCTGAACGCGCGCGCCGCCCTGTACGCCATCCAGGCGCTGTTCGAGGACGAGGGTTTTCGCCTGCCGATCATGGTCTCCGGGACGATCACCGACGCCTCGGGGCGCACGTTGTCCGGCCAGACCGTCGAGGCGTTCTGGAACTCGGTGCGCCACGCGCGCCCGCTGGTGGTCGGCTTCAATTGCGCGCTCGGCGCGGAGCAGCTGCGCCCGCACGTCGAGGAGCTGTCGCGGCTGGCCGACACCTTCGTCAGCGTCCACCCGAACGCCGGGCTGCCGAACGCATTCGGCGGTTACGACCAGGACGCCGCCACCATGGCGGCATGGATGGGCGAGTTCGCCGCCAGCGGCTTCGTCAACCTGGTCGGCGGCTGTTGCGGCACGCGCCCGGAGCACATCGAGGCGATCGCCGCCGCGGTGCGCGAACATGCGCCCCGCAAGGTTCCACAGCGGCCCCGCGCCTGCAGGCTCAGCGGGCTGGAGCCGCTCAACATCGACAGTGACTCGCTGTTCGTCAATATCGGCGAACGCACCAACGTCACCGGCTCGGCGAGGTTCCGCAAGCTGATCGAGGCAGGCGACTTCACGGGGGCGCTGGAGGTCGCCCGCCAGCAGGTCGACAGCGGCGCGCAGATCATCGACGTCAATATGGACGAGGGCATGCTCGACTCCGAGGCGGCGATGCGGACCTTCCTCGAATTACTGGCCGCCGAGCCGGACATCGCGCGCGTGCCGGTGATGATCGACTCGTCGAAGTGGTCGGTGCTCGAGACCGGCCTGAAGTGCCTGCAGGGCAAGCCGGTGGTCAACTCTATCAGCCTGAAGGAAGGCGAGGCCGAGTTCCTGCGACAGGCCCGCGAGATCCGCCGCTACGGCGCCGCGGTCATCGTCATGGCCTTCGATGAGGACGGCCAGGCCGAGACCCTGCAGCGCAGGCTGCAGATCTGCCGGCGCTCCTGGCGGCTGCTGACGGAGGTCGCCGGATTAGGTTCCGAGGACATCATCTTCGACCCCAACATTTTCGCGGTCGCCACGGGCATCGAGGCACATGACCGCTATGCGCTGGATTTCATCGAGGCGACGCGCACCATCCGCAAGGAGTTCGGCACGCTGCTCAGCGGCGGCGTGTCCAACGTGTCATTCGCGTTCCGCGGCAATGACCGGGTGCGCGAGGCAATGCACTCGGTGTTTCTGTACCACGCGATCCGGGCCGGCCTCAACATGGGCATCGTCAACGCCGGCCAGCTGGCGATCTACGAGGAGATCCCGCCGCGGCTGCGCGACGCGGTCGAGGACGTCATCCTCGCGCGCCGGCCCGACGCCACCGAGCGCCTGCTGACCGCGGCCTCGGAGTTTCGCGGCGCGGGCCAGCGACGCGAGGTCGAGGACCTCGGCTGGCGGGATTTGCCGGTGGCCGAGCGCCTGAGGCACGCGCTCATCAAGGGCATCGACGAGTTCGTCGTCGAGGACACCGAGGCGGCGCGCCTCGAGCTGCCCCGCCCGCTCGACGTCATCGAGGGGCCGCTGATGGCGGGGATGAACGTGGTCGGCGACCTGTTCGGCGAGGGCAAGATGTTTCTTCCGCAGGTGGTCAAGTCGGCACGGGTCATGAAAAAGGCCGTGGCGCACCTGGTGCCGTACCTCGAGCAGGAGAAGGACGGCGACCGCCAGCCGCGCGCGCGCATCGTCATCGCGACCGTCAAAGGCGACGTCCATGACATCGGCAAGAACATCGTCGGCGTGGTGCTCCAGTGCAACGGCTTCGAAGTGGTCGACCTCGGCGTGATGGTGCCCTGTGATCGCATCCTGGCGGCGGCACGCAGGGAACAGGCCGACCTCGTCGGCCTGTCGGGCCTGATCACGCCGTCACTGGACGAGATGATTCACGTGGCTGCCGAGATGCAGCGGCTCGGATTTTCCCAGCCCCTGCTGATCGGTGGCGCGACCACCTCGCCGGCGCACACTTCGGTGAAGATCGACCCGGCGTACGCAGGGCCGGTGGTGTACGTCAAGGATGCCTCGCGCGCGGTCGGCGTGGTGCAGAACCTGATCAGCCCGGACAACCGGCGCGCCTTCGTGGCGAACATCGAGGACGAGCATGCCAGGCGCCGCGTGCAGCATGCGCGGCCCCGCTCCAAGGGGCCGCAGCTCAGCGTGGCGGAGGCCCGCGACAATCGCTTCCAGGGCGGCTGGGCCGTGTACCGGCCGCCGGCGCCGGCCCAGCCGGGCGTCCAGTCCTTCGACGGCTATCCGCTGGATGAACTGGCGCAGTACATCGACTGGATGCCGTTCTTCAACGCCTGGGAGTTTTCCGGCCGCTTTCCGGCGATCCTCGACGACCCGCAGCGTGGTCCGGCGGCGCGGGCCCTTTACGACGACGCCCGGCGGATGCTCGATCGGATCATCGGCGAGCGCTGGCTGCGCGCCAGCGGCGCGGTCGGGCTGTTCCCCGCGGCGAGCGACGGCGACGACATCCGCGTCTACACCGGCGAGGACCGGCGCGAGACCCTGGCGATCCTGCACCAGTTGCGCGAGCAGAAGCGCAAGGCCGCGGGCCAGCCGAACCATTGCCTGGCGGATTTCGTCGCGCCGTTATCCAGCGGCATCGCCGACTGGGTCGGCGCTTTCGCCATCACGGCCGGACACGGCATCGACGAGCGGGTCGCCCGCTTCGAGGCCGCGCACGATGACTACCAGGCGATCCTGCTCAAGGCGCTGGCCGACCGGCTCGCCGAAGCCTTTGCCGAGCGGTTGCACGAGCGCGTGCGACAGGAGATCTGGGGCTACGCGCCCGGGGAGCGGCTCGGTAACCAGGCGCTGATCGCCGAGGATTACCGGGGGATCCGGCCCGCGCCCGGTTATCCCGCCTGTCCCGATCACACCGAGAAGGGCACGCTCTGGCGGCTTATGGACGTCGAGGCCAGAACCGGAATGCGGCTGACCGAGCACTACGCCATGCATCCCGCCGCCTCGGTCAGCGGCTGGTACTTCTCGCATTCCGGCGCGCGCTATTTCCAGGTCGGCCGGATCGACCGCGACCAGGTCGAAGACTACGCCAGGCGCAAGGGCTGGCCGCTCGCCGAGGCCGAGCGCTGGCTGGGCCCGATCCTCGGCTACACGCGCTCGGCCGCCTAGTATCCGCCGCCGCCGCGTCCACCGCCGCCGCCGGCAAGCGCGACCACCAGGACCACCAGCAATACGACGCCGAGCACCGCCAAAGTGTTCGAACGCCGGTCGCCCCCGCCCTGAGAGCCCTCGGGGTCGGCAGCCTGCACCTGCGGCGACTCGTCGATCGCCATGACGGATGCGGCGTCGGCGGCCATCCAGTCGGCTCGAATCCCATGATCTGCCCCGGCCACCGCCGCGAGCAGCATCCGCTCGTTCCATGCCGTGCGGTTCGGTTCGCCAAGCGGAGCGGCCTGCGGAAAATGCTGCAAAATCGAGCAGCCTGTGAATGCAAGCAAGGTGCTCAGGACCACATACCGCCGCAACATGTCTGCCTCCCGGGCGCCCCACCGACCTTTGGCATGAAGTGCCCCCGATGCTACGCGCGGCGCGCCTGAGCCGAAAGCCCCCGATTTCCCGGGAGGCATGCCCTGGCGTACTGCAAGGCTTCGAAAACAATGCGGGGCTTGTGTGATAATGCGGCGCAGCATTTGCAGCGAACGGACCGCAGGACCATGACTCCCGAAATCGTCGAGCCCAGCCGGGTGCTGTCCGGCGTCAAGTACGAAATTCGCGGCCGCCTCGCGCGGCGGGCGCTCGAGCTCGAGCGGATGGGCTATGAGGTCATCGCGTTGAATATTGGCAATCCCGGGCTGTACGGTTTCCGCACGCCGGAAACCATGCGCCTGGCGATGATCGAGAACCTGCAGGCCAGTGAAGCCTACTGCCACCAGAAGGGCATTTTCCCGGCCCGCGAGGCGGTGGTGATGCAGCAGCAGAGCCGCGGTGTGGCCGGCGTGACGGCTGAGCAGGTGTTCATCGGCAATGGCGTCAGCGAGCTCATCGACCTGACGCTGCGCGCCCTGGTGAACGACGGCGACGAGGTGCTGGTGCCCAGCCCCGATTACCCCCTGTGGACCGCTGCGACGGTGCTCAACGGCGCGCGCGCAGTCCACTATCCCTGCCGGCCGGAACGCGGCTTCCTGCCGGACCCGGAGGAGCTCGAGCGGCTGGTCACGCCGCGCAGCCGCGCGCTGGTGGTGATCAATCCCAACAATCCGACCGGCGCGGTCTATCCGCGCGAGCTGCTGGAATCGCTGGTGCGCATGGCCGAACGCCACCGCCTGGTGCTGTTCAGCGATGAGATCTATGACCAGATGACCTATGACGGCGCCCGGCACGTGCCGATGGCCACGCTCGTCCAGGACACGATCTGTGGCACGTTTTCCGGGCTCTCCAAGGTGTATCGGGCCTGCGGATACCGCGTGGGCTGGGTGGTGTTCTCGGGCAACCTGGCGACCGCGGACCGTTACATCGAATCGGTCGAACTGCTGTCTGCCTTGCGGCTGTGCTCGAACGTGCCGGGCCAATGGGCGGTGCAGACCGCGATTGGCGGTTACCAGAGCATCTGCGACCTGGTGGCGCCCGGCGGTCGACTCTATGAGTCGCGCCGGGCGGTCATCGACTCGGCCGCGGAGAGTGAGTTCATCACGCTGAACGCGCCGGCCGGGGCTATGTACGCCTTCCCGAAGGTGACCACCGAGCGGCTGCCGGCGTTTGACGACGAACGCTTCGCCTTCGAGCTTCTGGAGCACAAGCACGTGCTGGTCGCTCCGGGCGTGAGCTTCAACACGCCTTACAAGGACCACTTCCGGATCACCACCCTGCCTGAGCCGGCCGTGATCCGCGAGGTGTTCAGCCGGATCGAGGAACTGCTGCACGCCTGGGCGGTCGCCGAGGCCCTGTAGGAGCGGCTTCAGCCGCGATACCGGTCGCGGCTGAAGCCGCTCCTACCATCGCGGCTGAAGCCGCTCCTACCATCGCGGCTCAAGCGGCGCAGACCGGGCAGTGCGGGTCGCGCTCCAGCCGCAGGCTCCGCCAGGAGCCCTCGCGAGCGTCGTAGAGCAGCAGCTGCCCCTCGGCCGAAGGCGCGCAGCCGGTGGCGATCTTCAGTGCCTCCACGGCCATCATGCTGCCGATCACGCCGGTCACCGGCCCGAGAATGCCGTTGCCGCGACAATTCTCCAGTCCCTCGGCCTCTTCCTCCCACAGGCAGCGGTAGCAGGGCTGGTCGGGCCAGTCGCTGCGGAACACCGCCAGCTGGCCCTCGTAGCGGATCGCCGCTCCGGACACCAGCGGCCTGCGCCGGGCCACGCAGGCTGCATTGACCGCGAAACGCGTGGCGAAATTGTCGCAGCAGTCGAGCACCACGTCGGCCGCCTCGACCG
>CAZOSZ010000126.1:0-6973 GCA_964582505.1 uncultured Ectothiorhodospiraceae bacterium | reverse complement strand
TGGCTGCCGCCCTGGGTGCTGTTCACCGCGGTGCCGCGGGCACTGGCCGATGCCCAGGTCATCATCTTCTTCCTGCTGATCGTCGGCGGCACGATCGCGGTGCTGCAGGCCACCGGCGCGTTGGACGCCATGCTGGGCGCAGTCCTGCGCGCCATCGGCCACAGCCCGGTGTTGTTGATCGCGCTCGGGCTTGCGGTGTTTGCGCTCGGCTCCGGCACGCTCGGCGTGTCCACCGAGTACATTCCCTTCGCCGCGATGCTGGTGGCGCTGTGCGTGGCGATGCGCCTCGATGCGATGACCGCCATGGGCATCATGATCGGCGGCTACTGCATCGGCTACGGGGTGGCGACGCTGAATCCCTACACGGTGCTGGTGGCCCAGGGCGTGGCCGAACTGCCGCCGGCCTCCGGCCTGGGCTTCCGCCTGGCGTTGTTCCTGCCGTTCGTGGCCATCGGCGCGCACCACACCTGGCGCTACGCCGAACAGGTGCGCCGCGATCCGACGGCGAGCCTGCTGCACGGCGTCGAGGAGGCGCAGCCGCCGGTGCCCGAGGCCTACCCCGACTTGACGCGCCGGCACATGGTGGTGCTCTGCCTGACCGGCGTGGCACTCGCGGGCATCGTCTACGGCATCCTGGGGCGTGGCTGGTACCTGGTCGAGGTCGGCGCGATCTGGCTTGCTCTGGCCCTGGTCGCGGGAGTGATCGGCGGGCTCGGCGTCAACGAGATTGCGAAGCGCTTCGCTGCAGGCGCCTCGGCGCTGGCAACGGTGGCCTTGCTGGTCGGCTTCGCACGCGGCATTGGCGTGATCCTCGAGGACGGCCGCGTACTGCACACCATCGTGCACGGCATTTCACTGCCGCTGCAGCAGGTCGGCCCGGAGATTTCGGCGGTCGGCATGATGCTGGTGCAGTCGGTCATCAACCTGTTCGTACCTTCCGGCAGCGGCCAGGCCTTCGTCACAATGCCGATCATGGCGCCGGTCGGCGACCTGGTGGGCATCAGCCGCCAGGTCACGGTGCTGGCCTTCCAGTTCGGCGACGGCTTCTCGAACATCCTGATTCCCACCAACGTCGTGCTGATGGCGATTCTCGGCGTGGTCGGGATTCCCTACGACCGCTGGTTCAGGTTTGCCTGGCCGCTGCTGCTGAAGCTGCTGCTCGCAGGCGCCGTTGCGCTGGTGATTGCCGTGCGCGTCGGCTATTCCTGAAGCGGCCCGCGTGGCGAGCTCAGGCCAGCGTCAGCAGGTGCCGCCCATAGGCGTCCACGTCGTCCCAGTCGGTGTAGTCGATCACCGCGTTGCGATCCGTCGGACCCTTGGTGAATTTCATGATCATCTGGATCATGAGAGTCTCGTACCAGGTCCACGACGGGTAGTCGACCTTGCCGGCGATCACCTTGAGATCCTGCGGCTTCCAGGGCGAAAGCTGCAGGAACTTCTGCATGTAGCGATTGCCCTCGACCGTGGCCTTGGCGGGCGTGCGTGCCACCACCGAGACATTGAAGAAGCTGTTCGGCTTGGCCGACAGCCGTCCGCGATGGGCGGCGATGAACTCGAAGACCGACTTGTCGTAGGTGCCGTAGAGCACCGGCGCGCCCAGTGCGATCACGTCGAAATGGTCCCAGTCCACGCCCTCGTGCAGCGCCTCGTTGATGGCCATCATCTCACCCTTGCCGCCGGCCGCCGCGACGCTTGCGCAGATGCGCCGCGCGATGCGGGCGGTGTGGCCGCCGCGGCTCATGTAAAGCACCATCACGGATTTCATGGTCCGGCCTCCTGCCAGCCCCCGATACCGGAACCATCGTGCACGCGTCGGCGCGGCGGGGCCATGCGGGATTTCCCCAGCCCGTACACATATGTATAAGGAATCGGCGGCCGCCAAAGCGCCGAGCTTTTCCGAGGCGACCGGCGCCTGGGTGCGGGTTGCGATCCTGTCCTTCGGAGGCCCGGCCGCGCAGATCGCGGTGATGCACCGGATCCTGGTCGAGGAGCGCGGCTGGGTGGAGGAGCGCCGATTCCTGCACGCGCTGAACTTCTGCATGCTGCTGCCCGGCCCGGAGGCGATGCAGCTGGCGACCTACCTCGGCTGGATCCTGCATGGCGTGCGTGGCGGACTGGTGGCCGGCCTGCTGTTCATTCTGCCGGGCTTTCTGTCCATCATGCTGTTGTCCTTCGTCTATGTGTGGTTCGGCGACGCCCCGGTGGTCGCCGGCCTGCTGTTCGGCCTGAAGGCGGCGGTGCTGGCGGTCGTACTGGTGGCGCTCGACCGGCTGCGGCGCCGGGCCGTGCAGGGCCGGGGCCTGCTGTTGATCGCAGTGGCGGCCTTCGTTGCGTTGTTTTTCTTCAAGCTGCCGTTCCCGGCCGTGATCGCGACGGCAGCGGCCGTGGGTTTCTGGCAGGCGCGGCACCACCCTGTCAGGCCGGCCGCGCCCGACACCGCGGCGGGCAGGGCACGACCGCTGCGCACCGCCGCCATCGGGCTGCTGGCCTGGCTGGGGCCGCTCGCGGCGATCGCCGTACTGCTCGGTCCCGGCCATCTGCTCAGCCAGCTTGGCTTGTTTTTCAGCCAGGTGGCGGTGGTCAGTTTCGGCGGCGCCTACGCGGTGCTCGCCTACGTGGCCCAGCATGCCGTCGAGGCGCAGGGCTGGCTGTCACCGGCGGAAATGGTCGACGGGCTGGGACTGGCGGAGACCACGCCGGGACCGCTGATCCAGGTGCTGCAGTTCGTCGCGTTCCTCGCCGCCTGGCGGGATGCCGCGCCTTTCGATCCGGTCACGGCCGGCGTGCTGGCCAGCGTGGTGGCGACCTGGGCGACCTTTGCACCGTGCTTCCTCTGGATTTTCCTCGGCGCACCGTGGGTGGACCGCCTGCTGGGCCGGCCGCGGCTGTCCGGCGCACTGGCCGGCGTGGGTGCCGCGGTGGTCGGCGCGGTGCTGAATCTCTCGCTGTGGTTTGCATTGCACGTACTGTTCGGCCGGATCAGCGAACTGCGGGTCGGTCCGCTGCGCCTGCTGGTGCCGGCGCCCGATTCCCTGGACCTGCTCAGCCTGTTGCTGGCCGCCGTGGCCCTGTTGCTGCTGACGCGCTACCGATGGGGGATGCTGGCCGTGCTCGGCGCCGTGGCCGGCGCCGCCATGCTGATCCGGCTACTGGCCTGAACGCCCTGCGGCTGCGAGCGCATCGCGAATGAAAGCCTCGTGTCGCTCGACCCTGAAATCGGCAAGCACCGTGTCCTTGATGATGCCGTCGGTGCCGATGAGAAATGTTGCGCGGCGCACGCCGATGCCCAGCGGCCCGTCCGCGCCGTAGGCTCTCGTGACTCGCTTGTCCGGGTCGGCCAGCAGGGTGAACGGCAGGTCGTGACGAGCACGGAACCGGGCGTGGCTGGCCGCATCCTGCGGACTGACACCGACCACGCGCATCCCGGCGGCCGCAATATCGTCGTGCATGTCGCGGATGCTGCAGGCTTCCCGGGTGCAGCCGGGCGTGAAGTCGGCCGGATAGAAATAGAGCACCAGCGGGCCCGCGAGGAGCAGTTGCGACAAGGAGCGCTGCTGGCCGTCCTGGTCGGGCAGGGTGAAATCTGGAGCGCGCTCGCCTCGCTTAAGCATCGGCCTGCTGCCTGTTTGCCACCTCAGTCACCGGAGCCCTCACCGGCCTCCAGCACGCGGTAGCCGGTCTCGTTCATGCCAAGCTTAGCGTAGGTGGCGCGCGCGCGTTGATTGTCGTCCAGCACATAGAGTCGCAGAGCGCCCACGCGGGATTCGGCGGCCAGCGCCTCGATGTGCCGGTAGAGCCGCGAGAACACTCCGCGGCCGCGGAAGTCCGGGTGCACGTAGACGCTCTGGATCCACCAGATCCAGCTGTCGCGCCAGTCGCTCCATTCATAGGTGATCATGGTGATGCCGACGATCCGGCCATCCATCTCGGCAACGAAGTAGCGGCCCTTGTGCGCGTCGGCCAGCACCTGGCGCACGCCGGCGCAAACCGTGGCCCAGTCGAGCGGCTTGTCTTCGGACTCAACAGCGAGGCTGCGATTGAATTCCGCGATGGTGGCCCAGTCGCTGGGCTCGGCGTTGCGTATCACGATGTCCATGCAATAAAATGCCCGGCTTCAAATGGGGCCGTAGCTCAGTTGGGAGAGCGCCTGGATCGCACCCAGGAGGTCGTCGGTTCGATTCCGATCGGCTCCACCATCCTCCGGCACGCCGTCGCTGTCGCGCTGCCAGCCATAAGGCTGGGTCGCTGATTCCGGGTGCGGGGTCCCGTCGGGCAGCGGTGGGCGCGCCGGCTTGCCCATGTAGCTGAAACTCACTGGCGCAGCGCGAGATCGCCGTCGCGATTCTTGTAGCGCGTGCCGACGACATTCAGCTCCACTCCCCAGTCCTCGCCGAAGCCGCGGCCAGCAGCAGCACGGAGTCAAGCAGCCAGGCTGGGACGGTATTTTTCATAACCAGCTTTCCTGTCGGTCCTGTGCATAGTGCTCGCGAAGCCCGCATTATGGGCACACAGACCGGCGACCGCCAGATGACCGCGATCCTGCGGAGCACACGGCACGATTTGCCGGCGCCATCGGCCAAGCCATCGGCCAAATGGACATACCCTTGGCGTGTGGCACAATCTGCGCAAAGCCCCGCGTTTCCACGCCGCTCGCTATGAATACCGGGCCACGCTGGAGAAGATCCCGCAGGCCAAGGCGGAGCTGCTGCCACGAGTCAATTTCGACGCCCGCCTCAGGCGCACTGATCAGAACATCCTCGAGCGCGAGCAGCCCCTGTTCGGCATCGGGCGGTCGCGATTCAAGACACAGACCTGGCAGTTCCAGGCCAGCCAGCCGTTGTTCCGTTACGCCGCCTGGGTGCAGCTCTCACAATCCAGGGCGGTCGTCCGGCAGGCCTTCGCGGTCTACACTGCCGCGGCGGGCTCGCGGCGGTCACGGAAATATTCCCTCTGCGTCCCGGCATCCCGCTGGCGCTACCGCAACCTGCCGACCTGAACGAGTGGGTGGCTAGCGCAACCGATCAAAACCTGTTGCTGATGGCGCGCCGCGAAGCCGTATCGGTCGCCGAGCATGACGCACGGAGGATCCGCGGAACGCACTTCCCGACGCTGGAGCTGGTGGCCGGTATCGGCAACACCGACGTCGGCGGTGCGGTCACTGGCGGCGCGAGCAACATCGACACCACTGTGGTCCGCGTGCAGTTCACGGTGCCGGTGTTCTCCGGCAGTGTCATTCAGGCGCGCGCGCGACAGGCCGACATGACACTGCGACGCGTCGAGCAGGAACGCATCCTTCAACATCGCGTCGTGATGCGCGAGACGCGCGGCTATCGCTCGGGCGTGTACACGTTGCTCGACGTGCTCGACTCGGAACGCGACCTGTACGCGACGCAAGGCGATCCTGCGCGCGCGTTACGAGTACCTGCTCAACCTGCTGCAGCTCAAACGGCCTGCAGCTCAAACGGCAGGCGGGCAGCCTCAGCGAGGACGATTTGCAGTACCTGAACGAATTGCTCGATCGCAGCCAGGTGGCTCAGTTTTCGGCCAGTGCTCGCCCGTATTAGTTGATACGGCCACGTCTCGAACGGCGGCAAACCGCATCGCAGTTTGTATTGCAATGCAGGAAATCCGGACCCGCGAAAGCGCAATGACCTGGTCAAGCAGGCATTGTTGGCACTGCATCGCTACGAGCTTGACAAGCACCGCCTGCTCTAGGACGGCAAGGTCCAGATCATTGGAGTACACCGGTCGGGTGATGCCCGACCGCTCCTGAGAACGTGGCTTGCACCGGATCATCGAGACCAAGGGGCGCTTCGCGATCTCCTGGCGGCAGGAAACCCAGGCGCGGATCAGCTACCAGCGCTTTTTCCGCAACGTGGTGCGGGGGCCGACCAATCGGCCACTTTGTCGAGCACGGCTGGCGCGTGATCCGGCCCAGCCTTTGCCAGGCTGGCTCGCCATGCCGCTGCTATGGTGGGCGCAGCAGGCGGCCGAACTGCACCACGGCGCCATCTGTCGCGATCTGCTGAAGCTCGATGACTCGCTGGGCGACATGCTGGCATTCAGCGGCAGGCCGGAGTGAGCGGGGCGCGCATTGCCGCGGAGAGCGAGCAGGTCCAGCAGCCATGTCCAGCTATTCAGGAAAGCGATCGAGAACTCATAAAGGTCTTTAATAAATTGTTGTAACTATCAGATATACAATTCGTTTATTCTAGGTTTCATGACGTTCGGGGCGCTCGCCCAGTCGCCAGGCGACGCTGGATTCGCGTGCGCAAGCCGCTGCAGTGGAACTTTCCAGGGCGCGCGTCGAGTACACCAAGCGGCGGATGGTTCCTAACGAGGAGCTGTACCGCGACGAGCTGCTGTCGCTTCACCAGAAGGACGAGGTGGAAACCGACGCCGAGCTTGCACGGCTCGAGCTGCTCGAGAGGGAGACGCAGGTCGAGATCCGGCGAATCGTCAGCCCGATCAACGGCGTGGTGGTCGAACGCCTGAAGGGTCCCGGCGAGTATGTCCAGGGAACCGAGATTCTCGAACTGGCGCAGATCGATCCGCTGAATGTCGAAGTGGTCGTGCCGGTGGCGTACTTTGGCCGCACCAGGTCCGGCATGAAGGCCCAGGTTCGCCCGGAAGCGCCCCTGGAAGGCAGCTACGAGGCGCGCGTCAAGATCGTCGACAAGGTCATCGATGCCGCCAGCGGGACCTTCGGCGTGCGTCTCGAGATCCCCAATCGCGATCTGTCCATCTCCGCCGGGTTGCGCTGCAACGCCCGATTCGAGCGGCGTGTGTTCTTCCGCCGCGCAGGCATCGGCCCGAACGCCTATCGCCGGCGACTGCGAAGCGCGACACCGCGGCCCCTGCAGCGTCGACTGCTGCTGCATTTGTGAGGAAAGCCGACTCGATGCACAATACCGCCGCTGCGCGCGCCCCGGTAGCTCAGGGGATAGAGCGACCGCCTCCTAAGCGGTAGGTC
>CAZOSZ010000125.1:0-6976 GCA_964582505.1 uncultured Ectothiorhodospiraceae bacterium | reverse complement strand
AGGGATCAGGGGCCGGTTCCACCCGGCCCCTTTCTTTATCTAAGTACCTCAGATCGTAGTCGAGGAAGAGGATAGGAAACTCTCATCCCTGGATCGAGCGATGCCGGGCTGGAACGAGCCTGGAGTCCAGGCGATGGGGCCGGTGCTGGCGAGTATTGACCGGACTGCTCGCCCGGCGGTGTGATGGATCGCCGGAATAGGGTACCGGCGGTGCCGCGGCAGCTGGATGCGAGTGTTCAGTCCGTCGTTTGCCAGGGCGAACACGTACTCACGATGCAGCACCCGCGCAAGGAGCATGCGATCCTCGCCACGGCCGTTGCGATCCCGAAGTCCTGAAGCCCGGCGCCTACTCGCCGGCCGGCACGTTTTTCAGGTCCCGCGGCGGATCCGTCGGCTGGCGCGCGAGGCCGGCAGGCAGCGGGCCGGCCGCCTGCGTCTCCGTGGTGGCGAGTTCATAACCCGAGGTGAACTCCAGGCCGGCCACGTCGCCGCCGTCGACCTCGACCAGCACGACATCGCCGGGTCCGCGGTGCACGCCGCAAGACTCGCCGGCGTCGCAGACGAAGCCGTCGTTGTCGGCGTCCGAGCCACTCACCAGCAGGTAGCTGCCGGGGGCGACGTCGTCGATCCGGAAAGCCTGCGGTCCGTCGCCGGTCGGCTCGGCCGTGGCGCTGTGGCGAGTCGCGAAGGTCTCGGGGTCGACGAGCAGCACCCACTGCAGGCCGACATTGGCCGACAGCACCTGGGCCACCTGCATCAGCACCGGGACGTGGACGGTGTTCGCGCTCGAAGGCACGGTCACCGTCGCGGAGTAGACGCCCTCCTCTAGGCCCATGCGCTGCACCGACAGCGTCAGCACGAGGCTGCCGTCCGACAGCGCTGCGGAGAGGCTCAGCCAGCCGCTGGAGTCCTCCGCCGGTGTGCCGAACTCGAGCTCGCCCCCGCCGGTGTTGGACAGCACCACCTCCAGGGACTGCGCGCTTGTGCTGAAGTTGACCGTGGGCGGGCTCGCAACCGCGAAGGGCTCGAGCTCGACCGGCTGGCCGCCGCTGTCCATCGCTTCGGCCACGGCCTTGGCGGCATTGATCAAACCGTGCCCGTAGAGGTCGTCCCTGCCCGGCGCGCCGAGGTCGTCCGTGATCACGCCGTTTCGCAGCAGGGTCTCGATGTCCTGCGCCGCCAGCCCGGGCGCCGCGGCCCGCATCAGCGCCACGACCCCCGCGACATGCGGCGCGGCCATCGAGGTGCCCTGCAGGAAGGCGTAGCGCGGCTGCGGCGGCCCCTCGCGATCGTCGGCGATGGTGCTCAGCACGCCGTCGGGGAAGCCGTCGGCGTTGAGGTCCCACCTGTGATCGCCGCCGGGTGCGGCGACGTCCACCCAGGGGCCGAAATTCGAGTAGAAGGCGAGCTGGCCGCGGATGTCGACCGCACTCACCGCCAGTACGTTGCGGTACGCGGCGGGGTAGCCGGGCGTGCTGCTGCCGCTGTTGCCGGCGCTCGCGACCACCACAACGTCGAGCGCGCGCAGCTCGTCAAAAAGCGCCTGCTCGGACGCGAGCGCCGGCCCGCTGCGGCCGAGGCTCAGGTTGATGACCCCCGCGGCCTGCGCGGGCACGGTGCCGGAGTCGTTCGGCAGCCCAGCGGCGAAGCGCAGCCCCTGCTCGACGGCGTAGGCCGGACACCCGGTCGTGGTGCAGACCCGCAGGGGCATGACGCGGGCACCGAAGGCCACGCCGGCGACGCCAAGGCCGTTGTCCGTCGCGGCAGCGACCGTGCCCGCGACGTGCGTGCCATGGAAGCTGCTGCCGCCGGGCGGCACCGGGTCGTCGCCGGGGTCGTCGCCCTCCGGGATTCCCAGGATGAAGTCCCAGCCTGGCACCAGCCGGCCGCCGAGGTCCGGATGCCCGAGGAACACGCCCGAGTCGATCACGGCCACGATCACGCCGGATCCGGTGCTCTGCGGCCAGGCCTGCGGCAGGCTGATCTGCGGGTAATGCCACTGCAGGCTGAAACGCGGATCGTTCGGCGTGAACGTTGCATGCAGGTGGTACACGTAGTTCGGCATGACCTCCGCGACCGCCGGGTCGCGCGCCAGCGCCTTGGCGTAAAGCACGGTCTCCAGCTTGCGCGCCAGCAGTCGATCGCTGACCTGCAGCCCGCCGGGCAGGCCGGTGATCTCGCGGTCCGCGGTTCTGCCGCGCGCCATCGGCGCGATGCCGGGCTGGAAGGGCGTGAGTTCCTCGAGCCGCACCAGCATATTGCGTTGTCCTGCCCCATCGCCGCGGCCCTTCGCCCTGGCGAGCGCCGCCAGCCCGGGCGCACCATTGTCCTCGAGCCGCTCCGGCGCCTGCGCGAGCCGCAGGACGAGCTCGCCGGCCAGGAAAGGGTCGCTGAGGCGGAGCGGCCGGCTCGCCTCCGCGACCGGCTGGCCGATGCTCAGGAGATAATTCGACGCGCCGGTCCAGGCGTTCACGATCACGAAGTACTCACCGTCCGCAGGCACGACCAGCGACTCGACGCGCGCGCTCAGATCCGCCGAGGAGTCCACGAGCTCGCCCTGGATGTCGGCCAGGTGAAGGTCCAGGTCATCGGCCACGTCCTCGCTCGCGATCCGCAGCGTGATCGTCTGGTTTGCAAGCAGTGCCACGCGATAAACGTCGAACTCGTCGCCCTCCGCCTGCGAGCGGCCGTCGGGGCCCTCGCCCGGCGCGTTGACATAGCCGCCGAGCGTGACGGGATTGGGAATAGCCTGGGCGATGGGAAAGTCATCGTTCGCGAAGTGCGGCGCAAAGGGATCGTTGACATCGCTGTCCACGGCCGTTCCGCCCGCCGGAAACACCGTGCCGCTCACCCTCGGCCGCCTGAAGCTCGCATTCACCTGGCACGCGCCGGTCACCGGCGCGGTCACATAGGTGGTGCCCTGCAGGCTGCCGCCGCAGCCTGTGACCGCCGCTACCAGGAAACCGGCATCCGGCGTGACGGCGAACGTCGCCGTTGCACGCTGGGCAACATTGACGCTCTGCGGGCTGATCGTGCCGCCCGCCCCCGCGCTCGCGGTCACCGTGTACGTGGTCGTGCCGCCGCCCCCGCCACCGCAGCCCTCTGCCAGGCCCGCCAGGCACAGCGCGCAAAGGATGGCCGCACCGCGGGCAGGTGAGTTGCGCTCGAGTCGTTGGTCCATCGCGATCTTCGCCGATGCAGGGCGGTTTCCGAAGCTTTCCGGCGGCGGCGGCGGAAGTCAATCGCCCCGTCGCGCGCGGCCGCGAATCTCTGGTTTATGCCCGGGCCGTAATGGGCGCCATCTTCTCGCCTTCCAGCAGGCGGGCAATGAATCTCAGCCGTTCATCCATCGGTTTACACTCATTCCAGGGCATCTGGGTGCTCCCCAAGTGCTTGAATGTGTTAACCAGGTGTCCGGAATAATCCGTCAGCTATCTGTCGATAAGCTCAGTTGGTCCGCGCCGCGTGCGGCGAACCAGCTTCAGCCCCGACCAGGTCTCGTCGACGGCACAGACTTTGATGTCCACCAGGCCGAGCGGAAGCGCCAGTTCGCGGATCGTGTCCTCGATGATGTCGGTGCTCACGCCCGAAGCTTTTTTCGGCCACGAGACCCAGATGACGCCGCCTGGCCTGAGCCGGCCGAGCAGTGACGGCAGCGCCTTGGCAAGCCGCGCGCGGCGGGTCGCGAACAGGTGCACGATATCGGTGCGTGCATCGAGGCGGGTCACCAGGCGGGCGCCGTCGGGCATCGGTGCCACCAATGCCGCGTAGTTGCCGGGCGCGTGGAGGACGCGGATGCGGGAGTCGGGTTTGAAGCCGAGTTTTTTCGCGAGAGGTGTTCCGGAGTAGCCGGTGGGGGTGTCGCGACTGAAGTCGCTCCTACCAGCTGCTGCCGTGCGGTGTCGTGCTGCGATGGGTTTCACTTTCGGGTATTGGGCCGGGAGATGCCGCCCCTCAGGACATCGGCGAACACCGGCCGGTCGACGTTCGCGCCCGAGAGCACTACGCCGACCTTGCGCCCTGCATTGAACAGCGTTTCCTTGGTGGCGGCGGCCAGCGCCGCGGCGCCGGCGCCTTCGGCGACATTGTGGGTGGCCTCGAACAGCAGGCGCATTGCCGCGGCCACCTCGCCGTCGGTGACCTGCACGATGCGCTCGACACCTTTGAGCATCAGTTCCAGTGCCTCGGGCTCCGGGACGCGGCAGGCCATGCCGTCGGCCAGCTGGGTGCTGACCGGCGAGGACACCGGGCGTTTTGCGGTGAACGAGTCCGCGTAGGCGGTGGCATGGGCCGAGACCACGCCGACGATCCGCGTGGCGAGACCGAGCGCGTCGCGTGCTGCCAGCATGCCGCAGATGCCGGAGCCCAGCCCGACCGGCACGTAGACCACGTCGAGCTCCCCCACCGCTGAGAGGAACTCGAGCGCACAGGTGGCCACACCTGTGACCAGCAGCGGATGGAACGAGGGCACCATCTCCAGCGACCGCTCGCTTGCCAGCGCCTCCGCGTGTTCCCGCGCGGCCTGGAAGTCGTGTCCATACTCGATCAGCTCGGCGCCCAGGCCGCGCATCGCGGCGTTCTTCTCGAAGCTGTTGCCGTAGGGCACGACCACGGTCGCGGGAATTCCGTAACGGCGCGCGGCGAAGCCCACCGACTGGCCGTGATTGCCGCGGGTCGCGCTGATCACGCCCCGCGGGCGGCGGCCGGAGCGCTGGAGTTCATCGAAGTACACCAGCCCGCCACGCACTTTGAAGGCGCCGACGGGCGTGTGGTTCTCGTGCTTGACCCAGATCTCGGCCCTGAGCCGCTCGCACAACAACGGCCAGCACAGCTGCGGCGTAGCCGGCATCGCCGCGCGGACGACCTCCATGGCGGCCTCGATCCGCGCGAGCGACGGTTGCAATTCCGCTGGGCTCATCCCGCCGATATGCCTTCGCCGCTCATGTTGATGTGCCGCGGCTCGCTGCGCACCCGTTCGAGCCAGGCCCGCACGGCCGGGAAGCCGGCCAGATCGAAGCCGCCCTCGTCGGCCACGTGGGTGTAGGCGTACAGCGCGATGTCGGCGACCGAGTACCGCTCGTCGACGAAGAACTGCCGGCTGGCGAGATGCTGCTCCATGACCTGGAGCGCCTTGTAACCCGGCGCCATTTTCTCTGCAAGCCGCATCTCCTGGTCTGCGGGCCGGCCGAGGTAGCGGACGATGAAGCGGGCCACGGCGATGTAGGGTTCGTGGCTGTACTGCTCGAAGAACATCCACTGCAGCGCGCGGGCTCGCCCCAGCCCGGCGGCGGGCAGCAGCGGGCTGCCTTCGGCGAGATAGCAGAGGATGGCGTTCGACTCCGCAAGGCACTCGCCGTCGTCGAATTCAAGCAGCGGAATCTTGCCGTTCGGATTGCGGGCCAGGAACGCAGCCGTGCGAGTCTCGCCCTGCATGATGTCGGTATGCAGCCATTCGTGCGGCAGCCCGAGCTGCGTCAGCAGCAGCTTCACCTTGTAGCAGTTGCCCGAGCGCAGGTCGCCGTAGACCTTGAGCATCGATCCCTCCCGTTCCCTCAGCCGGCGTCGGGCACCGGCCGGGTCATGGCAATGTCCTGGTACAGCGTTCCGCCGAAATCAAAGGCATAGCGCCCTGCCTCACGGAACCCCCAGCGGCGGTAGAACGCCAGCGCCCGGTGGTTCTCCTGCCAGACGCCGAGCCAGAGCGTCTCGCGGCCCATCCTTGCAGCCTCATCGAGGCAGGCCCGCATCAGCGCCGCGCCCAGGCCCTTGCCGAGGGACTCCACCTCCAGGTAGATCCGGCCCAGCTCGATCGGCGCCGGACCGCGGACGCACTCGGGAGCCGGCCCGGAGCGCAGCAGGGCATAGCCCGAAAGCCGGCCGTGCTGCTCCAGCAGGAACGTGACCGCGCCCGGGTCGGCGAGCTCCGCGGCAATCGCCGGCGCGTTGAAATGACAAGCGATGTGCGCCTCGAGTTCGACCGGGTCGGCGCTGGCCTGATAGGCATCGCGGAAGGCCTTCGCCGCAAGTTGCGCGAGCGTCTCCGCATCATCCGCTTCGGCGCGGCGAATTGCCAAGCCGTGTTCGTCAGCCATCGATCCAAGCCCTGGCCCGCGGCGGGCCACCGTCGCCGGGACCGGATTCTGGACCGAAGCGCGCCGCGCCGCCACTGGCAGCCGGGGCGTACGGGAGCGTAGGAGCGGCTTCAGCCGCGACGGATCAGTTCGTCGCGGCTGAAGCCGCTCCTACGGCCGCTCCTACGGCCGCTCCTGCGGCCGCTGCTAGCCGCGCTTGCCCTCCACGGCCACCGCTCCGGCCTGGCGTGCCTCGTAGTCGAAGGTGCCGACCACCTTGACGTCCTGGTCCGGCCGCAGGCTTTCGCCGCCGCGCACCACCACCGAATCGCCGGGCAGCAGGCCGTCCTCGACGGCGATCCAGTCGCCGTCCGCCACGCCGAGGCGGACGTTGACCCGCTCGGCGCGCAACTCGTCGCTGACGCGGTAGACGAACACGCCGTCGCTGCGGATGATCAGCGCATCACGCGGAATGGCCAGTGATTCCTGCGGCACGCCCAGCGGCAGTCGCACGCGCACCGTCTGGCCCGGCGCCAGCAGCCGGTCGATGTGCGGCGCGCCGATCAGCACCTCGAAGGACTGCGAGGCGGAATCGCCCGCCGGGACGATTGCGCTGATTCTTCCTTCGAAAGCCCCGCGCGCGCCGCGCACCTCCACCACGTCCCCCTGGCGCACCGCGCGCAGGTGCTGCAGCGGCACGAACAGGCGGATCTCGAGGTTCTCCGGATCCAGCACGCGTGCCACCACTTCGCCGCGATTGACCTCCTCGCCGGCGCGCCGCAGGCGCTCGGCCAGCACGCCGGAGAATGGCGCGAGCAGCGCGCTGCGCGACAGCCGCTCCTCGGTCTGCGCCAATGCGACGCGGGCCAGCTCCAGGTCGGCGCGCGCCAGGTCGCGCTGCGCCT
>CAZOSZ010000124.1:0-7050 GCA_964582505.1 uncultured Ectothiorhodospiraceae bacterium | reverse complement strand
AGGAGCGGCTGTAGGAGCGGCTGTAGGAGCGGCTTCAGCCGCGACTCCAACGCAGTCGCGGCTGAAGCCGCTCCTACATACAGGCTGCAGAAAAGCACCGGGTCCCCGGTTCAGGGCTGGCTGGCGGGGCTCTCCAGCCAGTCGGTGAGCGGCACCCAGTGCTCCCAGTCCTGCCAGGCCAGGTACTCCGGCAGCTCGAACACGCCCAGCCCGCGGGCGTAGGCGCGCACGTAGTTCTGGGCATCGCGCAGCGTGGCGACATAGGGGACGCGGAGCTTGCGCAGGTAGGCGTCCAGCTCGTCGAAACTCAGCGTGTGCTCCTTGATGCGATTGGCGATCACCGCGATCTTTGCCTGCTCCCTGGCCACCCGGCCGACCTCGAGCAATTCGGCGATGAAGCTGCTCGCCGCCCGCATGTCGATCGCCGAGGGCAGCACCGGCACCAGCACCGTCTCGGCGCGGCGCACCAGCTCGGTCACCTCCCGTCCGTGAGACCGCGCCGGTGCGTCGATGATCACCACGTCGGCATTGCGCGGCAGCGCCCTCAGGCCCTCCTCGTAGGCTGCCAGGCCGGTGACCGGCGGCGCATCGGCGGGCCGCAGTCCGACCCAGTCGATACTGGAGCGCTGCGGGTCGAAGTCCGCCAGTGCCACTTGCCGGCCACGGGTCGCGTACCAGCTTGCCAGGTTGGTCGCGATGGTGCTCTTGCCGCAACCGCCCTTCGGGTTCATCACCAGGATATGCCGCATCGTTCCACTCCCCCTTTTAATCCGCACAAGCAGGCCGGCCGCGCCGGCCCCGGAACATTCAACCCAGCCCGAGTTCCGGCCAGAGCGCGTCGATGCGCGCCTTGACCTCCGGGTCCATGGTGATCGGCCGGCCCCACAGCCGGTCGGTTTCACCCCGCCACTTGTGGGTGGCATCAAAGCCGATCTTCGAGCCCAGCCCGGAGACCGGCGAGGCGAAATCGAGGTAATCGATCGGCGTGTTGCGAATGATCACCGTGTCGCGATCCGGATCCATCCGCGTGGTCATCGCCCAGATGACGTCCCGCCAGCTGCGCACGTCCACGTCATCATCGGTGACGATCACGAACTTGGTGTACATGAACTGGCGCAGGAACGACCAGATGCCCAGCATGACCCGCTTGGCGTGGCCCGGGTACTGCTTCTTCATGCTGACCACCGCCATACGATAGGAACAGCCCTCGGGCGGCAGGTAGAAGTCCACGATCTCCGGAAACTGCTTTTGCAGGATCGGCACGAACACCTCGTTCAGCGCCACGCCGAGCACCGCCGGCTCGTCCGGCGGACGCCCGGTGTAGGTGCTGTGGTAGATCGGCTCGTTGCGCCAGCTGATCCGCCGCACGGCGAACACCGGGAACTCCTCGACCTCGTTGTAATAGCCGGTGTGGTCGCCGAACGGGCCCTCCGGGGCGGTGTCGCCGGGCGCCAGGTGCCCTTCCAGCACGATCTCCGCGCTGGCCGGCACCTCCAGTTCGGAGCCGGCGCACTTCACCACTTCCGTGCGCCCGCCGCGCAGCAGTCCGGCGAAGGCGTATTCCGATAGTGTGTCCGGGACCGGCGTCACCGCGGCCAGGATGGTGGCCGGATCGGCGCCGATCGCCACCGCTACCGGGAAGGGCTCGCCGGGATGCTGCAGCTGCCAATCACGGAAATCCAGCGCGCCACCGCGGTGCGACAGCCAGCGCATGATCAGCCGGTTGCGGCCGATCAGCTGCTGGCGGTAGATGCCGAGGTTTTGCCGCGGCCGCTCGGGGCCACGGGTGATGACCAGGCCCCAGGTCAGCAGCGGGCCGGCATCGCCCGGCCAGCAGGTCTGGAGCGGCAGCATGCCGAGGTCCACGTCGGGGCCTTCGACAAAGTTCTCCTGGCAGGGCGCTGCGCGCACCGTCTTTGGCGCCATGTTCATGATCTGGCGGAAGATCGGCAATTTCTCCCAGGCGTCACGCATGCCCCTGGGCGGATCGGGTTCCTTGAGAAAGGCCAGCAGACGGCCGACCTCGCGCAGCGCTTCCACCGAGTCCTGGCCCATGCCCAGCGCCACCCTGTGCGGCGTGCCGAACAGGTTACCCAGCACCGGCATGGCATAGCCGACGGGCTGCTCGAACAGCAGTGCCGGTCCGCCCTGCTTGAGCACCCGGTCGCAGATCTCGGTCATCTCGAGCACCGGGCTGACCGGCACGGCAATGCGCTTCAGCTCGCCCTGCGCCTCCAGCAGCCGGATAAAGTCCCTGAGATCGCCGTATTTCATGCTCGCCACCGTCACCGCGGCGGGCCCACTATAATTGCGCCCCATCCATGCGCCAAACTTCCCCACCCAGGCCGTCCACGCCGTTGGCCTTCCGCAAGATGGAGGGGATCGGCAACGACTTCATCGTGGTCGATGCGCGCCAGCAGGAGTTCATCCCGACCGCCGCGCTGGTGCGGCGCCTCGCCGATCGGCGCGGCGGCGTCGGTTTCGACCAGCTCCTGGTCATCGAACCGGACCTCTCCGGCGAGGCGGCCTTTGCCTACCGCGTCTGGAACTCTGATGGAGGGGAGGTCGAGCAGTGCGGCAACGGCGCGCGCTGCCTGGCGCTGCTGTGGGCCAGCGAGCTGGCCCCGGGGGCGACGGAGTTCGCGATGCGCAGCGCCGCCGGCGTGATTGCCGCGCGCGTCCAGGACGGACATGCCGCCGTGTCGATGGGCGTGCCGGAGTTTTGCCCGGATCACATTCCCATGCGGGCGACAAGCGAGGCCCCGCGCTATACCATGGACGCGGATGGTCGCAGCGTGACCTTTGGCGCGGTCTCGATGGGCAACCCGCACGCGGTGGTCGCGATTAAGGATCTCGGCGTGGAGAGTATCGACTGGGCGCCGGTGGCGACCCTGGGCCCGGTGATGGAGACGCACCCGGTCTTCCCGCGGCGCGCCAACATCGGCTTTGCACAGCCGCTGTCGCGCGACCGTCTCGCGCTGCGGGTGTGGGAGCGCGGTACGGGCGAGACGCTGGCCTGCGGCACCGGGGCCTGCGCGGCCGTAGCAGTGATGCGCGATCGTGGTGAGCTCGATGCGCGGGTCACGGTCGAACTGCCGGGCGGCGAAGTGGTCGTCGAGTGGCGCGGACGAAATGAACCGGCCTGGCTCAGCGGGCCGGCCAGGAAGGTCTTCGAGGGAAGCATCAGCCTGTGAGCAGCCGAGAGCAGGGCGGCCTGGCCGCGGAACCGGACAGCGACCAGAGCGTCGCGGAGTACCTCTCCGAGCACCCGGACTTCTTCGAGCGCAACGCCAACCTGCTCGAGCGGCTGCGGCTGCCGCACCACTCGGGCACGGCCACCGTCTCCCTGGTGGAGCGCCAGGTTGCGGTGTTGCAGGACAAGAACCGGGGGCTGGAGCGCCGGTTGCACGAGCTGGTCGAGGTGGCGCGCTCCAACTCCGGGCTGTCCGACAAGGTCCACGCGCTGGCGCTGCGGCTGCTCAGGGCGGGTGACGCCGACGAAGTGCTGGCCGGACTCGAAGCAGGACTCCGCGAGGACTTCGGCGCCAGCCAGGCCGTGGTGGTGCTGCTGCACAATGCCTCGGAGATCGTGCAGCGCCGGGCTACCCGGTTCCTGCGCAGCGTGGATCGCTCCGACGCGGCGCTGAAGTCCTTCGCCACCTTCATCCAGCAGAACCGGCCGCGTTGCGGCCGCATCCGCGACGTGCAGCGCGAGTTCCTTTTCCCGGACGATGCCGAGGGCATCGCCTCGGTGGCGATGGTGCCGCTCGGTCGCGAGTGTGGGGTCGGCATCCTGGCGATCGGCAGCAGCGATTCGAGCCGCTTCAACCCGACCATGAGCACGGACTTCCTGGCGCGGATCGGCGAGCTGACCGCGGCAGCGCTGGCGGCGGCGCGGCACAGGCTGGAGGCCGCCCGCGGCAGCGCATGAACGCGTCCGGCCCCGACCGTGAGTGGATCCGGCGGTGGCTCGACCACCTGCGCTACGAGCGGCGCCTGGCTGCGCTGACCGTGAAGAACTACCATCGCGACATCGAGGCCCTGTACACCTTCCTGTGCAACGCCGAAGTGAGCGACTGGGCACGGGTGGACGGCGGCCATGTGCGTTCCTTCGCGGCCCGGCTGCACCGTCGCGGCCAGGCGCCGCGCAGCGTGCAGCGACGCCTGGCCGCGCTGCGCAACCTGTTTGATTACCTGTTGCGCGAGGGCGTGGTGAATTCCAACCCGGGCGTCGACGTGACCGCGCCGAAAGCGCCCAAGCGACTGCCGGAGACGCTCGATGTGGACGCCATGGCGCGAATGCTGGACGTGCGCGGCGATCACCCGCTGGCGACCCGCGACCGCGCCATCATGGAACTGTTCTATTCCTCGGGCCTGCGGCTCGCCGAACTGGCTGGCCTCGAACTGAGCGACCTCGACCTGGTCGAGGGCACCGTCCGGGTGGTCGGCAAGGGCGCCAAGACCCGCATCGTTCCGGTTGGCTCGAAGGCCCGGGAGGCGCTGCGCGACTGGCTCAAGGTGCGGCCGCAGCTGGAACAATCCGCGTCCACCCCGATGTTCATCAGCCGCAATGGCCGGCCGCTGTCACACCGCAACATCCAGGCGCGGGTGAACTACTGGGCGCGGCGGCTGGGCCTGCCGCAGGCCGTCAGTCCACACACCTTCCGCCATTCCTTCGCCACCCACCTGCTGGAGTCCAGCGGCGACCTCCGGGCGGTGCAGGAACTGCTGGGCCACGCCGACATTAGTACCACCCAGATCTACACCCATCTTGATTTCCAGCACCTGGCCCGCATCTATGACCAGGCGCACCCCCGCGCCCGAAAGCGGCGCTGAGGCCGCCATTCCCCATTCCAGGAGCCAGCATGCAACAGTACCGGGGCACTACCATCCTGTCCGTGCGCCGCAAGGGCGTGGTCGCGGTCGGCGGCGACGGCCAGGTCTCGCTCGGCAATACCATCATGAAGGGCAACGCACGCAAGGTGCGCCGCCTCCATGACGGCAAGGTGCTGGCCGGTTTCGCCGGCGGCACGGCCGACGCGTTCACCCTGTTCGAGCGCTTCGAGGCCAAACTGCAACAGCACGGCAACCTGACCCGGGCGGCGATCGAGCTCGCCAAGGACTGGCGCACCGACCGCATGCTGCGCCGGCTGGAGGCGCTGTTGTGCGTCGCGGATCGCGAGAAGAGCTTCATCATCTCCGGCAACGGCGATGTCATCGAGCCGGAGAACGACCTCATGGCGATCGGCTCGGGCGGCCCTTACGCCCAGGCGGCGGCGCGCGCGCTGCTGGAGAACACCGAGCTGGATGCGGCCAGCATCGTGGAAAAGGCGCTCGGCATCACTGCCGACATCTGCGTCTTCACCAACAGCAAGCTGGTCATCGAGACGCTGACATGATCGATATCCCGATGACCCCCCGCGAGATCGTCCAGGAGCTGGACAAGCACATCGTCGGCCAGATGGCCGCCAAGCGCGCCGTGGCGATCGCGCTGCGCGATCGCTGGCGCCGGATGCAGATCGAGGAGCCGCTGCGCTCGGAGATCACGCCGAAGAACATCCTGATGATCGGCCCGACCGGTGTCGGCAAGACCGAGATCGCGCGCCGGCTCGCGCGGCTCGCCGATGCGCCGTTCATCAAGGTCGAGGCGACCAAGTTCACCGAGGTCGGCTATGTCGGTCGCGACGTCGACACGATCATCCGCGATCTGGTCGACATCTCGATTAAACAGACACGCGAGACCGAGATGAAGAAAGTGATGACGCGTGCGCAGGACGCCGCCGAGGACCGGATTCTCGACGTACTGGTTCCGCCGGCGCGCGACGCCGGCTTTACCTCAAGCAATCGCGACGAGGAGGGCGCAGCGCGGCAGAAGTTCCGCAAGAAGCTGCGCGAAGGGGCGCTCGACGACAAGGAAATCGAGATCGAGGTTGCCGCGATGCCTGCGTCGCTCGAGGTGATGGCGCCGCCAGGCATGGAGGAACTTACGCAGCAGTTGCAATCGATGTTCTCGCAGTTCGGGCGCGAGCGCCGCAAGACCCGCAAGCTGGCGATCAAGGACGCGCTGAAGCTGCTCGCGGACGAGGAAGCCGGCCGGCTGGTCAACGAAGACGAACTGAAGCTGCGCGCGATCGCCAATGCCGAATCGAACGGCATCGTGTTCCTCGACGAGATCGACAAGATCGCCTCGCGCGCCGAACTGCAGGGCGCCGATGTGTCGCGCCAGGGCGTGCAGCGCGACCTGCTGCCGCTGGTCGAAGGAACAACCGTCAACACCAAGTACGGCATGGTCAGAACCGACCACATCCTGTTCGTGGCCTCCGGCGCATTTCACCTGTCGAAGCCGTCGGATCTGATCCCCGAGATGCAGGGGCGGTTTCCGATCCGCGTCGAACTCGATTCGCTGACCGTCGGTGACTTCGAGCGCATCCTGAAGTCGACCGATGCCAATCTGACGCAGCAGTACTCCGCGCTGCTCGCCACCGACGGCTGCCGTGTCGAGTTCGCCGATGACGGCATCCATCGCTTAGCCGAAATCGCCTTCATGGTCAACGAAAAGACCGAGAACATCGGTGCTCGCCGGCTGCACACCGTGCTCGAAAAACTGCTCGAGGAAGTCTCGTTCGACGCCGGCAGTGCGCTGGCGGCCGATGCGGCGCCGATCCGCATCGACGCCGCCTATGTCGACGCGCGGCTCGCGGATCTTGCCAGCAACGAGGACCTCGCGCGCTACGTGCTGTGACATAGGTCCGTAGAGGCGGCCGCATGCGAGCCGCTTCTATACTGCGCCGTTCCGGCCGCGGTGGCCGCTTGTGGTTTGCGCTTTCCCAATGCTGACTTCTTTGCGTGCCGCTGCGCTGGCGCCGAGTGCCGGTTCGCCTTGCAGATGCCGGTGACCTTGCTCCCCGTTCTCGCGCTGCTGCCGTTCGCGGGCGCTGCGATCGTGCTGGCGCTGCCGAACGAACGTCGCGACCTTGCGGCGTGGATCGCGGGCGCGGTGGCGGTGGGCGGTTGCGTCCTGGTGGCCGCGACCGGGCCGGCGGTGTTCGC
>CAZOSZ010000123.1:0-7068 GCA_964582505.1 uncultured Ectothiorhodospiraceae bacterium | reverse complement strand
CGCCCGCCGGCTGGGCGGCGGAGCTTGCGAGGGCCTGGGCCAGGCGCCGCCAGGGTCCGGACGGGGACCCCGTGCAGCTGCACCGCCGCCGCGTCTACATCCTGCCCACCGCGCTCGGCATCGGCTTCGGGCTGAGCCTGTTCGGCATGCTGCTGGCCTCCATGAATTACAACAACAGCATGGGCTTCGGGCTGACCTTCCTGCTGGCCGGACTGGGCCTGGTCACGATGCACTGGTGCCACCAGAACCTCAGCGGCCTGGTGGCACGCGGCATCCGCCTGCGGCCCGCATTCGCCGGCGGCATGGCGCGGCTGGAACTCAAGCTGGAGAACACCGGCCAGGCACCGCGCCACGACCTGCAGGTGGGTAATCGCGGCGTGCTCTCGTCCTGCCTCGATCTGGAGGCGGGCCGCAGCGGTGAGCTGTTCCTCGACCTGCCCGCGATGCGCCGCGGCCGGCTCCTGGTCGAGCGGCTCGACGTGCACACAGCGTTTCCCTTCGGCCTGTTCCGTGCCTGGGCCTGGCTGCACCCGCGCTGCGAGGGCATCGTCTACCCGGCGCCGGCGGAGCGTGCCCCGACGCCGCCGACCGGCGGCCCCGAGGATGCCGAGGGCCGCTGGGACGTGCGTCGCGGTGAGGATGATTTCGCGGGCTTGAGGACCTTCCGAGCCGGGGATTCGCCAAGACGGATTGCCTGGAAGGCAGCGGCGCGCGGCGACGAGCTGCCGGTCAAGCTGTTCTCCGGCAGCGCCCGCGGCAGTGCCTGGCTGGACTGGCAGCAACTCGAGGGCCTGGACGCCGAGCAGCGTCTGGCGGTGCTGTGCCGCTGGGTGCTGGATGCTCACGCCGGCGGCGGCGCCTACGGCCTGAGGATTCCCGGCACGGAGATTCCGCCGGCGCTCGGCCCGGCCCATCGCCACCATTGCCTCGCGGCGCTGGCACTCTACCCGGGCGGCGAGGGACCGGCCGATGGCTGACCCTGCCGCACTGCGGCTCGGCTGGATGCTGGCGGCGCTGGCACTGGCGCTGGCGCCCGCCATCACCCGCCTGCCGGCCTGGGTCACGGCGGCGTTCAGTTGCGCGGCGTTGTGGCGCCTGGCCGTGCTGCGCTTCGGCTGGCGGTTGCCGCCGGCCTGGCTGCGCCTGGCACTCGCGCTTGTCGGCGTGTTCGGCGTGCTCTACTCCTTCAGGACCTTCAATGGCCTGGAACCCGGCGGCGCGCTGCTGGTGGTGATGGCCGCGATGAAACTGCTGGAGACGCGCGCCCGGCGCGACATCCAGGTGCTGGCCTTCATCGGCTTTTTCATGGTGCTCACGCAGCTGCTCTACGACCAGCCCATCTGGAGCCTGCCCTGGCTGGTGCTGGCGGTGGCCGCGATCACCCTGGCACTGCTGCAGGGCATGCGCGGCGGCGAGCCGCTGCCGTGGCGCGCGGCCAGCGGGCTGGTAATGCGCATGCTGGCCTTCGCGCTGCCGGTGGCGCTGGTGTTGTTCCTGCTGTTCCCGCGCGTGCCCGGTCCGTTCTGGGCGATGCCGGCGCGGGGCGCGGGCGGCCTCACCGGGCTGGATGATGAGATGTCGCCGGGTACGGTGTCGCGCCTGATCCAGTCGGACGAAGTGGCTTTCAGGGTCAGCTTCGAGGGCCCCGGTCCGCGGCCCGCTGAGCGCTACTGGCGCGGGCCGGTGCTGGAGCGATTCGACGGCTGGACCTGGCGTGACACCGAGCGTTTTCCGCAATTGCAGCCGCAGATCGAGCTGCGGGGACCCCGCCACCGCTACCGCATGTACATCGAGCCGAATGGCCGGCCCTGGCTGCTCGCGATGGACTACCCGGCGCGCTGGTCCGAGCGCGACGCCGTGCTCACTCACGAGTACCAGCTGGTCACCCGCCGAGCGATCGACAGCCTCCGGGTGGTGGACATCGAGTCCTGGCCGCAGGCGGTCCCGGAACCAGCCATAGCGCCCGGAATGCGGGCCCGGATGCAGCAGCTTCCCGACGGCCGCAATCCGCGCAGCGTCGCGCTGGGCCGCGAGCTGCGCGCCGTGGCAGACTCTGACGCCGCCTTTGTCGAGGCCATCCTGGCGCGCTTTCGCAACGAGCCGTTCGTCTACACCCTGAACCCGCCGGCGCTCACCGGGGGTCATCCGGTGGACGACTTCCTGTTCCGCACCCGGCGCGGCTTCTGCGAGCACTTCGCCTCGGCATTCACCGTGATGGCGCGCGCCGGCGGCGTGCCGGCGCGGGTGGTCACCGGCTACCAGGGCGGCGAGGTGAACCCCTACAGCAACCGGCTCGTGGTGCGCCAGTCCGACGCGCATGCCTGGGCCGAGGTATGGCTCGAGGCGCGCGGCTGGATGCGCGTGGATCCGACGGGCGCGGTCGCGCCGAACCGCATCGAGCTGAGCCTGGCCGACGCGCTGCCGGCCGGCGAGGTGCTGCCCGGGGCGGGGCTGCGAAACCTGCCGGTGATCAGGGAACTGAGCCAGAGCTGGGATGCGCTCACCAGCTTGTGGACCGACTGGGTGCTCGGCTACGGGCCCGAGCGGCAGCTGGCGCTGCTGGCGCGCCTCGGAATGCCGGGCGGCGACTGGCGCAACCTGATTGCCGCGCTGGTGGTGCTGGTCGCGGTGCTGCTGGCGGCCCTGGCGCTGTGGCTCGCCTGGCAGTTGCGCGGCCCGCCCACACCCGAGGCGCTGCGGCTTTACCGGACTTTCTGCCGGCGACTGCGACGCTCGGGCCTGCCGCGCGCACCGCAGGAAGGTCCGCGCGACTACGCGGCGCGCATTGCCCGGACGCGACCAGACCTCGCGGCGGTGGTGCGACGCATTACGGCGTTGTACCTGGCGTTGCGCTACGAGCCGAGCGCGCCGCCGGGCGCGCTCCCGACCCTGCGTACCGAGTTGCGCCGGTTCCAGCCCTGATTCAGGTCGGGGGCCGGGCCTGGTCGAGTTCGCGCGCGGCGCGCGCGCCCGCCTCGATGTCAACTCTCCAGAGCAGCAGTCCGCCCAGGCCGAAGAGCAGGGCGAGCGACAGGATGCTGTCGCGCACCTCTGCGCCGGGCACCAGGCGCGGCGTGAGCGCCAGCAGGATCGGCCCGAGGATCGTCGCGAACTTGCCGATCATGTTGAAGAAGCCGAAGAACTCGGCGGTCTTCGAAACCGGCACCATGCGCGCGTACAGCGAGCGGCTGAGGCTCTGCACGCCGCCCTGCACCAGGCCGATCGCACAAGCGAGCACATAGAAGTCGCGCGCGCTGTCCAGATACCGCCACGCATAGACGATCGCGGCGATATACACGGCGATGCCGATCAGGATCGCCGGACGCGGGCCAATGGTCTTGCCGAGCCAGCCGAAGCCCATCGCCGCCGGAAACGCGACGAACTGGGTGAGCAACAGCGCGGTGATCAGCCCGGCCTGCGGCAGGCCGAGCACGCTGTCACCGAAGTACACCGCGGTCTTGATGACGGTGTTGACCCCGTCGATGTACAGCCAGTAGGCGGCCAGGAACAACAGCAGCACGCGCATGCCGCGGATCTCGCGCAGCGTATCTGCCAATTGCGCCAGTCCCTCGCCCACCGCCCGGCGCGCGCCGACCCGGCGGTGGGTCGGCCGCTCGCGGACCATGGCCAGCAGCGGCACAGTGAACACCGCCCACCAGACGGCCACGGAGATGAACGAGGCCTTGACCGCCTGGCCGGCATCGGCAAGGCCGAACCATTCCGGCTTCTGCACCATCACCACGTTGACTGCGAACAGCAGGCCGCCCCCGATATAGCCGAGCGCGTAGCCGTAGGCAGAGACCATGTCGTAATCAGGCTCATCGGCGACATCGGTGATCATCGAGTCGTAGAACACGTTGGCGCCCGAGAAGCCGACCGTGCCAAGCGCATACAGCAGCAGGCCTACCCACCAGGCGCCGGCGTGCACCCAGGCGAGCCCCGCGGTCATCAGGATGCCGAGCATCGCGAAGGTGGCGAGAAAATGCTTGCGGCTGCCGCTGCGATCTGCAATCGCGCCGAGCAGCGGGGCGAGAACAGCCACCAGCAAGCTGGCACTGGCGAGCGCGACGTTGAACCAGAATTGCGCATCCTCGCGCGACAGCGCCCCGCTGATGGCGCCATAGAACACGGGGAAGAAACCGGCCATCACCGTGGTCGCGAAGGCCGAGTTGCCCCAGTCGTACATTGCCCAGCCGAATACCGGACGGCGAGTCAACAGCCGGTTCATGATTCGGCGACTGTCCCCGTTTCCGGATCAGGCCGCAAGATGGTCGCGGGTCGGCATGAAGCCGATCTCCGGCCAGCGCTCGCGCGTCAGTTCGAGGTTGACCCTTGAAGGCGCGATGTAGACCAGCGCCGTGGCGTGGTCGAGCGCCAGGTGCTCGGCCGCCTTGCTGCGGAACTCTTCGAGACGTTTCGAGTCTTCGCATTGCACCCATCGCGCGGTGGCAACATTGACCGGCTCGAAGCGGCAATCCACGCCATACTCCTCCTTGAGGCGCCAGGCGACCACGTCGAACTGCAGCGGCCCGACCGCGCCGAGGATCACGTCATTGTTGCGCAGCGGCCGGAACAGCTGTGTCGCACCCTCCTCGCACAGCTGGTCGAGGCCCTTGTGCAGCGCCTTGGCACGCAGCGGGTCACCGAGAACCGCCCGGCGGAACAGCTCCGGCGCGAAGTTCGGAACGCCGGTGAAAGTCAGCTCTTCCCCCTCGGTAAAGGTGTCGCCGATATTGATGGTGCCGTGGTTGTGCAGCCCGAGGATGTCGCCGGCCCAGGCCTCCTCGGCGCGCTCGCGGTCGGCCGCCATGAAGGTCAGCGCGTCGGCCACCCGGACCTCGCGGCCGAGGCGCACGTGCCTGAGCTTCATGCCGCGCGTGTAATGGCCGGAGCAGACCCGCAGGAAGGCGATCCGGTCCCGGTGCGCCGGGTCCATGTTCGCCTGGATCTTGAACACGAAGCCGGTCAGCGGCGGTTCACCGGGCTGCACCAGTCGCGTGGTGGTGGTCCGCGGCGATGGAGGCGGCGCCCACTGGACGAAGCCGTCGAGCAGTTCGCGCACGCCGAAATTGCTGATCGCCGAGCCGAAGAACACCGGCGTCTGCTCGCCGGCAAGGTAGGCTGCGGGGTCGAATTCGTCGCAGGCCCCGCGCACCAGCTCGACCTCCTCGCGAAACTCCGCCGCACGGCTGCCGAGCAGCGCCTCCGCCGCCGCCGAATCCAGCCCGTCGATCGCCTCGGTCTCGCCGGCGGCACCGCGCTCGCCCGGCCGGTAGAGGTATATGCGGTCCTCGAGAAAGTGGTACACGCCACGGAACTCGCGGCCCATGCCGATCGGCCAGGTCACCGGCGTGCAGCGGATCGCGAGCACGCGCTCGATTTCGTCGAGCAGCTCGAGCGGCTGGCGGCCGTCGCGATCGAGCTTATTGATGAAACTGATGATCGGCGTGGTGCGCAACCTGCAAACGTCCATCAGCTTGACGGTGCGTTCCTCGACGCCCTTGGCGGCGTCGATCACCATCAGCGCCGAATCCACCGCAGTCAGCGTCCGATAGGTGTCCTCCGAGAAATCGGCGTGCCCGGGCGTGTCCAGCAGGTTGATGACCCGTCCGCGATAAGGGAACTGCATCACCGAGGAGGTCACCGAGATGCCACGCTGCTGCTCCAGCGCCATCCAGTCCGAAGTGGCGTGGCGGCTGGCCTTGCGGCCCTTGACCGAGCCGGCCATCTGGATGGCGCCGCCGAACAACAGCAGCTTCTCGGTGAGGGTGGTCTTGCCGGCATCGGGATGGGAGATGATGGCGAAGGTCCGGCGCTTCGCAATCTCGGCGGGCAGTGCGCTCATGGATCCGGGGCGCAACCGCGCCCGAGGCTGGTGAAAGGCGCGGCATTCTAGCAGTCCAGGTGCCGGTTCGGGGGTTTCGGGGGCTTCGAAACCCCCGAACCGGCACCTAAAGTCTGCGGGCCAGCACCAGCGCGTCCTCGTGCCCGCGGGCCGCCCGATAGTAGTTGCGGCGAACGCCGACGCGGGCGAAGCCGGCGCGCAGGTACAAGGCAATGGCCTGTGCATTGGTAGGCCGCACCTCGAGGAACACGGCCCGCGCGCCTTCCGCAGCGGCGCGCCGCAGCAGGTGGTCCAGCATGAAACCGCCGAGCCCGCGGCGGCGCGCAGCGGCGTGCACGCACAGGTTCAGCAGGTGTGCCTCGTCGGCTGCCACTGACATGATCCCGTAACCCGCCACCAGGCCGTCCTCTTCCAGGACCTCGCAAACGTAGGGCACGCGCAGGCAGTCGACGAAGATGCCCCGCGACCAGGGAAACTCGTAAGCCTGCCGCTCGATCGCCGTGACCGCTTCCAGGTCGGCCTCGATCATCTGCCGGATCTGCGGCGGCCAGGTCTCGAGCGCCGCGCTCACCGTCCGTTTTCCTCGGCAGGTGCCGCGCCGCGGGCGGCCGAGGCCGCCAGCACGAGGTCGCGCCAGGCCTCGGCCTTGGCGTCCGGGCGACGCAACAGGTAGGCCGGGTGCCAGGTCACCACGAGCGGGATGTCCGCCGTTCCGTAACGATGCACGCGGCCGCGCAGCCGTCCCACCGGGCTGTCGCAGTCGAGCAGGCGCTGCGCGGCCACCCGTCCGACGGCCAGGATGATTTTCGGCTTCAGCAAGTCGATTTGCCGCTCCAGGTAGGGCGCGCAACTGGCGGCCTCCTCGGGACGCGGATTGCGGTTCTCCGGGGGCCGGCACTTGACCACGTTGGCAATGTAGACCGCCGCGCGCGCGAAACCGAGGGCCGCGAGCATCGCGTCGAGCAACTTGCCCGCCCGACCGACGAAGGGCTCGCCCTGGCGATCCTCTTCCACGCCCGGCGCTTCGCCGACGATCAGCCAATCAGCCTGGCGGTTGCCGACGCCGAATACGGTGCGGGTCCGCCCGGCATGCAGCGCGCAGAGCGTGCAGCGACTGACCGTCGTCTCGAGCGCATCCCAGCCCATCATGGCCACGGCGGGCTTTGGGCTCGCGGTCTCGTCGGCCACCGGCGCCGGTGGGCGGGTGGCCGGAGCGCCCGGCA
>CAZOSZ010000122.1:0-7340 GCA_964582505.1 uncultured Ectothiorhodospiraceae bacterium | reverse complement strand
GGAGCGGCTGTAGGAGCGGCTGTAGGAGCGGCTTCAGCCGCGACCGGTGCGGAATCGCGGCTGAAGCCGCTCCTACAGCCGCTCCTACAGGATATCGGATTCCGGCGCCGTTTGACCGCGCGCGCACTCGGCGGCAAGCTTGGTCGCCCGGCCCTCTCGGCCGCGCAACAACAGTGGGGGACGGCGGATGCGCATCGTATTGCTCGGTGCCCCGGGCTCTGGCAAGGGCACGCAGGCGAAGAAGCTGGTCGCCGACTACGGCTATCCGCAGGTGTCCACCGGCGATCTGCTCAGGGACGCCGTCGCGCGGGGCACGGCGCACGGCCTCAAGGCGAAGGCAGCCATGGAAGCCGGCCAGCTGGTCTCCGACGAGATCGTGCTCGGCATCCTGAAGGACCGCATCGCGCAGCCGGACGCTGCCAGGGGCTTCATCCTGGACGGATTTCCGCGCAACCTGGCACAGGCCGAGGCGCTGGAGGGCGTGCTCGAGGACCTCGACCAGCCATTGGACGGGGCAGTGCTGATGGACCTCGACCTGGGCATTCTGATGAAGCGCCTGACCGGCCGGCGAAGCTGCACGGGCTGCGGCCGGGTGTACAACATTTACTACCTGCCGCCGCCGGCGGACGGCCGATGCGGCAGCTGCGGTGGCGAGCTGGTCCAGCGCTCCGACGACCGCGAGGAAACCATCAGCCGTCGCCTCGATGTCTACCGCGCCCAAACCGAACCGCTGGTGGACTACTACCGCAAGCTTGGCAAGCTCAAGGTCGTCGAGGCCGAGGGCGAACCGGAGGACGTCTACCAGCGGCTGGTGCGCTCGCTGGGCCTGTAGCCCCGGCTACGCTTCCAGCATTCCGAGCAGCTGCGCCCCGGCCAGTTCCAGGCGCCAACCTTCCAGCAGCGCCAGGTCGCGCCGCCCCAGCACCAGCGCCTCGACATCCCTGCGGGTCGCCAGCATCGGCGCCGAGACCTTGTTTTGCTCGGCAATGTCGCGCAGCGTGGCCATCAGCTTGCGGACTTTCCGGTCCTGAGCCGGCTCGAGGCGCGAAGATTCGGCCCGTCCCGGTGGCTCCGCCTGCGCGGCTTCGCGCAACAGCCGCAGCAACTCCTCGCCATGGCGACGCAGCGTCGCCGGCGGCAAGGCCTCGAGCCGGTCAATCGCGTCGTGGCTGTCCGGGTTGTGTTCGGCCAGTGCCACGATGGCCTCGTCCTTGAGGATCCAGCGCCTGGGCCGGTTGCGTTGCCGCGCCTGTTCCTCGCGCCAGCGCGCCAATGCCGCAACCCGCGCCAATGGGGCGCCATCCAGCTGCCCGCTGCCCTTGACCCGCCGCCAGGCGCCTTCGGCATCGAAGGCGTACAGCCGCGGATCGCACAACGCCGCGCTCTCTGCTTCGGCCCAGGCCAGGCGCCCGAGTCGCGCAAGCGCAGCTTCGAGCTGCTCGGCCAGCGGCAGCAGCCAGTGGACATCGGCGGCCGCATAGCTCAGCTGTTCGGCGGACAGCGGCCGGCGGCTCCAGTCGGTGCGAGAAAGATCCTTTGGCAACGTGACTCCGAGCTCCGCGCCGGCGAGCTGGGTGTAGCCGACCTGGTCGGGGTAGCCGAGCAGCGCGGCGGCAACCTGGGTGTCCCAGACCGGTCCCGGAACGGCGCCCAGGTGATCATTGAGCACCTCGAGATCCTGTCGGGCCGAATGGAACACCTTGCACACGGCCGGATCGGCCAGCAGCCCCGCGAACGGCCCGGGTCCGCCCAGCGCCAGGGTGTCGAGGCAGGCCACCCGCTCGCCGTCGGAGACCTGCAGCAGGCAGAGCTGGGCACTGAAACTGCTCTCGCGGACGAACTCGGTGTCCACCGCAAGCCGTGTCACGCCCGCCCACTCGCGGGCCAGCGCCGCCGCCTCGGTCTCCCGGTCGATGAACACATGCTCGATCATGCGGGCGATTATCCCAGAACCCGCGACCCCCGACCCGACGCTCGCGCAACAAGCCGCAGCCGCAGGTATCATGCCGGCTGCAACGGGGAGCCCCATGCAGGCACTGGTCCGCTTGTTCATCGACATCGCCTTGCACCGCAAGGGGCCGCAGGACGTGCCGGCGGCCGGGGCCGTGCTCGGCCTCGCGCTGGGTGCCTACCTTGCGCTCGGCGCCCTGGCGCTGCTGCCGCAGACCGCCGGCGTGGGCGTGCTGCTCAGCCACCTGGCCGTCGACCTGGCGCTGGTGCTGTTGTGCTTTGGCGGGCTGCTGGTCCTGACCGGCCGCGCCGATCGACTCGGCCAGACTCTCGCGGCGCTGTTTGGCACCGGCGCGCTGCTGAGCGCGGTGGCACTGCCCTTCGTCTGGCTGCTGGCCGGGGCGCCTCACGAGGCCGACTCGCCGGGCGAGCTGCCGCTTGCGACGCTGCTCGGTTCGCTCGGGTTGTTCACGCTGCTGATCGCGTCCCTGCTGGTCACCGGCCATATCGCCCGACACGCGCTCGACTGGAGCTACCCGGCCGGCGTGCTGCTGGCGGTGCTGTACCTTGCGGCCAGCGTGGCGCTGTTTCGCTGGCTGTTTCCGGTCAGCTGATGCATCTGCACATCCTCGGCATCGGTGGCACCTTCATGGCCGGCATCGCGGTGCTGGCACGCGAGCTGGGATATCGCGTCACCGGCTCGGACCGCGCGCTCTACCCGCCGATGAGCACCCAGCTCGAATCGCTCGGCGTGGAGATCGTCGAGGGCTACGACAACGACCGGCTCGAGCCGGCGCCGGACTGCGTGGTGGTTGGCAACGTGATGCGGCGCGGGCTGCTGGTCGTCGAGCGCCTGCTGGACTCCGGCCTGGAATACTGCTCGGGACCGGAGTGGCTGGCACGCGAGGTGTTGCGCGACCGCTGGGTGCTGGCGGTCGCCGGGACGCATGGCAAGACGACCACCACCAGCATCCTCGCATTCCTGCTCGAATCGGCGGGGCTGAAGCCGGGCTTCCTGGTTGGCGGCATCGCCGCGGACTTCGAGGTCTCGGCGCGCCTCGGCGCAGGCACATTCTTTGTCGTCGAGGCGGACGAGTACGACACGGCGTTCTTCGACAAACGCTCCAAGTTTGTCCACTACCGGCCGCGCACCTTGGTGCTCGGCAATCTCGAGTACGACCATGCCGATATCTTCGATGACCTCGCCGCGATCCAGCGCCAGTTCCACCACCTCATCAGGACCGTGCCGGGGTCGGGGCTGATCATCTCGAAGGCCGGCGACGCGGCGCTCGAGGCGGTGCTGCAACAGGGCTGCTGGACGCCGGTGGAGCGATTCTGCGGCGCCGTGCCCGCGCCATTGCCGCAGGCCTTCGCGGCGCGACTGCTGCCGGGTGGATTCGAAGTCATCGCTCCGGACGGTGGCTCGCTCGCCGAGGTGCGCTGGGCGATGCCCGGCGCGCACAATGCCGAGAATGCCCTGGCGGCGATGCTGGCGGCGCGCCACGCGGGCGTGCCGCTCGAGATATCGGCCCAGGCGCTGGCGCGGTTTCGCGGCGTCAAGCGCCGGCAGGAATGGCTGGGGTCGGCCGACGGCGTGGAGGTGTACGACGATTTCGCCCATCACCCCACTGCGATCGCGCGCACGCTTGAGGCGCTCGGCGCGGGGCTCGAGGGGCGACGCCTGGTGGCGGTGCTGGAACCGCGCTCCAACACCATGCGGATGGGCGTCCATGCCACCACCCTTGCCGACGCCCTGGCGTTGGCCGAGTGTGCGTACCTGTACGCGCCCGACGATCTGGGCTGGGACGCCGCCAGTGCGCTCGCCGGGCTGGGACCTCGCGGCCGCGTCGCAAACGGGCTCGACTCGCTGCTGGCTATACTGCTGGATGAATTGCAATCCGGCGACCGGGTGGTACTGATGTCGAACGGCAGCTTCGGCGGGCTGCACCGGCTGTTGCTCGAGGGCCTGGCCGGACGGGAGAGGAGCAGGACGGCATGAGCCTCAATGTTGCGCTGGCGATGACCGGGGCGTCCGGGGCCCAGTACGGCCTCAGGCTGCTCGAGTGTCTGCTCGCCGCGGACTGCCGGGTCACGCTGATGATCTCCAAGCCGGCGCAGGTGGTGATCGGCATGGAAACGGACCTCACGCTGCCGGCGCGCGCCGCCGATATCCGCCGTTTCTTCTGCGAGCGTCACGGCGTGCCCGAGTCACGGCTGGCGGTCTACGGCCGCGAGGAATGGACCGCACCGGTGGCCAGCGGCTCGGCAGCGCCCGACGCGATGGTGGTCTGTCCTTGCACCACGGCGACGGTGTCCGCGCTGGCCACCGGCGCGAGTCGCAGCCTGATCGAGCGCGCCGGCGACGTGGTGCTGAAGGAACGCCGCACGCTGGTGCTGGTGGTGCGCGAAATGCCGTTCTCCGCGATCCACCTGGAGAACATGCTGACGCTGGCGCGCGCCGGCGCCGTGGTGATGCCCGCCAACCCGGGCTTTTACCATCGCCCGCAAAGCGTCGGAGAGTTGGTGGATTTCGTCGTCGCGCGGGTACTCGAGCACCTGCGCCTGCCGCAGAGCCTGGTGCCGGCCTGGGGAGGGGGACCGGGCGAGTGAGCGCCGCGCTGGAGATTCCCCTGTTCCCTTTGCAGACCGTGCTGTTCCCCGGCGGTCCGCTGCCGTTGCGGATCTTCGAGCCGCGCTACGTGGACATGATCAGCCGCTGCCTGAAGTCCGGCGTCGGCTTCGGCGTGCTGCAGATACGCAGTGGCGGGGAGACCGGGCCGTCCACCAGCCACGAGGTCGGCACGGTGGCCTCGATCGTCGACTGGGACCAGCTCAACGACGGCACGCTGGGGGTGGTCGTGGTTGGTGGTGCGCGCTTCATGGTGCGCTCCGCGCGTCGCCAGGACGACGGGCTCAATGTCGGCCTGGTGGAATTGCTGGAGCCCGAGCCGGTGCGCCCGCTGCCCGAGCGTTTCCGCGAAATGGCGCGGCTGCTCGAAGGGGTGTTCGAAGACCTCGGGCCGCATTACCGGCATGTCTCACCGGATTTCGACGACGCCGGCTGGGTCGGCTGCCGGCTGGCCGAGCTGCTGCCGATCGCGCTGGAGCATAAGCAGCACTGCCTGGAGCTGTTCGATCCGGTGCGGCGCCTGGAGTACCTCGAGCCCCTGCTCAAGGGCCTGGGACGCTGAAGTGGCCGTCCCGCCCGACGCCCCGCTGTTCGCCGGCCGCGACCTGGTGTGCATGCATCGCGGCACCGACCCGATCGAAGCCAGCCTGCTCAAGGGCCTGCTCGCGAGCGAGGGCATTCCGTCGACCGTGACCGGCGCCGACCTGGTCGGCGGCTACAGCGGCATCCCGAAAGTCTGCGACGTCCGCTTGCTGGTGCCGGAGCGGTACCGAGAGAGGGCCGCCGTGGTGCTCGCCCGCTACGAGCGCGAACCTCCGGCAGAAACCGACTGGCGCTGCCAGGCCTGCGGGGAACTCAATGCCGCCAGCTTCGAATCCTGCTGGTCCTGCGGTCACGGCGCCGAGCGCAGCGGGAACAGTCCCCGAATCTAGAGCCTGGCCATCACGCGGCGCGCGGCATCGATGGTGGCGTCGATGTCGGCCTCGGTGTGCGCCCGGGAGACGAAGCCGGCCTCGAAGGCGGAAGGCGCGAGGTACACGTCCTCGGCCAGCATGCCGTGGAAGAAAGCCTTGAAGCGCGCCTGGTCACAGGCCATCACCTGCGCAAATCTCCGCACCGGGCCGTCGCCGGTGAAGAACAGGCCGAACATGCCGCCGACCGCCTCGGCACAAAACGGGATGCCGGCCCCGTCCGCCGCCGCCTGAATGCCTTCGACCAGCCGGCGGGTGAGCCTGCCCAGTGTCCTGTACAGTTCAGGCGTCAGGCGATCCAGTGTGGCGATCCCGGCATGCATCGCCACGGGGTTCCCCGACAGCGTGCCCGCCTGGTACACGGGCCCAAGCGGCGCGATCTGCTCCATCACTTCGCGCCGCCCGCCGAATGCCCCCACCGGCATGCCGCCGCCGATGATCTTGCCGAGCGTGGTCAGGTCGGGACGCACGCCGGAGATCTCCTGCACGCCGCCGCGCGCCACCCTGAAGCCGGTCATCACCTCGTCGAAGATCAGCAGCGCGCCGGACTCGTCGCAGACTGCGCGGAGTCCCTCGAGGAAGCCTGGCACCGGCAATACCATGTTCATGTTGCCGGCGATCGGCTCGACGATGATGCAGGCGACCTGCTCGCCGATCTCGGCGAAGGCGCGCCGGACCTCGTCGACGTCGTTGTAGCTCAGCGTCACGGTGTGCTGCGCCAGCGAGGCCGGGACGCCTGGCGAGGTGGGCACGCCGAGCGTCAGCGCGCCCGAGCCCGCCTTGACGAGCAGCGAATCCGAGTGCCCGTGGTAGCAGCCCTCGAACTTGACGATCTTGTCGCGGCCGGTAAAGCCGCGCGCCAGCCGGATGGCGCTCATCGTGGCCTCGGTGCCGGAACTGACGAAGCGCACCAGCTCGATCGACGGCATGAATTCGCACACCCGACGCGCAAGTTCGGTCTCGATCGCCGTGGGCGCGCCAAAAGACAGCCCGTCGAGCGCGGCGCTGCGCACCGCCTCAATCACCACCGGGTGAGCGTGGCCGAGGATCATCGGTCCCCAGGAGCCGACGTAGTCGATGTAGCGACGGCCATCCTCGCCCCAGATATAGGCGCCGGAGGCCTTGCGGACGAACACCGGATCGCCACCGACGGAACGGAAGGCCCGGACCGGCGAGTTGACGCCACCCGGGATGTAACGCTGGGCCTCCTGGAACAGGTTCACGGTCTGCAAGCCTCCCGGATCCGCTGGGTGACGGGGCGTCACCCCGAAGAAAACGTCATTCTAGCCGCGCGCGCCCCCGCTGGCAGGCCGCGGAAATTGACTGTGCGGCAGCGCGCGGGTCCGGATCGGCGAACAGGTCGCGGATCACCGCGACGCAATGCGCGCCTGCGGCGATCGCTTCGGCGGCGTTGCCCCGCGTGATCCCGCCGATCGCGACCACCGGCACCGGCATTCGCGAGGCGGCCTGTCTCAGCAGTTCCAGCGAAGCGCGCACCGCATCCGGCTTGGTGTCCGAGGGCCAGAGGCTGCCGAAGGCCACGTAGTCTGCGCCGGCCGCCACGGCGGCCTCGGCCAGCGCGAGCCGGTCGTAGCAGGACACGCCGATCAGCCTTTCCGTCCCGACCTGCGCCCGCGCCCCGACCACGTCGGGATCATCCCGCCCGAGATGCACGCCGTCGGCCTCGAGCTCGGCGGCAAGCGCAGGATCGTCGTTGACGATGCAAAGCGCGCCGCCGGCACGGCAGGCCGCTAGCACCGCCGCGGCGCGCCGCCGCGCCGTTGCCGCGT
>CAZOSZ010000121.1:3660-7358 GCA_964582505.1 uncultured Ectothiorhodospiraceae bacterium | reverse complement strand
CGATCGCCTCGTACTTGCGCGTGATCTCCAGCGATTCCCGTTCGCGCCCCGGCACGTCGTTGGCGTGGACCAGGTAATGCATCGCGCCCGGGTGGTCGGGATTTCGTCGGTACACACGAAGGAGGATTTCAGCAGCCCGGTCGGAATGTGCTCTGGAAATCGTGTCGGAGGGGGCGGTGGCCAGGTGCGCCAGCGCGTAGAACGCGGCCACCTCGAGGTCCTCCGGGAGGGAGTCAAACGCCTCTTCCATGGCCTTTTCCCACCGGCGGATGCGGAGCCAGTAATCGGACGAGGCCGGCTCAAGGAAGAACGCCTCCGCCGCAGCCACGAAGTACTGCTCCCGGTCCGTTGGTGGCTGCAGGGCCCTCGCCTTTTGCACCGCCTCCCACCCCCGCTGGAGCTCGTCCGGTTGCGGCCGCGTCGGCCAGAGCGGTTGAAACAGGGTCATCGCGATGCCCCAGTGTGCCATCGCGCAGCGGGGGTCGGTCGTCGCGACGCGCTGGAATTCCTGCCGCGCCTGTGGATATGTCATGTGATGCAGGAGGGCGGCCGCCCGATGGAACTCCACCTGGGCCTGCTCGGAACAGGAGATGGGGAACTCAACCGTACCCAGGGAGTGGCCGGCGTGCGGCTGGGCGTGGCCTGGTGTTCGGTCCGTACAGCCCGCAAGCAGGATGACCATCAGACCCGCACTGAAAAGTTGGCTGCTTGTCATGCTCGCTACTCCCATTCGCGGCAACGACAGCATCGGCGACACAATTCCGAGAATCACCTGGTGCGTTACCGTGAAAGGCGCGCCTGGAAACGCGAACGGGCGGCACGGCCCCGATCCGAGACCTCCGACCTACCTGGGACGGGGGCAGTCGCCGGCGTGTCGACCCTTGGTGTCGATATCAGCATAGCAGAGCATCGGCTGCGCAGAACGTGGGCAGGAAGCTCGGCGTGCGTCGATGGCGTGTGGCCTGCTCGAATGCGTAGGCCAGGCGGATCAGCCGCATTTCCGACCATGCCACGCCGAAGAACGAGATCCCCACGGGCAACCCAAACACCTCGCCAGCGGGGACCGTGACGTTCGGATAGCCGGCAACGGCCGCAACCGAGGAACTGGCGCCAAGGTAGTGGTCCCCGTTGACGAGATCGATGGGCCAGGCCGGGCTGACGGTCGGTGCGACCAGCGCGTCGAGCCGGTGCTCCTCGACCACGGCGTCGATGCCCTCGGCGCCGGCCCACCGGCGGCAGTCGTCGAGATACGTCAGGTACTCGTTCGAGCTCAGCGGTCCCCGCGTCTCGGCCATCTCGAACAGCTCCTGGCCGAAGAACGGCATCTCGCGGGACTTCTCCCGCTCGTTGAAGGCGATGACGTCCGCCAGCGTGCGCGGCAAGCCCCCCGGGCCGCGGTCGGCGAGGTAGGTGTTCAGGCCATGCTTGAACTCGTACAGCAGCACTTCCCGTTCGCACCCGCGGATCTTGTCGACCGTGGGGATCTCGACCGGATCCACGATCACGGCGCCATGCGTTTTCATGATCTCGATGGCCGCCTCGACAATGCGATCGGCTTCCGGGCTGTAGCCGAAATGGCCCTTCCGCGATACCCCGATGCGCGCGCCATTCAGGGCACCGGGGTCGAGCCCCGCCGCGTAGTCCTGTATCCGGCCTTTCGCGCGTTCCGTGGCCGGATCGCGCGGATCACGTCCGGTCATGGCCGTGAGCAGGATCGCCGCATCCGTGACCGTTCGCGCCATCGGGCCGGCGGTATCCTGCGTATGCGAAATCGGGATGATGCCCGCGCGGCTGACCAGGCCCACCGTCGGCTTGATGCCCACGATGCCGTTGGTACTCGCAGGGCAGACGACCGAGCCGTCGGTCTCGGTGCCGACGGCGACCGCTGCAAGGTTGGCCGCCACGGCGACACCGCTGCCCGAGCTTGAGCCGCAGGGGCTGCGGTCGAGCGCGTACGGATTTCTTGCCTGCCCGCCGCGCGCACTCCACCCGCTGGACGACTTCGTCGACCGGAAGTTTGCCCACTCGCTCAGGTTCGTCTTCGCCAGGATCACCGCACCGGCCGCCCGCAGGCGTTCCACGACGAAGGCATCTTGCGGCGCGATCCGGCCCTCGAGCGCCAGCGACCCGGCCGTGGTCGTCATCCGGTCGGCCGTGTCGATATTGTCCTTGAGGACGACGGGAATGCCGTGAAGCGGCCCGCGCGCGCCGTGCTCCTTGCGCTCCGCGTCGAGTTCGTCGGCGATGCGCAGAGCGTCGGGATTGGTTTCGATGATCGAACGCAGCGTGGGCCCGCGACGATCGATCTCCTCGATGCGCCGGAAGTAAAGCTCCACGAGCTGTCGCGAGCTGTAGCGTCCCGACGCCATCGCGTCCTGCAAATCGGCGATGCTCAGCTCTTCGAGCTCGAACGCCGTGGTGGCCGCGACGGCTGCTTGCCGGTCGACACTGGCACAGCCAGTCGAAAAGACGACCAGACAAAGGACGGCCGGCAGACGGGCGAGGCGATGTAAATTGCGGGTCATTGGGCGCCTCCAGACAGTGGTCCAACGCCTTGGATCAAGGCCACTTGTGATGTGCCGGAGCGCTCGATCCTCACGTCGTGACGAGCCACCGCACTTTCATGATGCCCCCGCGAAACAGGCCGACACAGACCACGGTTTCCAGGCCCTCGATCACGGCACTGATGCTCCACGCACCGCCGAACAGGTCCAAGTCATCGTGCTCGAACGTCGTCCAGTTCGCTCCGCCGTCGTTGGACGTTTCCAGGATCAGTGGCTGCGGATCGTCGAAGTTCTTGGTCCAGCCGCCCGTGTAAATGGTCTGGGTATGCGAAGGGTCCAGCGCTGTCTGAAAATAGAAGCGGTGATCCACGTCGCCCAGTGGTGTGGACGAATTTTAGCGTCATGCCCGCCGGATTGGGGTTCCTCCGGCAACGATTGAATCCGCCTATCGGATGGCATAGTTCGATTGGTTTTTCCGCTTGCAAGACAAGCGCTTATCTGCCATTATGCTGTACGTTGGTACAGTTTCATTCGACCTCCCGGAGCGACCTCATGGACCCTCGAAACGACTCCGAGCTTCGCCACCTCAACGCCAGGGGCTTTGCCCGTCAGGACCGTGCCGAGGTGCTGGAAAAACGTATCGCGACCCTCGCCAGCCATCTGCACGCTGCCACCTACCGGCTGCTCGCCATGCTGCGCGAGTTCGAGGACCTCGGGGGCTGGAGCGGCTGGCCCTCCCCGGCCCACTGGCTGCAGTGGCGTTGCGGCTATTCACTGGGCACCGCGCGGGAGAAATTCCGCGTCGCCCGCGCCCTGCCGGAGCTGCCGCAGATCCGCATGGCCTTCAAGAAGGGTGCGCTGTCCTTCGCCCAGGTCCGGGCCATCACCCGCATCGCCACCCCCGCCAACGAAGCCAAGCTGTTGATGTGGGCGCGGCACGGCACCGCCTCACACCTGGAAAAGATCGCCCGGTTGTACCGGCGTTACGGCGAGAACGCCGCCGCCCTCGAGCAGCACGAGGCGCGATCCTTCAGCCATTTCGAGGAGCCTGACGGGTCGGTCAGTTTCCGCATCCGCCTGCCGGCCGAGCAGGCGGCCGTGGTGCTCAAGGCGGTGGAAGCTGCAAAGGATTCACTGGACGGTCGCGACCTCGACGAGCTGGATGTCGGAGCGGCTTCAGCCGCGAAACCGGTC
>CAZOSZ010000121.1:0-3560 GCA_964582505.1 uncultured Ectothiorhodospiraceae bacterium | reverse complement strand
TCCCACCGCGGGGCTGGAAGACGTTTCCGCGGAAGCGCGCCACGCGCGCCGGGCCGATGCCTTCGTGCGGGTCATGGAAGCCTACCTGGAACCGGGGCTGCAGCCGCGGGCCACGGCCGAGAAATACCTGGTGCATGTCCACCTCGACCTGCGACGCGATGCCGACGGTCCGGTCCAGGACCCCGACGCCCCTGCGCTGGCCGAGGACACCCTGCGGCGGCTCGGCTGCGAGGCCGGACTGGTCGCCGTGCTGCACGACGGCGATGAGATCCTTTCCGTCGGTCGCAAGACCCGCGCCGTGCCGCCGGCCATCCGCCGGGCGCTGCGGCTCAGAGACCGCGGCTGCCGCTTCCCCGGCTGCACCCACACCCGCCATGTCGATGCTCACCACATCCGTCACTGGGCCGATGGCGGCGAAACCAGACTCTCCAACCTGGTGGAACTGTGCGGCCGGCATCACCGGCTGCTGCACGAGGGAGGATACCTGCTCAAGGTGGTCGACGATGGCGCATTGGTGTTCCTGCGGCCCGACGGCGACCGTATCCCGGACATCCCGCGGCCACTGGAACTGACCGGTGACCCGATCGAGGTGCTGCGCCGCGATCATCGCCGGCTCGGCGTTTCCGCGGAAACGCATCGCTGTCACTGGGACGGCCAGCGGCCGGACTACGGGATCGCCATCCAGGTGTTGGACGAGATGCGCGGCTGAAGCCGCTACAGCCAGGTGAGGACGGTGACATCTCCGCGGAAACGTGATGAAAGGTCACCGCTTGCGAGGAAAATAATGCCGGATCATTTCCACCGCATTTGCCCGCCACGCACCAAAGCTGTGACCCTGGTTCTGTTGCACCAGCGTTGTCGAGACTCCGGCGCGCGCATATCAGACATTGACGCCTCGTAACATGCGACTGTTGGGCTCGAATCTATTCCGTGCAGCGCCGCTGAATTGACCATATTGACTCCCCGTTTATGGCCGTAAGAATGATTTTGAGGATGCGCATTCAATCGGCTATCTCGTCGTAGCCTCGGCCGATAAACTGGACAAAGCAGAAACCGTTCCCAAACGGATCGGCCATCAACGCGAGCTTGCCCCACCGGTGAATGGTAACCGGTTGCTCAATGCTGGCTCCCACGGAAAGCGCACCTTCAACGGCTTTGTCAATATCACCAACGACAAAATCTAAGTGAACCGGCGTCCAGTGGCGTTCATATCTTCTGAGCTCATCTGTCACCACAGAAGCTAGCGATCCTGCTTCTTTCTTGAGTAGGTAGATGGGGGCTGAACCTCCCAGCAACTCGACGCCCGCGGTTCCGAAGCGTCGACCAACGACGAGCCCGAACGCGGTGCAGTAGAAGCGCTCCGCGTCCTCAAGTTCCTGGACATCAATGTTGATCAATAAATCCACGCTGGCCTCGTCACGGGCCCAACACCAAGTAATGGCCCTAAACGCCGGAAAATATCACGGGGTAAACGCTGGATGGCGTGGCAGGCATAGCGGTAACGCCCTGTCTACCCTGGTCCTGGTTTTTCATATACCACAAAGACTGCCGGCGACGTTATGCGGCAGCCGAGGGCCGAGGCAGGTGGTGGCGACGGCGGCAGCTCGCATGACGCGGGTGATGAGTATGCTGGGATTGTGTCGCGGCTGAAGCCGCTCCTACGGCAGTGGCCTATCCGCCGATACAGGTCGATGATGGCGAGTGGCCCAATTGTAATGAGTGGCTTGTAATCAGTGGCCCGAAATGCCGTGCAATATGGCGTAGGGAGTGCCGGATAGCGTGTGCGGCATGGAAGCAACTCCCTGATCTCCCTGCCGGCTGGCTTCTTTATACCACCGGATCCCCGGTCCTGTTATGCCGTCTCCCGGATGCCAGGACCAGGCCCGGAAGTTGGACCGCGCTGCTTGACGCCGCGGATGGGTTCAAGCTCAAGGAAGTCGCGGCTGAAGCCGCTCCTACAGCGGTCTCGTCCAGAAGAGCCCCGGATCAGAGCAGCTCGTCGATGGGGCGGCGCTGCCAGCCGTCGGGGCCGTTGACCAGCTCGTAGGCAGGCCAATAACGCTTGTCGAGCTTCAACGTGATGACTTCGACCTGGTTGTTCCAGTTGATGGTGCGCAGGCGCACCGGGGCACGGTCGGGGCGGCCGGCCACGACCTCGAGAAAGCTGTCGATGTCGGGCGTCGGGCGGCCGTCGACTTCGACGATTCGGCGGCCCGCGCCGAGTCCGTAACGCGTAGCGGGTGAGCCGAAGGCGTAGAACGAGACGAACACGCCGGTCGGCTCGATGCCGCGTTGCGCGGCCATGGGGCGGTGCGGCGGCTGCAACAGCGCGCCGGCCCAGTTGACGACACGCTCGACGCCGCCGCTGCCGAGTTCGACGGTGGGAATGTCCAGCTCCACGGCCTCGCCGCGGCGCCACACGAGGGTGCGTGCGAGCGGTACCTGTGACGCTTCCTCCACCGCGCGGAAGCGCGTCACTGTCTGACCGTTGATCGACAGCAGCAGGTCGCCGGGACGCAGCAGGTCCGCCGCCGGCGTGCCAGCCACGGTGCGCACCACCTGCAGCACCTGGCGGCGTTCGGGGTCGTGGGCCTCGAGCCTGGCGATCATCTCGCTGCTCAGGCCCAGGCGGCGCGCGCTGGCCAGCGGCATCTGCACAAACTCGGCTTCCAGCGAACGCAGCGTGCGCTCACCGCGCGCCAGCGCCAGTACCTCGGCCACCAGCGCCGCCGGCACGCCCTTGTTGGTCTGCTCGCTGGCCGCTCCGGCCTCGTAGGCGAAGCTGGACCACATGCCGAGTACGCGGCCGCGCGTGTCGGCCAGCACGCCGTCGAAGTCCATCGGGCCGCTGACGAGCTGCACGGTCTCCAGGTTGGTGTCGCGGAAGCGCAGGGTGCGCGACAGCGGGAAGCTCAGCGCATCGATGGAGGCGACCCGGGTGGCCTGCGAGGACAGCCGGTGATTGCCTCTCAGGCCGATGACCCACACCGGGTCGCCGGCGCGCACCGGCTCCTCGGACAGCGTCGCGGCGCGCACCGGCGTGTCGCCGATCAGCGCCGGGTCGTAGCGCAGCACCGCGAGGTTGTGCAGCGGATGGATCCAGGCGACCTCGCCGCGCACCTCCAGCGAGCCGGCAAACGTCAGGGTGACGTCGCCGAGTGCGTCGGGCACGGTGTTGCGGTCCACCACCACCAGGCCGCGCGCCGCGTCCACGATCAGCCCGGTGCCGTGATAGAAGCGGTCGGAAATGCCCGACACGGGGTACGGCATCTCGAAGTTGACCATCACCAGCGAGGGCTGCAGGCTGCGCACCCGGCGGTCGCTCTCCGGCGGGAAGCTGGTGGTGGCGGGCTCCGGCGGCGGCGCAGTGCCGGCCTCGGGCAGTTCCTCGCAGGGCCAGTGGCCGTTGCCATCAACGCGCTTGCAGTGCATCGCCGGGAACCAGCGGCGGTCAACGCGCACGCTGCGCAGCCGGGTGTTGCGTGGATCCTCGAACTCGAAGTAGCGCAGCGCGGCACGCGCGCCGTCGGGCAGCGCCGCCACGGCGGCGCGGAAAGCTT
>CAZOSZ010000120.1:0-7432 GCA_964582505.1 uncultured Ectothiorhodospiraceae bacterium | reverse complement strand
GGGGCGGTGGGCGTGGGCATCGCCCCGGTGCCGGTCGCGCCGCTGGCGAGGGATCTCGCGGCCACGCTCGACAAGGTCTATCGCGAGCGGCGGATCCACTGCGAGCTGGACGTCCCCGAGGAGGCGGTTTTTCGCGGCGACGAGGGCGACCTGCAGGAGATTCTCGGCAACCTGTTCGACAACGCCTGGAAGTACGGGCGCAGCCGGGTCCGATGCAGCGCCGCGACGTCGCCGGGCGGGCTGGTCCTGCGGGTCGAGGACGACGGCGAGGGGCTCGATCCCGAGCGCGCCACCGAGGCGCTCGGCCGCGGCACGCGGCTGGACGAGAACCTGCCCGGCCAGGGTATCGGCCTGGCGGTGGCCAGCGAGCTGGCCGCAGCCTACGGCGGTGTCGTCGAGGTCGAGCGTTCGGCTCTCGGTGGCGCGGCCGTCATCGTCCAGCTGCCGGGCGCCTGAAGGCCCCAGCCAGCTATGCGTCGAGCCCGATGGCGCTGGCGCCGGCGGACTCGCCCACCCAGCACCAGTGGTCCATGCCCGGCAGCTCGACCAGCCGCGCACCCGGGATGTTCTCGGCCAGTTGGCGGCCCGCCTCGACACGGACGGCAAGGTCCTGGGCCCGGTGGACGATCACGGTGGGCACACGGATCTCCGGCAGGATGGCGCGCACGTCGATGTCCCGCAGCGATTGCAGTACGTCGCGCATGCCGCTCGGCGTGGTGGCGGAGCGCACCAGCCTGGACCACCAGGCGCGGATGCGCAGATCGGCAGCGTACTGCGGGGCAAAAAACTCGATGCCGGCCGGCCCGCCCCAGCTGTTGACCATCACGTCGAGCCAGGTGTCGTACTGCTCGCGGCTGTAGGCCCATGGATAGTCCGGGCACCAGGTGCCCTTGGCCATCGAGCCCCAGACCACCAGCCGCTCGACGCGCTCCGGATGCGCGTGGGCAAACCAGAGCGCGGCCGGCCCGCCCTCGGAGATGCCGAACAGGATGGCTCGCCGCGAGCCGGCCGCGTCCAGCACGGCGAGAATATCGTCCGCGGTGTTCTCCAGCGTCGGGGCATAGCCGACACGCTCGGACAGCCCGATGCCGCGCTTGTCGAACAGGATCAGGCGATGGCCGCCGGCGAACCCGGCCAAGAAGCGCTGTGCCTCTTCCAGCTCCGGAAAAATCTCCAGGTGGAAAACGAAGCCCGGCACGAACACCAGGTCCACAGGACCGCTGCCCGCCGTTCGCCAGGCGATGTGAACGCCGCTCCGCTCGGTGAAGTGGATCGGCCCCAGCTCGAGACTGGCGAGGCCCGGCGGCGCCTCGCCGAGAACCAGCGGCGCGATGAATCGATATCCGTGCCGCTGTACGGTCTGGATGATGGTCTGCTGCTCCGGGTCGTCGCCCACCGCGCGTCGCGCCTTCATCACCGCGCGCGTCAACGCGGTCTCCGTGACGATCGTGCCCGTCCAGATGGCGTCCTGCAGCTCGTCCTTGCTGACGACCCGATCGCGGTGCTCGACCAGGTACAGCAGCAGGTCGAAGACCTTGGGCTGGATCGGCACCAGGGTGCCGGCGACCCGCAGTTCGCGGATCTGCGCATCCAGCGCACAGGCGCCGAAACGATAGACCTGCCGGGGGCCGGGGACCATCGCTGCCCCTGGCTGCTCAGCTCTTGCGCGGGCCCGGCGACTTCAAGCCGCCGGCGGCCGGTTTCTTCGCCGCGCTGTTTGCGGCAGTCTGCTCCTCGATCATCTCGATGAGCTGTCGCCACGTGTAGCGCCGCGAGGGTTCCCTGGCGCTCTTGCGGAAGTAATAGAGACTGCCGGCCGATATCAGGAACCGGCCCCGCAGGTTGTTCTCGCTGTCCGTGACCTTGACGACGATGTCCAGTCCGGCCTTGCGCTGGGTCTTCGGCATCCCGTGTTCCTCTTGTTGTCGCGGCCGCAATGTGCGGCGTTCCGGCTGCCAAGCGTAACCGATGCGGCACCGGGCGGCATGGTCCGCGGGCTGCGAAACGCCCTTGAGCGGCCCTGGCCACCGTCAGCCATTGCGGCCCGCGAGCGCCGCCCGCGTCCACCGTGCCAGCTCGCGCTGCGCCTGGTGCGGGCGCGCGAGGCCCTCGAGTTCGGCGAGCATCGGCAGCAGGTCACCAGGCTCGTCGCAGTCCGTCAGCAGCGGCAGCATGTGCCAGTCGCCGAGGTGGTGCATCGCCGACAGGAAACCCTGCCCGGTGTCCGCGCGGCCGCAAGGCACCTGTAGCCAGTCCCCCGGCGCAGGACTGCGGTTGCCGCCGATCAGCCAGAAGCCGCCGTCGCGCGCAGGTCCCATGGCGAAACGGGGCTGCTCCGAGGCCAGCCACGCACAGGCTTGGGCAAGCACTCCGGGGTCGAGCTGGGGCGTGTCGGCACCGACGATCACGCCGAAGTCGTGGCGCTCGAGCAGTGCCGCGTGGACGCGGCCCATGCGTTCGCCCAGCTCGCCGTCACCCTGCCCGATCGACGGCAGCCCCGGCCAGTCCACGGCAACACTGGCTGGGGCCTCGGCGACGGCCCAGTAGCACTGCACTGAGCGGACGGCGCCGGCCACGGCGGCGACCGCCCTTGCGGCGCGCCGGTGCCACTGGATGGCGAAGGCCTCGCCGAGACCCGCCGACAGGCGCGTCTTGACCGGAGAATGGCCCGGTGTCTTGACCATGATCGCCAGGCCGCCGTTCACGAGCGGGGGCGACGACCGGCCGAGAAGGCGCGGGCCTGGCCGAGCGTCAGCCTGGCGTTTCGCAGCGTGGTCTTGAGCCAGCCACGCTCGGCGTAGCGCCGTGCGCTGGTCGACAGCGGCGCGCCCAGCGGTGCCAGAGGGATGCCGGCGCGGCGTGCCGTCCAGACCAGAGCGTGGTCCTCGCCGGCCGCGAGAGCTTCGTCGAAGCCGCCGAGGCGCTCGAAGTCGTGCCGCGAAAGGATCAATCCCTGGTCACCAAAGGGCAGGCCGAACCAGCGACTGCGGATCCAGGCTCCCAGTGCATTGAGCCGCACCAGCCAGGGGCCGTCGTCGCGAAAGCCGAGATCGAAATAACCCAGCGCGGCACGCCCGGAGAAGCGCCGGGCCGCATCCAGTGACGCCGCGGGGACCCGCGAATCGGCGTGCAGGAACCACAAGGTCTCACCCCTGGCCGCCGCGGCCCCGGCGTTCTGCTGCCGGGCGCGGCCTGTTGCGGAGACCAGCCAGCGGACCGGCATTTCCAGCCCGAAACGGGCCGGATCGAACTCGGCGGGCGCTTCACCGTAAGCTGCGACAAGCAGCACCTCGGTGTCGACCCCGAGCGGCGACAGGTCAGGCAGGAGCGCCTGCCAGGCGTGCTCGCCCGGTCCGACCGGGACGATCACCGACAGTTTCAGCCCCGCCGCCACCGGAACCAGCGCCGCGCCCAGCGCAGTGCGGCTTCCGGCGCATGTGCCCGCCGCCACGCGCCCGCCGCGTACTTGTTGGCTTCCATCAGGGTGGGATAGACGTGGATGGTGCCGAGCAGCTTGTTGAGTCCCAGACCATGTTTCATGGCGAGCACGAACTCGGCCACCAGGTTGCCGGCCTCGGGGCCGACCACGGTCGCGCCGAGAATCGTGTCTCTGCCAGGCCGCGTCAGCACCTTGACGAAACCGCGCTCGGTGCCGTCGGCGATCGCGCGGTCGAGTTCGTCGAAGCCGTATTTCGTGACTTCGTGGGCAATCCCGGACGTGCGCGCCTCGTCCTCGGACAGCCCGACCCGCGCCACCTCCGGGTCGGTGAACGTGGCCCAGGGAATCACGCGATAGTCGGCGCGAAACGACCAGAGCGGTGCGAGCAGCGCGTTGAGCGCCGCGTACCAGGCCTGGTGCGCTCCGACATGGGTGAACTGGTAGGGGCCGGCGGCATCGCCGCAAGCGTAGATGTTGGGGAAGTTGCTGCGCAGCAGGCCGTCGACACCGACCGTGCCATGCTCGCTGATCGACACGCCCAGCTCCTCGAGGCCGAAGCCCTCGACGTTGGCGCGTCGTCCGAGCGCAACCAGCAGGCGGTCGAAGGGCAGTGCCACTTCGGCGCCGTCGTGTTCGCAGACCAGCCGCGGTGGCCGTCCGTCCGCATCGATCCGCACCGCCCGATGGCCGGTGGCCAATCGCAATCCCTCCTCGCGGAATCGCGCCTCGAGTTCGGCGGCGGCGTCCTCATCCTCGCGTGGCAACAGCCGGGGGGCCATCTCGACCACCGTCACCTCGCTGCCGAGACGCTGGAAACACTGCGCCAGTTCCGCGCCGATCGGGCCGCCGCCGAGCACCACCAGACGGCGTGGCAGTTCGCGCAATGCCCAGACGGTGTCGCTGGTCAGGTAGTCGATGCCTTCGAGACCCGGAATGGGGGGCACCAGCGGGCGCGCGCCGGTGGCGAGCACGATGCTGCGCCCGGTGAGCCGATGGCCGCCGACCTCGACTGTCCAGGGCGAGACCAGGCGCGCCGTGCCCTCGATCACCTCGACACCGAGGCCGCGATAGCGCTCGATCGAATCGTGCGGCTCGATCCTGCGAATCACCTCCTGGACGCGCTCCATCACTTCCGCAAAGTCGAATTCGAGTTCCGCGCTGCGAATTCCGTAACGCCGCGCCTCGCGTGCCTCGGCCAGCAGGCGCGCCGTGCGGATCAGCGCCTTGGAGGGCACGCAACCGGTATTCAGGCAGTCGCCGCCCATGCGGTGTTTCTCGATCAGCGCGACCTTCGCCTTGACCGCCGCCGCGATGTAGGCTGTGACCAGTCCGGCCGAACCGGCGCCGATCACCACCAGGTTGTAATCGAAGCGCTTCGGCTTGCGGTGGCCGTGATAGACGCGCCGTCCCTGCAGCCAGCGGGCCATCCAGCGCATCAGCAGCGGCAGCAGGCCGATCAGTGCAAAGGCCGCCAGCAGGCCGGGCGACAGGATGTCGGAGAGCTGCTCGACCCGCGCCAGCTGCGTGCCGGCGAACACGTACACCACCGTGGCGGGCAGCATGCCGAGCTGGCTGACCCAGTAGTAGGTCCAGGTCCGCAGAGCGGTCAGCCCGGCCAGCAGGTTGATCAAAAAGAACGGGAACAGCGGCACCAGCCGCAGCGTCAGCAGGTAGAAGGCGCCGTCCCGCTCGATGCCGGCGTCGAATGCCCGAAGGCGCGCGCCGTAGCGCTGTCGCAAGGGCTCGCGCAGCAGGAAGCGTGCCACCAGGAAGGCCAGCGTCGCGCCGATGGAGCTCGCGAAGGACGCCAGCACGGTGCCATACAACAGGCCGAACAGCGCGCCGCCGGCCAGCGTCAGCACGGCAGCGCCAGGAATGGACACTGCCGTGACCAGCACATAGGTGACAAAGAAACCGAGCCCGGCGCGCCAGGGATGCGCACCGGTCCAGGCCTGCAGGTCCGCCTGCCTGGCCTTGAGTTGCTCGAGCGTCAGCGCGTCGCCGGCGCCCGACAGCAGCGCCGCAGCGACCGCAGTCATCAGCGCCGCGGCGATCAGCCAACGCCAGACCGTGGCTCGCCGTACCCTGCCCTTCATTCGAATCCCCCATTGCACCCCGGCGCCAGGCCTGACCCGGGCATGTTCCTCGCTTCAGTCCCGGAAATGAAGGGGCGGCCACGAACGGCGCCCGCGCGGCGTGTCGCATGCTACGCTGTTGCCGTGGCACGGCTGTGGCGCCTTGATTCCGGCGGAACGCGATACGAGGTGCGCGCGCACGGCGCCACCCGCCGGCTGTTCAGTGACGGCGTCTTCCATTCCGCCTGGAACCCCCGCACCGGCCTGACCGGCCGGGCCTGGGACCTGTTCCTGCCTGCCGCCTTTTCGCTTTCCGCACCGCCGTCACGCGTCCTGGTGCTGGGCATCGGCGGCGGCACGGCGCTGTTGCAGTACCGCCGTTTCATAGACCCGGCAGTGCTGATCGGCGTGGACCTCGACCCGGTGCACATCGAGGTCGGACGGCGCTACTTTGGCCTTGAGGACACCGGGATCGACCTGGTCGAAGCCGACGCGTGCCAATGGGTCGCCGGCTGGCGTGGCGCACCCTTCGACCTGGTGGTGGACGATCTCTACGGCCACAGCTCGGGCGCGCCCGAGCGCGCGGTGCCGATGACCGAGGCGTGGGCGGGCGCACTGGATCGGCTGGTCGCTCCGGGGGGGGCGCTGGTTGCCAATTTCATTTCCGTGGCGGAGTTGCGCGGCTGCGCCCAGTGGCGTTTACCGGCTATCCGGTCGCGCTATGCCAGCGGCTTTATGCTGCGCGGGCCGCGCGACGAGAACGCCATTGCCGCCTTCTGCCGGCGGAGCACCACGCCGGCCGCAATTCGCGCGCGACTGCGGCAGGTTCCTGCGCTGGACGACCGGCGCCGCAGCTGCCGGCTGCGCTACAGCATTCGCACTCTCTGGCGGCCTGCGGGCGTCCGTGGCAGTCTGCCCGGCTAAGATCGCGCTGCGGACGCGGAGACGATGGACCGGTCAGAACGTTTCCGAAGAATCATCCGGTTGCTGAAGGACCGGAAAGTGGTGTCCCGGGACGCCTTCCTCGCGGACCTGGAGGTCTCGCGCGCCACCTTCAAGCGCGACCTGGAGTACCTGCGTGACCGCATGGCCGCGCCGATCCTGTGGGATGCGGAGGCCGGCGGCTATCGGCTTGCCTCCCAGGACGGCGAGCCGCAGAACTACGAGCTGCCCGGCCTGTGGCTGAATTCCGGGGAGCTGTACGCGCTGCTGGCGATGGAGCAGCTGCTCGAAGGCGTGCAGCCGGGGCTGCTCGGCCCGCATGTCCGGCCGCTCCGCGACCGCATCCGGCGGCTGATCGAGGTCGGCGAGCATTCCGCGGAAGAAGTCGGGCGGCGCATCAGGGTACTCGAGATCGGCAGCCGGCAGGTCGAGCCGGAATGCTTTCAGGCGCTGGCGACCGCGGTGCTGTCACGGCGCCGACTGAGGATTCGTCATTACAGCCGGGTGCGCGGCGAATCGAGCGAGCGGGTGATCTCGCCGCAACGACTGGTGCATTACCGCGACAACTGGTACCTGGATGCCTGGTGCCACCAGCGCCAGGCCCTGAGGACTTTCTCGGTGGACGTGATCGAACAGGCCGAGATTCTCGAGCGCGGTGCCAAGGAGGTCAGTGAAACGCAGCTCGACCGCCACCTCGGCTCCGGGTTCGGCATTTTTTCCGGGGCGCGAACCGAGCTGGCGGTCCTGCAATTCACCCCTGAGCGGGCTCGCTGGGTGGCGCGCGAGACCTGGCATCCGGAACAGGAAGGCCAATACCAGCTCGACGGCTCATATATCCTCAAGGTTCCGTTCAGCGATCCCCGGGAACTGGTGATGGACATCCTCAAGTACGGGCCCGACGTCGAGGTGCTCGCACCGCCCTCGCTGGCCGAGCTGGTGGCCGGCCGGCTGGCCGAGGCACGCGGCCGGTACGAGG
>CAZOSZ010000119.1:0-7471 GCA_964582505.1 uncultured Ectothiorhodospiraceae bacterium | reverse complement strand
ACCGCACTGAGTCCGCAGTGCGCATCACGCACAATCCGACCGGCATTGTCGTGCAATGCCAGAACGACCGCAGCCAGCACAAGAACAAGGCGACCGCCATGAAGCAGCTCAAGGCAAAGCTCTACGAGCTGGAGATGCAGAAGCGTCGCGCCAGGGCGCAGGCGGTCGAGGATACCAAGGCAGACATTGCCTGGGGCAACCAGATTCGCAGTTACGTGCTCGACCAGTCGCGCATCAAGGATCTGCGCACCGGCGTCGAGGTGGGCAACACGCAGGCCGTGCTGAACGGCGACCTCGACCCGTTCATCGAGGCCAGCCTGAAGCAGGGCCTGTAAGGGGAACAGAGATGTCCGAGCAGCCAGAACATGCCCTGATCGCGGAACGGCGCCGCAAGCTCGAGGCGCTGCGCGAGAGCGGCCGGGCCTACCCCAACGATTTTCGGCGCAATGCGCAGGCCGGAGACCTGCAACAGGCGTTTGGCATGTCGGACAACGAGTCGCTGGAGCGCGCGTCGATCGAGGTCGCCGTGGCGGGCCGGATGATGGCAAAGCGCGTGATGGGCAAGGCGAGCTTCGTCCGGCTGGAGGATGCCAGCGGCGCGATCCAGCTTTTCCTCGAGCGCGATGCCTTGCCCGACGGAGCGTACGCCGAGTTCAGGACTTGGGACCTGGGCGACCTGCTCGGTGCCGAAGGCACGCTGTTCAGAACGCGCACCGGGGAGTTGAGCCTCAGGACGCATTCCGTGCGCCTGCTGTCGAAGTGCCTGCGGCCGCTGCCAGAGAAGTACCACGGCCTCGCCGACACCGAGACGCGTTACCGGCAGCGCTACCTCGACCTGATCATGAACCCGGACAGCCGTAAGGTGTTCAGGCTGCGTTCGCTGATGGTCAGCTTCATGCGCCAGTACCTGGACACGCGCGGCTTCCTCGAGGTGGAGACACCGATGATGCAGCCGATTCCCGGCGGCGCCAACGCGCGGCCATTCGTCACGCATCACAATGCGCTCGGCGTGGACATGTACCTGCGCGTGGCACCCGAGCTGTACCTGAAGCGGCTGGTGGTCGGCGGCCTCGAGCGCGTCTACGAGATCAATCGCAACTTCCGCAACGAGGGCCTGTCCACGCGCCACAATCCCGAGTTCACCATGCTGGAGCTTTACCAGGCATGGGTGGACCAGGTGGCAATGATGGACCTTACCGAGGACCTGCTGCGGATGATGGCCGAGGCGCTCACCGGCAGCCGCCGGCTGTCATGGCAGGACGCCAGCATCGATCTCGGCCCGCGGTTTCGCCGCGTCGAGCTGGAAGCGCTGGTGCATGAGGCCAATCCCGGCCTGGAGCGGGGCAGGGCCCGCGAGGCCGCTTACCTGCGCGCGGTCGCAGTCCGGCTTGGCCTGCACGTCGAGCCGGAGTGGGGTGCCGGCAAGCTGCTCGCCGAACTGTTCGAGAAAACGGTCGAGCCCGGCCTGCAGCAGCCGACTTTCGTCACGGGATATCCGCTGGACGTCTCGCCGCTGGCGCGCTGCCGTGACGCGGATCCATTCCTCACGGACCGCTTCGAGTTGTTCGTCACGGGACGCGAGATCGCCAACGGCTTTTCGGAACTGAACGATCCGGAGGAGCAGGCGCGACGTTTCCGCGCTCAGGTCGAGCAGAAGACCGCGGGTGACGAGGAAGCGATGTTCTACGATGCCGATTACGTGCGCGCGCTGGAGTACGGCATGCCGCCGGCCGGCGGGCTGGGCGTCGGCGTGGACCGGCTGGTGATGCTGTATGCCGATCAACCCTCGATCCGCGACGTGCTGCTGTTTCCGCAGATGCGTCCGGAGGAGGGCCCGGATCGGAGCTGAAACCTGTCCCATCCGTAGGAGCGGCTTCAGCCGCGACCGCAGCGGCGGTCGCGGCGGTCGCGGCGGTCGCGGCTGAAGCCGCTCCTACGGTTTCGTCCACGGGCTGAGGGACCGGCCGTCGTCGAGCGCGAAGGGACCCGCGGCGTCCTCGGGCACGACCGCGCTGAGCAGACAGCCGCCGGGCGACTCGCAGGCCCTGACGACCGTGCCGCCCGGTCCGGCCAGTGACGCGCCAGGCAGTGGCGGTGGCCCCGCAGCGCAAAACAGGCGCGCCCGCCGTTTCACGCGACCGAGGTGATGGGCCCGGGCGATGATCTCCTGGCCGGGGAAGCAGCCCTTGGTGAAGCTCACCGCGCCGAGCCGGTCGAGATTGAGCATCTGCGCGACGAACTCGCCGCTGGTGGCCGCGTAAACCTCCGGGATGCCGACCTCGAGCTCGGCCCGTGCCCAGGCCGCCATGGCCGCGGGGCGTTCGGTGGCCGCGGACTCAGCAGGAACGCCGGCCAGCAGCCATCCAGCCTCGCCCGGCAGGCGCATGGCGCTGATGCCGGCAGTCGAGCTGACTGCCAGCGGCGTGCTGGAGTGCTCCAGTCCGTGGGCCGCGAGCCATGCCTGCGCGTGCCCGGCCTGGAGGCCTTGTACCGGCGGTCCGGGCCGAAGGTGGACCCGGGCGCGCAGCAGGTACATGCGCAGTCGCCGCGCGATATCTTCGACCAGTTCCGTGTGCATCAGCAGCAGGTAGCCGTCAGGCCAGGGCAGCACGCGCAGGAACGCCAGCACGCGGCCCTTCGGGTCGTGCCATGCGGAGAACTGGCCGCTGGCTGTGTTGACCTCGCGCAGGTCCGAGGAGAGCTGGCCCTGGAGGAAGCCGTGGGCGTCCGGGCCGGTGACGGCCAGGGCGTGCAGGCACGGCAATGCGAAGGGCTTGGACTCCATTCGGTTCGGACTCCGGTGGCGTATCCGGCAGGCGGATTCTAGCGCGCCGGTGCGGGGCGCTGGCCTGATGTTGCGCTGCATGGCAGAATCCGCAGCCATGTCCGTAGAGGCCGACCCGCGGGAACAGCCAGCCCGGCACGAGGCCGAGGCTTCACTCGAGGCACCCGACACCACCAGGTCCCCCGCGCCGCAGGAGATCGGCGGCCGTGATGGGCCGGAGCCGACCCGGTTCGGAGACTGGGAAAAGGGCGGCCGCTGCATAGATTTCTGAATCGGACCCGGCTCGCGTCGGTCGCCGGCCGCGGGCCGCGACAGGCTATCGTCCGGGCTGAACGCCATTCAGTCTTGCCTGGGGAGGACCCTGCCCATGGATGCCGGCCAACGGCCTCTGTCGCCACACCTGCAGATCTATCGTCCGCAGCTCACCTCGGTGCTGTCCATATGCCATCGCTTCAGCGGTGCGGCATTGAGCTGCGGATTGTTACTGCTGGTCTACTGGCTGGCAGCCGCGGCCGCCGGTGAGGCCGCCTACACGGCCGCGATGGCGCTGCTCGGCGGATGGCCGGTGCTGCTGCTGCTGTTCCTGTTCAGCTTCGCGTTCTTCTACCACCTGGCCAACGGCATCCGGCATCTGTGGTGGGACAGCGGGCGCGGATTCGAGATCTCCGAAGTCAACACCTCCGGCTGGCTGGTCGTGATCGCGGCCGTTGCATTGACCCTGCTGGCCTGGACGGTACTGCTGCTCGGAGGTGCCCGATGAGCCTGCAAGCGCCGCTCGGCCGCGTGCTCGGCCTGGGCGCCGCCGGCAGCGGAACGCATCACTGGTGGCAGCAGCGCATCACCGCAGCGGCGCTGGTGCTGCTCGGCGGATGGTTCGCGATCTGCCTGCTCGGCCTGGACCTGGCCGATCGGGCTGCGATCGTCGACTGGGCCGGCCAGCCGCTGAACGCCGGCTTGCTCGCCATGCTGGTGGCGACCGCGGCCTGGCATTCGAAGCTCGGTGTGCAGGTCATCGTCGAGGATTACGTCCATGGCGTCCTGCGGGTGCCATTGCAGGTGGCGCTGCAGTTTCTGCACGTGATCGTAGGCGTCATCGGCGTCATCGCAGTGCTGCAGCTCGCCATCGGGGGGCGCTGAGGTGAACACCGCTTACAGGATCATTGACCACAGCTACGACGTCGTGGTCGTCGGGGCAGGCGGCGCGGGCCTGCGCGCGACTTTCGGGCTGGCTGAGCAAGGCCTCAGGACCGCCTGCATTAGCAAGGTGTTTCCAACCCGCAGCCACACGGTCGCGGCCCAGGGCGGCATCAGCGCGGCGCTGGGCAATATGGGCGAGGACGACTGGCGCTGGCACATGTACGATACCATCAAGGGCTCCGACTGGCTCGGAGACCAGGATGCCATCGAGTACATGTGCAAGGAGGCACCGGACGCGGTCATCGAGCTCGAGCATTACGGCGTGCCGTTCTCGCGCACCGAACAAGGCAAGATCTACCAGCGGCCGTTTGGTGGCATGACCACGCGTTTCGGAGAGGGGCCGCCCGCGCAGCGCACCTGCGCGGCGGCGGACCGCACCGGCCACGCCATGCTGCACGCCCTCTACCAACAGTCGCTGAAGCACCAGGCGCAGTTTTTCATCGAGTACTTTGCGCTGGATGTCATTATGGACGAGGAGGGCGCCTGTCGCGGCGTGCTGGCGTGGGATCTCGAGACCGGCGAGCTGCATCGTTTTCGTGCGCACATGACCATCCTGGCCACCGGCGGCTACGGACGGGCCTATTTCTCCTGTACTTCGGCCCACACCTGCACCGGCGACGGCAACGCCATGGTGCTGCGCGCCGGGCTGCCCCTGCAGGACATGGAGTTCGTACAATTCCACCCGACCGGTATCTACGGTGCCGGCTGCCTGATCACCGAGGGCGTGCGCGGCGAGGGCGGCTACCTCACCAATTGCGAGGGCGAGCGCTTCATGGAGCGCTATGCGCCGAACGCCAAGGACCTGGCCTCGCGCGACGTGGTCAGCCGCTCGATGACCATCGAAATCCGTGAGGGCCGCGGCGTCGGAGAGCTCAGGGACCACATCCACCTGCACCTCGAGCACCTCGGCCCCGAGGTGATCCAGGAACGCCTGCCGGGGATCGCCGAGACCTCGCGTATCTTCGCCGGAGTGGATGTCACCCGGGAGCCGATACCGGTGCTGCCGACCGTGCACTACAACATGGGTGGCATTCCGGCGAACTACCACGGCGAGGTGGTCACGCTGAAATACGGCAATCCGGACCACGTGGTGCCCGGGCTGATGGCGGCCGGCGAGGCGGCTTGCGTGTCGGTGCATGGCGCCAACCGGCTTGGTTCGAACTCGCTGCTCGACCTGGTGGTGTTCGGCCGCGCTGCCGCGCGGCGCTGCACCGAGCTGATCAGGCCTGGGATGCGCCACGCGCCCTTGCCGAAGGATGCCGGCGAGGCGTCGATTGCCCGCCTAGACCGCCTGCGCCATGCCCGGGGCAGCCTGCCGACTGCCGAGATCCGGCTCGCGATGCAGCGCACCATGCAGGACCATGCGGCGGTGTTCCGCAACGGCGAGGTGCTGGGCGAGGGCATCGGCATGCTCCAGGGCGTGATCGAGTCCTTCAGCGAGGTGCGGGTGTCCGACCGGTCGATGGTCTTCAACACCGACCTGGTGGAAACCCTCGAGCTGGACAACCTGCTCGGCCAGGCGCTGGTGACCATCGTCTCGGCCGAGAACCGCAAGGAAAGCCGGGGCGCCCATGCCCGCGAGGATTACCCGGAGCGTGACGACGCCGAGTGGATGAAGCACTCCCTTGCCTGGCGGTCCACGTCCACGGGGGTGCGCATCGATTACCGGCCCGTCCACCTCAATACGCTGACCGGCGAAGTGGAGCCGGTTCCGCCCAAGGCGCGGACTTACTGATGGAGACGACTCGTCATGGCTGAATTCAGGCTGCCGGCCAACTCGAGGATCGGCAAGGGCAGGCACCACGCCGCACCCGAGGGCGCGCAGCGACCCAAGCGCATGCTGGTCTATCGCTACGACCCCGACAGTGGCGAGAACCCGCGGATGGACAGCTACGAACTGGACCTGGATCGATGCGGGCCGATGGTTCTCGACGCGCTGATCAAGATCAAGAACGAGGTGGACCCGACCCTGACATTCCGCCGCTCCTGCCGCGAGGGCATTTGCGGCAGTTGTGCAATGAACATCGACGGCACCAATACCCTGGCCTGCACCAAGGCGATCGAAGACGTCCGCGGCGACCTCAAGGTGTACCCGCTGCCGCACCTGCCGGTGATCAAGGACCTGGTTCCGGATCTCGGCGACTTCTATGCGCAGTACGCTTCCATCAAACCGTGGATCCAGACCCGCACGGCCGCGCCTCCGGATCGCGAAAGGCTGCAGTCGAAGGCCGACCAGGAAATGATCAACGAGCCCTCGGCCTGCATCCTGTGCGCCTGCTGCTCGACGGCCTGCCCGAGCTACTGGTGGAACAGCGACCGTTACCTGGGACCGGCCGTGCTGCTCGCGGCCTACCGCTGGATCGTCGACAGTCGCGACGAGGCCACCGGGGAGCGCCTCGACGCGCTGCAGGACCCGTTCCGCTTGTATCGCTGCCACACCATCATGAACTGCACGCGCACCTGCCCCAAGGGGCTGAACCCTGCCAAGGCGATTGCCGAGATCAAGCTCAGGCTCATCGAGCGGCAGCATTGATGGCGGCCGTGGGAGCGGCTTCAGCCGCGACCGGGATCCGAAACGCGGCTGAAGCCGCTCCCACGGCCGCCAGGCGCCATTTCTCGGTGATTCGCCTCGGAAGCTGCGCGTGACCGCCGCCCTGAACCCGACGATCATCGATCCCTCGGAAGTGGGCCGGCTGCGCTGGCGCTGCCGGCGCGGAATGCGCGAACTCGACCTGCTGCTGGCGCTTTTTCTGGAATGTCACTGGGCGGCGGCCAGCGAGGCGGAGCGCGGTGCATTCCGCGGCCTGCTGGAGCGCCCGGACCCGGAGGTCCATGCGCTGCTGCTCGGCCAGCTCGAAACGGATGACGAGGCGCTCGCGCGTGTCCTGGAGTGCATACGACGGCCAGCTTGAGTTTCGCCCGGGTCCGTCGCGCAGCCTTGCGTCCTGGGTGTTGCTGGGTCACCTGCTCGCCGGCTTCGCCGCCTTGACGGCTGGCCTGCCCGGCTGGCTGTTGCTGCCTGTCCTGCTTTCGCTGCGGCTGGCCATTCGCCGAGCCCTCCGGCCGCTTGGTCCGGGCGTGCGCGCCCTGTGCTGGAGCCGGGCACGGGGCTGGGAGCGGCTCGGTGCAGGCACTAGCCGAGTGCCCGTGGAACTCCGCGACAGTTCGGCGGTCACAACCGGCGCAATGTTCCTGCATTGGCAGGACGAGCTCAGGCCATGGCGCGTCGTCCTGTTGCGAGATTCGATGCACCCGGATGACTGGCGGCGGATGCACGTGATTGTCGGTTTGCAAGAGGGACGCGCTAGAATGCCGGCGGCCGCAGCAATCGCCACTCGGGCCGGGAGAACTTTGAGGACGGCCCCCGGTCTATCAGAGTGGCGAATGGATTCGCCGGGATTCCGAGGTGCTTGCCCGAATGGGCGCGAAAAGCAGCGACCAGTTGCTGGTCGAGAGGGTCCAGCAGGGTGACAAGGCGGCGTTCGACAT
>CAZOSZ010000118.1:4484-7587 GCA_964582505.1 uncultured Ectothiorhodospiraceae bacterium | reverse complement strand
GCCGCCGCGGCAGTCCGTCTGCTGCACCAGGCCGGCGTGCCGGGCGACGCCCTGCACCTGCTGCCCGGCCGCGGCCCGGAGATCGGCGCGGTGCTGCTGCCGGACTTCCGGCTGGCCGGCGTGGCCTTCACCGGCTCGACCGAGGTGGCGCGGCTGATCAACCGCCAGCTCGCGGGGCGCGACGGCCCGATCGCCGCGCTGATCGCCGAGACCGGCGGCCAGAACGCCATGCTGGTGGACAGTTCCGCACTGCCCGAGCAAGTGGTGCTCGACACCGTCAAGTCCGCCTTCAACAGCGCCGGCCAGCGCTGCTCGGCGTTGCGCGTGCTGTTCCTGCAGGAGGAGGTCGCCGACCGCACGCTGCGGCTGCTCGGCGGCTTCATGGACGAATTGAGCCTCGGCGACCCGGCACTGCTGTCCACCGACGTCGGCCCGGTGATCGACCACGAGGCGCTTGGCATCCTCGAGGCGCACGCCGAGCGGATGACGCACGAAGGCCGCGTGATTGCCCGCTGCCGCCCGCCGGCCGGGGCGACGCACGGCAGCTTCTTTGCGCCGCTGGCGGTGGAAATCGCCGGCATCGGCCAGCTCGAGCGCGAGGTGTTCGGGCCGATCCTGCACGTGGTGCGGTTTGCGGCACGAGACCTCGACCGGATCATTGCCGAGATCAACGCCACCGGCTACGCGCTGACGCTCGGCGTGCACAGCCGCATCGACGCGCGCGCCCGGGAAATCTTCCGCAAGACCCGCGCCGGCAACGTCTATGTCAACCGCAACATGGTCGGCGCAGTGGTGGGAGTGCAGCCCTTCGGCGGCTCCGGGCTGTCCGGCACCGGCCCGAAGGCCGGCGGCCCTGCTTACCTGCACCGCTTCACCACCGAGCGGACGCTGACCATCAACACCACCGCGGCAGGCGGCAACGCCAGCCTGCTGTCGCTGTCGGAGGGCTGAGGCGCAGCGCATGGCGATCAGCATTTTCGACCTCATCAAGATCGGCGTCGGGCCCTCGAGTTCGCACACCATGGGGCCGATGCGGGCGGCGCGCCGTTTTCTGCTGGATGCCCGCGAGGCCGGCCTGCTGGAACGGATCGAAGGCCTCGGTGTGCAGCTCTACGGTTCGCTGGCACTGACCGGCAAGGGCCATTGCACCGACCGCGCGATCCTGCTCGGGCTGGAGGGCGAGGAGCCGCGCACGCTGGAGCCGGCGACGGTCGAGGCCCGGCTGGCGCGAATCCGCGGCGCCGGCCGGCTCAAGCTGCTGGGCGAACGGGAGATCGCCTTCGACGAGCCGATGGACCTGCTGTTCCACCGCGAGCAGGTGCTGCCGCGACACACCAACGGCATGCGCTTCACCGCGCTCGACGGCGACGGTGGCACGCTGCTGCAGGAAAACTTTTATTCCATCGGCGGTGGTTTTATCGTGCGTGGCGAGGAGCCGGACGTCGACGAGGCCGGCGCAGTCGAGGTGCCGCATCCCTTCGAGTCGGCCGCGGAGCTGCTGGATCAGTGCCGGCGCCACGGGCTCAGGATTCACGAGCTGATGCTGGCCAACGAGGCCGCCTGGCGGCCGCCGGCCGAAACCCGCGAGCGGCTGCTCGAGCTGTGGCTGGTGATGCGCGAATGCGTCCGCCAGGGCTTTGCTGCCGAGGGCGTGCTGCCCGGCGTGCTGAGAGTGCCGCGCCGGGCGCCGAAGCTCTACCGCGAGCTGTGCGGTGAGGGCGCGGCCGGTGACTTCATGGACTGGGTCAACGCCTATGCGCTTGCGGTCAACGAGGTGAATGCCGCCGGCGGGCGGATCGTCACGGCGCCGACCAATGGCGCGGCCGGCATCATCCCGGCGGTGTTGCACTACTACCGGCGGTTCGTCCCGGGTGCGGACGAGGAGGGCGTGATCCGCTTCCTGCTGACCGCAGGCGCGATCGGCATCCTGTACAAGAAGAATGCTTCGATCTCCGGCGCCGAGATGGGCTGCCAGGGGGAGGTCGGCGTGGCCTGCTCGATGGCCGCCGGCGGCCTGGTGGCGGCGATGGACGGCAGCGACGGCCAGGTGGAGAACGCTGCGGAGATCGGCATGGAACACAACCTTGGCCTGACCTGCGACCCGATTGCCGGGCTGGTGCAGATTCCCTGCATCGAGCGCAACGCCATGGGCGCGGTCAAGGCGATCAACGCGGCGCGGATGGCCGGCCGCGGCGACGGCAGCCACAAGGTGAGCCTCGACCAAGTGATCGCCACCATGCGCCAGACCGGGCTGGACATGTCCACCATCTACAAGGAAACTTCGAAGGGCGGGCTGGCGGTGAACGTTCCCGAGTGTTGAGCGATCCTTGATCCGGGTCGCGGCTGAAGCCGCTCCTACAGCGCAAGCTCCGTAGGAGCGGCTTCAGCCGCGACTCCATAAATCTTTGCCGTGCAAAACACCGATCCGCGCCATCGCCCGCAGACTGCGGGGAAGGAATTCGCAAACAGCCTCAGCCACGGCGCCGCTGCACGTATCTCTGCGGATGTCCTGACCGTGCGGCACAGGTCTATGCTGGTTCCGGCGTGCACCCACGGACGGGACAGGGAGTGTCGTCCTGATGCCGGATCCATACCCCTCCCGGGAGGGCTACGCATCCTTCCAGGTCTACAGGACCTGGTTCCGGGTGGTCGGCGAGGGCTGTGCCCGGCTGGCCGGCAGTGTCGCTCCGGACTCGGCGTACCACGCCGCGCTGCAGGCCTTCCAGCACCGCTACCTGTGCCGCATGGATCCCTGGCCGGGCTGCCTGAAGCGCAGCCTGGCGGGATCGCGCAGCGACTGTGGCGCGCACGACGCGTTGTTTGGCGCGGGCGACTTCGAGCCCGGTGGCCAGCTCGCCGGGTGGACCGCAGTCGACCGCCTCGCCGACGTCCCGGTCCCGACCCTGGTGGTGTCGGGGCGCTTTGACCGCACCACGCCCGCGGTTGCGGCGGCCATCTATCAGGGCATTCCGGCCTCCGAGTGGGTGGTGTTCGAGCAAAGTGCCAACATGACGCACCTGGAGGAGCCAAACCGCTTCCTCGAGGTGCTCGACGGCTTCCTGGCGCGGGCTGACAGAGTGCGCGGCTGAAGCCGCCGCCCTTG
>CAZOSZ010000118.1:0-4384 GCA_964582505.1 uncultured Ectothiorhodospiraceae bacterium | reverse complement strand
CGCGGCTGAAGCCGCCGCCCTTGTAGGAGGGGCTTCAGCCCCGACCCGTCGCGGCTGAAGCCGCTCCTACGGCGTCAGGCCGGACGCTTCTTCGGATAGTCGAGCCACAGCAGTCGGGCCGAGGCGGGCTCGATGCGCCCCCAGTCGGAAGCGTCAAATTCCACGGACAGAATTGCCGCGGTCGGCAGATTGTCGAGGTGAAACTCGTCGAGCATGTTGGCCAGCTCGGTCAGCCCGGGATTGTGGCCGACCACCATCAGGTGCTGTGGAGGATCCCCGAGCCGCTGCAGCGTGGCGAGGATCTCGAGCGGGCTCGCCATGTACAGCGCCGGCTCCTGGCGGATGCGGTCTTCCCGGTAGCCGATCTCGCGCGCGATCGCCCGTGCGGTGCTCAGTGCGCGCAGCGCCGGACTGGAGAGGATCAGCCCGGGCAGCTCGCCGCGCTTCGCCAGCCGGCGGCCCATCTCCGGCACATCGCGCAATCCACGCGGCGCCAGCGGCCGCTCGAGATCCTCGAGCTCCGGATCGTCCCAGCTCGACTTGCCGTGCCTGAGCAGGGTGAGGCGCAGCATCGAGTCAGTCCGGCAGCTCGATCTCGATGCGGCCCTGGTGGATGCGCACCGGGAAAGTCTGCACCGGATTGTAGGCCGGCGGGGTCAGCGCACGGCCGGTGCGCAGGCAGAAGCGTGCGCCGTGGCGCGGGCAGATGACCTGGTGGTCGTCGATCGGGCCGCCGGCCAGCTCGGCGCCGTCGTGGGTGCAGATGTCCTCGATGGCAAACAGCTCGCCGTCAATGTTGAACACCGCCGCCACCAGCTCGTCGGTCTCGAGCAGCGCGAAGCCGCCCGGCGCGATGTCCCCGTCGGCGGTCACGTCATGCCAGCGGCCCACGTCAGTACATGCCCGTCTGCAGGCGCGCTGCCTCGGACATCATCGTGCGGTTCCACGGCGGGTCGAACACCAGCTCGACGCGTGCCTCGCGAATGGTCGGGATGATCTCCAGCTTGTCCTTGACGTCCATCACCAGCACCTCGCCCATGCCGCAGCCCGGCGCGGTCAGCGTCATCTTCACCTCGACGTCGCGCATGCCCTGGTCCGCGGACTTGAGATTGCATTTATATATCAGTCCCAAGTCCACGACATTAATAGGAATTTCAGGGTCAAAACAGGTCCGCAACTGCTCCCATACGAGCGCCTCCACGTCCTCGTCGGGAGCATCCGGCGGGAGCTCGGGTGGCAATACGGGGTCCTTGCCCAGGGCGTCGGCGTCCTCGCCGGCGATGCGGAACAGGTTGCCGTCGAGGTAGATCGTGAAGCTGCCGCCGAGCGCCTGGGTGATCAGGCCGCGCGCGCCCCTGCGCAGAATCACCTGGTCTCCGGCCGGCACGATGATTGCCGTGCAATCGCGCGCAAGGGTGACGGGTTCGCTGTCTTGTCCGTACATGGCGGTGGGTTACTCGGTGCTGATGGTGCCGCCCTCGCCGAGAGCGGCGTGAATGGTATGCCAGCACAGGCTGGCGCACTTCACGCGGGTGGGGTAATCACGCACGCCGCCGAGCGCCGCCAGCTTGCCGAATCGAGCCGGGTCGGCTTCCGCCCGGCCGGTGAGCATGGCGTGGATCTGCTCGAACAGCGTCTCGGCCTCGGCGCGCGACTTGCCGTGCAGCGCCTCGGTCATCAGCGAGGCGGAAGCCACCGAGATCGCGCAGCCGGAGCCTTCGAAAGCGACATCCTCGATGCGCTCGTCCTCACCCAGCCTGAGGTACACCTGCAGCTTGTCGCCGCACAGCGGGTTGAGTCCCTCGGCATGCCGGCAGGGCGGGCCGATCTTGCGGAAGTTTCGCGGCGTGCGGTTGTGATCGATGATCACGTCGCGGTACAGGTCGGTGAGCTGCATCAGGCGAACACCTCCCTGGCCTGCCACAGCGCCGCGACCAGCCGGTCGGCCTCCTCCAGGGTGTTGTAGAACGCAAAGGAGGCGCGCGCGGTGGCCGGCACGCCGTAGTATTCCATCACCGGCATGGCGCAATGGTGGCCGGTGCGGATCGCCACGCCGGCAAGATCCACGATGGTGCCGATGTCGTGCGGGTGCACGCCCTCCATCACGAAGGAGATCACCGACGCCTTGTGCTTCGCGGTGCCGATCAGCCTCAGTCCATCGATCCCGGCGAGCGCGTCGCTGGCGTACGCCAGCAACTGCTGCTCCCAGGCGGAGGCGCGCTCCAGGCCGAGCCGCTCGAGGTAGTCGATCGCCGCGCCCAGGCCGATCGCGCCGGCAATGTGCGGCGTGCCGGCCTCGAATTTCCACGGCAGCTCGTTGTAGGTGGTTTTTTCGAAGCTTACCGACAGGATCATGTCGCCGCCGCCCTGCCATGGCGGCATTTCGCGCAACAGCGCCTCGCGGCCCCACAACACGCCGATGCCGGTGGGCGCGAGCATCTTGTGGCCGGAGAAGGCATAGAAGTCGCAGCCCAGCGCCTGCACGTCGACGCGCATGTGCGGCACCGCCTGGGCACCGTCGAACAGCACCAGCGCACCCACTGACCTTGCCATCGCCACCAGTTCGGCGACCGGGTGGATGGTGCCCAGGGCATTCGAGACATGGCCGACGGCAAGGATCCGGGTGCGCGGGCCGAACAATGCACGCGCCGCATCGAGATCGAGCTCGCCCGAAGGCGTCATCGGGATGACCTTCAGGGTGGCGCCGGTCTGCTGGCAGACCATCTGCCAGGGCACGATGTTGGCGTGGTGCTCGAGGTGGCTGATGAGCACCTCGTCGCCGGGACCGAGTGTGTTGCGGCCCCAGCTCTGCGCCACCAGGTTGATCGCCTCGGTGGTGCCGCGGGTGAAGATCACTTCCTTGCTCGAGGCCGCATTGATCCAGCGGCGCACCTTTTCGCGGGCGCCCTCGAAGGCGTCGGTGGCCCGCTGGCTGAGCTCGTAGACGCCGCGGTGCACGTTGGCGTGGTCGCGACGGTAGTACTGCGAGACCGCCTCGATCACCTGCAGCGGCCGCTGTGCCGAGGCGGCGTTGTCGAGGAAGGCCAGCGGCTGGCCGTGGACCTGCTGGTGCAGCACCGGGAAATCCCGCCGCACCGCCTCGACGTCGAAAGCCGGCGGTCGGGACACCGCCTTGAGGCGCGCTTCGCTCATCTGAACTCCCTGATCCGTTCGCTGTCGGGCAGCCGACCGACCACCTGTTGCTCGGCATGGCGTCGCAGCGGCGCGAGGCTCATCCGCGCCAGCACCGCGTCGGCAAATGCAAACGTCAACACGCTGCGCGCGGTTTCCTCATCGAGGCCGCGCGAACGCAGGTAAAACAGCGCGTTGACGTCGAGCTGGCCGGTGGTCGCACCGTGCGAGCACTTGACGTCATCGGCGTAGATCTCCAGTTCCGGCTTGGTGTCCACCTCTGCGCCGGGCGACAGCAGCAGGTTGGCGTTCGACTGGCGCGCATCGGTGCCGGCGGCGCCCCGGTGAACGATCGCCTTGCCGTTGAACACCGCACGGCTCTTGCCCGAGAGCACGCCGCGGTAGAGCTGCTCGCTGGTGGTGCGCGGCACGGCGTGGTCCACGCGAGTGTGGCTGTCGTGATGCTGGCCGTCACGCGCCACGTACAGGCCGTTCATTTCCACCCGTGCGCCGGGCCCACTGAGCTGCACGTCGACGTCGAGGCGCGCGATGCGCCCGCCGATCGCCAGGTTGTGGCTCACCAGGCTGGCGTCGCGGTCCAGCCGCGCGGCCAGTACGCCGAGCTGGAAGCACTCCACCGAGGCCTCCTGCAGCCGGTAATGCTCCAGTCGCGCTCCGGGGCCGAGCGCCAGCTCGGTGACCGCCAGTTCCAGCGCCTCGCCCGGCGCCGACAGGTAGTGCTCGACCAGGGTCGCCGCACTGTTCGCGCCGGCATGCACCAGCACCCGCGGGCAGGCCAGCACCGGCGACTCGCCGCCGCCGGCGATAAACACCAGCCGCAAGGGCTCGGCCAGCGCCGACCCCGGCGCAAGCTCGACCAGCACGCCATCGGTGAACAGCGCGGTGGACAACGCCGCAAAGCGGTGGCGTGCCGGATCGGCGATCGTGCCGAGCAGCTCGCGGCAGGCCGGGTGGCCGGCGGCCATGGCCTCCGACAGCGGCTGCAAGGCGGCGCCTTCGGGCAGGCGGCTGGAGCCTGCGAAGCGGCCGTTGACGAACAGCAGGGTGGGGCAGTCGAAGCCCTCGATGGCCGGCACTTCGGCCGGCGCGCGGACGGCGGTGGCGAAGCTGCGGCGGGTCACCCGCCTGAGATCGGTATATTTCCAGTCCTCGTCGCGCCGCCCCGGAAAGCCGGCAGCGGCAAACTGCTCGAGCCCCGCGCGGCGGCGCTCGGCCAGCCAGGCGGGGCCGT
>CAZOSZ010000117.1:1200-7689 GCA_964582505.1 uncultured Ectothiorhodospiraceae bacterium | reverse complement strand
AGCGTGCCGCCGGTGCCGAAGCCGGTCACCCACCAGTCGAGACGCTCGCCGGCGAAAGCCTCGAGGATTTCCGGTGCGGTGGTCCGCGAGTGCATCTCGGCGTTGGCCTCGTTCTCGAACTGGCGGCACAGGAACCAGCCATGCGCCCTGGACAGTTCCACCGCCTTGGCGAGCATGCCGCTGCCTTTCTCGGCGGCCGGCGTCAGCACCACCCGGGCGCCGAGGAAGCGCATCATCTTGCGCCGCTCGATGCTGAAGTTCTCGGCCATCACGATCACCAGCGGATAGCCCTTGGCGGCGCAGACCATCGCCAGGCCGATGCCGGTGTTGCCGCTGGTGGCTTCCACCACCGTCTGGCCCGGCTTGAGCAGCCCGCGGCGCTCGGCGTCTTCGATGATACCGAGCGCCAGCCGGTCCTTGACCGAGCCGAGCGGATTGAAGGCCTCCAGCTTGGCATACAGCCTGACGTGCGGCGGCGCCAGCCGCCGGATGCGCACCACCGGCGTACGGCCGACGGTCTCGAGGATGCTCTCGTACTTGCCCACCATGATGCGTTCCCCCACAGCGTTATCAGTGTCTGGCTGCCTCGGCATCTAGGGCTGCGGCAATCGACTCGATGAGCGCGGCCTGCGCCAGTCGCCGCGCCGGATCCCGGGCCGCCGGCCATGCAGCCGAGATCGCCACGACCAGTTTCCGCTCGGGGTCGAGGTGCAGCAGCTGTCCGAAAATGCCGCGCGCCTGGAAGCTGCCGTCGTCCGCCGGCCACCACTGGTAGCCGTAACCGCCCCCCGGCAGCCCGGTTTCGGTCTGCTTGCGTGTCGCCGCCTCGAGCCAGCCCTTGGGGAGAATGGATTCGCCGTCGATCTTCGCGCCCTCGAGGATGAACTGGCCGAAGCGGGCGTAGTCGCGCAGGCCGGCCTGCAGGCAGCAGCCGCCCTGTTCATTGCCGATGTGGTCCACCAGCCAGGTGGCGTCCTGCTCCATGCCGTAGGGGCGCCAGATCTTCTCGGACAGGTACTCGGCGAGCGGCCTGCCGGTCGCTGCCATCACCAGCGTGCCGGCCAGGTTCGTTTCCGGCGTCTTGTAGCGCCACCTGGTGCCTGGTTCGGCCTCGCGTTCGAGTGTGCGCACGAAACTGACCGTCGCGTCCATGCCAGGCTCGGGTGGCTCGCTGTAGAGCCGGGCGATATCCGAGTCGGGGTCGCTGTAGTCCTCGTTGAATGCCACGCCCGAGGTCATGGTCAGTAACTGGCGCAGCGTCACACCCTCGTAGGCCGTGCCGCGCAGCTCGGTGATGTAGCGCGTGACGGGCTCATCGAGCCCGCCGATGTGGCCATCCTTGATGGCCGCGCCCACCAGGGTAGAAGTCACGCTCTTGGCCACCGAGAACGAGGTCCATCGCCCGTTGGCGGAATGGCCGAGCGCATAGCGCTCCAGCCGGATCTGCCCGTCATGCAGCACCAGCAGGCCGGCCACATGTTCCGCCGCAATGAAGGCCTCGAGCGCCGCCGCTTGTTCTCCGCCGGCTTCGAACGGCGCGAGCGGCATGCCGGCAGGCAAGGCCCGTGGCCGGGAGCCGGCCGCCACGGTGCGCGCGGAAAATTGCGCTTCCATGCGCGGGAAGCCGGCAAGCTTCTGCGACTGGCTCCACCTGAGCACTTCGGCACCGCGGGAATCGACATGGCCGCGCGCGCCGGACTCCGGCGCCCCGGCGATGGGAAGGGCGAGCAGCAGGACGGAGAGCGCGATGGCCAGTGCGCGGAGCGTCATCACGGCGCTGATCTTAGCATCGCGCCTGCGACGTGGCTTGGCCCTCCCGGCGCGTCGCAGGGGCATGACGCCGGGCAGCCCGGATCCCTATACTGCACTGCACACTCAAGCCCGCCGGAGCCACGCCGCGATGATCCCGAAGTCCTTCAGCCCGCCGACCCGCACCCTGATGGGTCCGGGACCTTCCGACGTCCACCCTCGCGTGCTGCAGGCCATGGGCCGGCCGACCATCGGTCACCTCGATCCGCAATTCGTCGGCATGATGGACGAGTTGAAGCGGCTTCTGCAGTATGCCTTCCGCACCGCCAATCCTCTGACCATTCCTGTCTCCGGGCCCGGGTCGGCCGGCATGGAAGCCGCCTTTGTCAACCTGGTGGAGCCGGGCGACACGGTGATCGTCTGCATCAACGGCGTGTTCGGCGGGCGGATGAAGGAAAACGTCGAGCGCTGCGGCGGCACCGCGGTGGTGGTCGAAGATGCCTGGGGTCAGCCGGTGGACCCGGGCAAGGCCGCGGCGGCGCTGGCCGCCCACCCGGAGGCGAAGATCCTCGCCTTCGTCCATGCCGAGACCTCGACCGGCGCCTGTTCCGACGCCCAGACCCTGTGCCGCCTGGCACGGGAACAGGACTGCCTGGTCATCATGGATGCCGTGACCTCGCTGGGCGGCATGCCTGTCGAAGTCGATGCCTGGGGTGTGGACGTGGTCTATTCCGGCTCGCAGAAATGCCTTTCCTGCACGCCCGGTCTGTCGCCGGTGAGCATTTCACCGCGTGCCGCGGAGCGCATTCGCAACCGCCGCCACCCCGTGCAGAGCTGGTTTCTCGATCTCAACCTGGTGATGGGCTACTGGGGCGGTGGCGACGCGACGCCCAAGCGCGTCTACCACCACACCGCGCCGATCAACGCGCTCTACGGCCTGCACGAATCGCTGGTCATGCTGGCCGAGGAAGGCCTCGAGGCGAGCTGGGCGCGGCATCTCCGGATGCACGAGGCGCTCGAGGCAGGGATCGAGGCCATGGGTCTCGAGCTGCCGGTCGAGGCGCCGTGGCGGCTGCCGCAGCTCAATACCGTGCGGGTGCCGGCCGGGGTGGACGAGGCGGCCGTGCGCCAGCGCCTGCTGGACGAGTTCGGCCTGGAGATCGGCGGCGGTCTCGGGGCACTTGCCGGCAAGGTCTGGCGCATCGGGCTGATGGGCCACAGTGCCCGGCCGGACAATGTGCTGCACTGTCTCGCCGCCCTCGATGCGGCGCTCGCCGGGGTCGAGGGCGTCCGGCACTCAGTCGCGCCGGCGGCCGCCCAGGGCGTGCTGGCGCGCGCCGCGGCCTGAAAAAGCCATTGCGGAACATACAGGCGAGGGGGGGCGGGCCTTTCGCTAAGATCCGGGTCTTCCAGCGCACAAGGAAGCGAATCCGGTGGCCAAGATCCTGTTGCTGCATTCCGGCGTCTATGGACACACCCGCAAGATCTGCGAGCGCCTGCAGGCAAGTCTCGCGAACCTCGGCCAGCAGGCCGAGATCGCACCGCTGGCAGGCGGGGCAGATCCGGCCGGATACGACGCCATCGTCATCGGCGCGAGCATCCGCAACGGCAAGCACAACCCCGCCGTGCTGGAGTTCATCCACGCGCACCGGCGGCTGCTGGAGGCGAAACCCAGCGGATTTTTCTCGGTGAACCTGGTGGCGCGCAAGCCCGCCAAGAACACCCCCGAGACCAATCCCTACGTCAAGGCATTTCTCGCCAGCAGCCCGTGGCAGCCGAAACTGGTCGGCGTGTTCGGCGGCGATCTCGACTACCAGCGCTACAGCGCCTGCGACCGCAATGTCATCCGTTTCATCATGTGGCTGACCCGGGGACCGACCGACCCGCAGACCCGGGCCGAGTACACCGACTGGAGCGAGGTCGAGCGTTTCGCCGGACGGATCGCGGAGTTCGCTTCCGGGCGTGCCGCCTGAGGAGACGATGGACGCGGTCTGGTCCAGGTTCGCCGAGCGCCAGCACCTGGTGGTGGCGCTGCTGTCCGCCTGGCTGATTCTTACCAGCCCTTGGGTGCACATGCTGCGACGGATCCCGCGTGACGCCGGATTCCTGAATTACAGCCACGTGGCGCTCGGGTTCCTCGTGCTGCTGCTGGCGACGGTCTACACAGCGTCCTGCACCCGGGTCGGGCGCTGGCGCTTGTATTTCCCCTGGCTGGCCGGGCGGCTCGGTCGGCCACTCGAGGACCTGCGCGGGCTGCTGCGCGGCAGGATCCCGACCGCCGAGGGCGGCGGGCTGTTCGCGCTCGTCGAGGGCCTGTTGTTGTTGCTGCTGCTGGTTACCGCGCTGAGCGGTGCGGCCTGGTACTGGACCCAGGGCACCAGTGAGGCGCTCGGCTGGCGCGACTGTCACCTCTGCGCCGCACGCGGCATGATCGTGCTGCTGGCGCTGCACATCGTCTTCGCTGCGCTGCATTTCCGGGAGCTGATCGGGGAGTGACGACCATGGCAAACAACGACGCGGCCGCGGCACACCGCTGGCGTTTTTTCCGTTACGGCGGTTTCGACCAGGTCGCACTGGAAAGCGGCGAGGACCTGCGCCATCTCGCGGAGCTGGATCCGAAGCTCTGGACGGCGCTGAGCTGCCCTGCAACAGGGCTCGAGTTCGATGGCCGGACGCTGGCGTTGATCGACAGCGACGGTGACGGCCAGATCCGCGTGCCGGAGATCCTTGCCGCGGTCCGCTGGGCCTGCCAGGTACTCAAGGATCCGCAGCTGCTGTTTGCCGACGGCGAGCTGCCGCTCGACGCGCTCGACGACAGCGATGTCGAGGGCGCCACCCTCAAGGCGGCCGCGAGCAAGGTCATCGGGTACCTCGGCAAGTCCGCGCCCGGCAGCCTGGCGGTCGAGGATTTCGCCGACATGACTCGGCTGTTCTCGCCCGGGCACTTCAACGGCGATGGCGTGGTGCCGGCGTCTCTGAGCGCGGATGAGGCGCAGGCGAGAGTGATTGGCGAGATCATTGCCACGCAGGGCGGCGTGAACGATCGCAGCGGCGAGCCGGGCGTGACCGTCGACACGCTGGAGGCATTCTTCGTCCAGGCCGAAGCGGTGCTGGAATGGCGGCGCCGCGCAGCAGAGGCGGCGGACCTGATCCTGCCGCTCGGCCAGGGCACGGCCGCGGCGGCGGACGCCTTCGAGGCGGTCCGGACGAAGGTGGACGACTATTTCGCCCGCTGCCGCCTGGCGGCATTTGATCCGCGCGCCGCCGAGGCGCTCAATCCGCCGGCATCGGTCTACAGCGCGTTGGGCGAGCGGCCCATCGAGACCGACGATGCCGAGGTGGCCGCCTTGCCGCTGGCATCAGTCGAGGCCGGCAAGCCGCTGCCGTTGTCAGCAGGCATCAATCCGGCGTGGGCAGCGCGCATCGCGCAGCTGCACGACGAGGTCATTGAGCCGATGCTCGGCGCCCGCGAGGTGCTCCCGGAGGATGACTGGGCGGCCTTGTCGGCGAAATTCGCGGCCTACCGCGCGTGGATGGGCGAGCGGCCCGTGACGGCCGTGCACGAGATCGAGCTGGTGCAGCTCGAGCGCATCGTGTCTGATGGCACGCGCGAGCGGCTGGCGGCGCTGATCGAGCAGGACCTGAAGGCCGAGACCTCGGCGGCCAATGTCGACGCCGTGGAACGCATCGTCCGCTACCAGCGAGATCTCGTGGCACTGCTGCGCAACTTCGTCACGCTCAGCAATTTCTACGGCGGCCAGGACAAGGCCGTCTTCCAGGCCGGCACGCTGTATCTCGACCAGCGCAGCTGCGAATTGGTGCTGCGCGTCACGGACATGGCCAGGCACGCGACGCTGGCGCACTTCAGCGGTTGCTACCTGGTTTATTGCAGCTGCACGCGTGTCGGCTGCGAGCCGCTTTGCATCGTCGCGGCACTCACCGGCGGCGAGGTGGACGAACTGATGGTGCCCGGCCGCAACGGCATCTTCTACGACCGCCAGGGGCGCGACTGGAAAGCCACCGTGGTCAAGGTGGTCGAGCAGCCGGTCAGCATTCGCCAGGCCTTCTGGTCGCCCTACCGGCGCATCGGCAGCTTCATCGAGAACCAGATCCGCAAGTTCGCCGCCTCTCGCGACCAGGATGTCGAGGGCAAGGCCCAGGCCAATATCGGCGAGGCGGCCGCCAGGGCCGAGGGTGGCCAGGCGTCGGCCGCGCAGGCATTCGACATTGCCAAGTTCGCCGGCATCTTCGCGGCCATCGGCCTCGCGGTGGGCGCGATCGGCACGGCGCTGGCCGCCGCCGTGTCCGGGCTGTTCACGCTGGCGTGGTGGCAATTGCCGGTGGTGGTCGTGGCCATCCTGCTGCTGATTTCCGGGCCGTCCATGCTGCTCGCCTTCATGACCCTGCGACGCCGCAACCTCGGCCCGCTGCTGGATGCCAACGGCTGGGCGGTGAATGCCCGGGCCAGGATCAACGTGCCGTTCGGCGGCTCGCTGACCGCAATCGCGGAGCTGCCCAAAGGCTCGGTACGCTCGCTCAGCGATCCCTATGCCGAGAAGCGGCGGCCGTGGAGGGCCTGGCTGTTCCTGCTTGCGGTCATCGTGCTGCTGGCCGTGCTGTGGCGACAGGGCGTGCTCCCGGGTTGGCTGCAGGAGCGGCCGTAGGAGCGGCCGTAGGAGCGGCTTCAGCCGCGACAGATCTATGGAATCGGGGCTAAAGCCCCTCCTACGAGCCCCTCCT
>CAZOSZ010000117.1:0-1100 GCA_964582505.1 uncultured Ectothiorhodospiraceae bacterium | reverse complement strand
GAGCCCCTCCTGGGAGCCCCTCCTACAGGTCGAGGTCGAAGACGCCGAAGGCATCCTGCGTGAGGCTGCCGAGATACAGCCGACCGTGCGCCTCCTCGACGCTGGTGACCGGCGAGAAACTGTCGCGGCCGGCGTGCTGCAGGTTGTGGCTCACCTGTCCGTCAAGCGACAAACCGAGCACGAAGGCGTGCCGCACGGGTTGCGGCTGCAGGAACGCCGGCAGGCGATAGGCCACTTTCCGCAGCCGCGGCCAGTTGGAGAGTGCGTCCAGCATGGGGTTGCGCACCGTGAACAGCGCCAGCCAGTAGGTGTCGCGGCCGTTGCTGGAGATGCCGTCGGGAATGCCCGGCAGGTTTTCGATGAACACCTCGTGGCTACCGGACTTCTCGCCCTCCAGCCAGTATCGCAGCACGTCGTAACGTCCGGTCTGCGCCACCAGCACCGAGCGGCCGTCGGGGGCCAGCGCCACGCCATTGGCAAACTGCAGGCCGTCGAGCAGCACCGTGGTGACGCCGCTGGCCGGATCGTGTCGCAGCAGCCGCCCGTGGCCCCCATGCTCGAGGATGTCGTCGCGCGCCTTCATGGCCGGGCCGAATTTCCAGGAGGCATCAGTGAAATAGATCGTCCCGTCGGACGCGATGTCGAGGTCGTCAGTGAAGCCGAACGGCACGCCGTCTGCCTCGGTCGCAAGCACCTCGATGACGCCGTCCATGGAGACCCGCAGCAGGCCCTTGTAGCCGTCGCAGACCACCAGCCGTCCGTCGGGATCGAAAGCCAGGCCGAGCGGCCGCCCGCCGGTATTGGCCAGCAGCGTCGGGTTGCCGCCGTCGGAATCGAAGCGCACCAGCCGCCCATCCTCGTAGCCGACGTACAGCTGGCCCACGGCATCCACTGCGACGTCCTCCGGACCGATGCCGACGCCGATAGCGAGCCGACGCACGGCGGCCAGCCGCTCATTGGGCGCGTAGACGCCCTCCAGCGAGGGCGCCTCGGGCGCCTGCCAGGCAACCGGCTCGATCGGCACGGGCCAGAAGGCGAGCCAGGCGAGCAGGGCGAGGGTGGCTGCGGCGAGGATTTTCACTGGGCAAGTCACGCGTCGA
>CAZOSZ010000116.1:0-7754 GCA_964582505.1 uncultured Ectothiorhodospiraceae bacterium | reverse complement strand
GCCGCGGCGACGTCTGGATCCTGCGCTACCGCGGCAGCGAGATCGACGACGGCGTAGTCGCCATCGGCCCGCCATACGAAGCCGGCATCGACGGATGGGTCAACGGCGAAGCCATTCACAATCACGATGTCGTCATCTGGTACGGCGGGCACTTCACCCATGACGTGAGGCATGACGGTCCGGCGCAGCACGGGCATGTGGTGGGGCCGGATCTGAAGCCGGTGAACTGGTAGTGTTATCGGCGGGCGCCCCGACAGGTGGCATTGGGACAGGACGGCGCCGCCACTCACCCGCCCTTGAGCACGCCTGTCAGTTCCGACAGGCTTGCCACCGGCGGCAGACACGTCGTCCCCCGGCAAACCCACGCCCGCGCCCCCGACTCCGGCGCCGCCTTTTCCGCCAGGGTCACCGGCAAGCCCTCCGCATCCAGCGGAATCTCCAGCACCATCCTGCGCGGCGCATACACCAGCCGCGCCGTTCGCGCCCACTCAGTCGCTTGCTTCGGCGCGCCGCGCACGATCACGATCTCCGGCGGATCGAGCTGTTCCTCCAGTGCATCGAGCAATGCGCAATGCGCCGAGGGCGCCCGCCTGATCGCCGGCATCGCTGAGCGGACCGCGCGTTCGGCCGCCTCCAGATAACGCGGCTGGCCCAGCAGGCAGCCCAGCCGGTTGAGCGCCAGTGCCGCCACGCCGTTGCCGGCGGGCAGCGCATCGTCGGCCAGCGGCCGCGGTCGCTCCAGCAGCTGCTCGTGGTCGTCGGCGGTGAACAGGAAGCCGCCACCGGCACGGTCCTCGAAATGCTCGAGCAACGCGTCGGCCAGCAGCACCGCGAATTCGAGATCCTCACCGCGCCAGCGGAGCTGCAGCATCTCCAGCGTGGCGTCGAGCAGGAACGCGTAGTCATCCAGGTACGCCGGGAACCGCGCCCGCCCGTCCTTCCAGGTCGCCAGCAGGCGCCCGTCCACCAGCATCTCGCGCCGCACGAAGTCCAGCGCGCGACCGGCCGATTCCGCCAGCGATGCCTCGCCGAGCACCCGCGCGGTGATCGCCATGCCGCGGATCATCAGCCCGTTCCAGGACGCGAGCACTTTCTCGTCGCGCCCGGGCCGCACGCGCGATCCGCGCGCCGCCAAGAGCTTACGACGCGCTGCGGCGAGCCGGGCATCGACCTCGGCGCCTTCGAGGCCGCTGGAGGCGGCGAATTGCGCCGGCGTGACGAAGGTGTGCAAATGCCAGCGGCCCTCGAAGTTGGGGGCACGGTCCAGCCCGTAGACCGCGGTCACCGCGGCCAGCTCTCCGGGCTCCAGCAGCCGCTGCACTTCCTCGCGGCTCCAGGCGTAGAACCTGCCTTCGTGGCCTTCGGAATCGGCGTCGAGGCTCGACCAGTAGCCGCCCTCCGGCGACTGCATTTCGCGCATCACCCAGCCGGCGGTCTCTGCGGCGACGCGGCGGAACAACTTCTCGTTGGTCACCGCCCACGCCTGGGCGTACAGCGGCAGGAGCTGGGCGTTGTCGTAGAGCATCTTCTCGAAGTGCGGGATCATCCAGTGCTCGTCGACCGAGTAGCGGCAGAAGCCGCCGCCGAGCTGGTCGTAGATGCCGCCCTCGGCCATCTGCTGCAGCGTCGAGGTGGCCATGTAGAGCGCTTCCAGGTCCGGCTGTTCGCCGAGTGCGGTGCTGCGCCAGTGGCGCAGCAGGCGAACAAGGTTGGGCGGATGCGGAAACTTGGGCGCGTGGCCGAAGCCGCCGTGTTCCTTGTCGAAGTGCCCAGCGAGCTCGTGGCGTGCCTTTATGAGCGGCTCGCGGTCGAGCTGCGGCGGCGCGCCGGACTCGCTGGGTGCTTCCCAGACCTTGGCGAAGGCTTCGCGTACTGCCTCGGCGTGGCCGCGGATCTCCTCGTGATGCTCGCGCCAGTAGCTGGCGACGCGATCCAGAAGCTCCGGGAATCCCGGCAGTCCGTGGCGCGGCGTCGGCGGAAAATAAGTGCCGCCGAAGAACGGCGCCTGGTCCTCCGGCGAGAGGAACATGGTCAGCGGCCAGCCGCCGTTGCGCTGGGTGATCATCTGGTGGGCGAGCTGGTAGATCCGGTCGAGATCCGGGCGCTCCTCGCGGTCCACCTTGATGTTGACGAACAGCTCATTCATGCGCGCCGCAATCGCCGCGTCCTCGAAGCACTCGTGTGCCATCACGTGGCACCAGTGGCAGGCCGAATAGCCGATCGACAGCAGGATCGGCTTGCCCTCGCGGCGTGCCGTCTTGAGCGCCTGTTCGTCCCAGGGATGCCAGTCCACCGGATTGTCGGCGTGCTGCAGGAGATAAGGGCTGGTTTCGCCGGCGAGGCGATTGGGCGTGGCGGGCATCGGCAATTCCGGGGATGTGAATCGGGTAGACTTGCAGGCAACTATACCGGAGCGCCTCCGGTTGATCGCCGGATCCCGCTGCCTTGTCCTCACCTGTCCCCGACTACCCCGAGCTGAAACTCAGGCCCCGCGAGGAGCGGCGCCTGCGCGCCGGCCACCTGTGGGTCTACAGCAACGAGATCGACACAGCCGCGACGCCGCTGGCCGCGGTGGAGCCCGGCGCGATCGCCCGGCTGGCGAGCGCCGACGGGCGCTTCCTCGGCTATGCCGGCGTCAACCCGCACAGCCTGATCGCGGCGCGCATCCTGTCGCGCGACGAGGCCCACCCGCCGGGGCGTTCGCTGTTCGTCCACCGGCTGAAGGTCGCGCTGGCGCTGCGCGAACGGCTTTACCGTCACGGCTGCTACCGGGCGCTGTTCGCCGAGGGCGACGGCCTGCCCGGGCTGGTGGCCGACCGCTTCGGCGATATCGTGGTGCTGCAGGCGGGCACGGCGGCCATCGAAGCGTTCAAGGGCGAGGTGGTGGACGCGGTGCGCAAGGTGCTCGATCCGAAGGGCATCCTGTGGCGCAACGATGCCAGTGCGCGCGAGCCGGAGGACCTGGAGCGCTATGTGGAGGTGGCGTGCGGCGAGGTGCCGGAGGAGGCGCGGGTCATCGAGAGCGAGCTGGAGTTCTCCGCGCCGATCCGCCAGGGGCAGAAAACCGGCTGGTTCTACGACCAGCGGGACAATCGCGAGCGCTTCGCGCGCTATCGGCCGGCGAGCGTGCTGGACGTGTATTCTTACACCGGCGCCTGGGGGCTCACGGCCGCGGCGCGCGGCGCACAGGTCACGCTGGTGGACGGCTCGGGCACGGCGCTGGAGATCGCCACGCGCGATGCCGCGCGGCTCGGGCTCGAGCTCGAGACCGTGCAGGGGCAGGCCTTCGACGTCATGAAGGCGCTCGCCGAGGAAGGGCGCAGCTTCGAGGCCGTGGTGGTCGACCCGCCCGCGTTCATCAAGCGGCGCAAGGACCACAAGGCAGGACTGGCGGCCTACCAGCGCGCCAACCAGCTGGCGATGCGCCTGCTGCCGCGCGACGGCCTGCTGGTGTCCTGCAGTTGTTCATTTCACCTCTCGCTGGACGACCTGCTGGTCGCCATCCAGCGCGCGGCGCGGCACCTGGGGCGGACGGTGCAGCTGCTGGAGGTCGGCGGCCAGGCCGCCGACCATCCCTCGCACCCCGCAATTGCCGAGACACGCTACCTGAAGGCGGCCTTTTGCCGGGTGGTGGCGGATTGATGTGCGGGAGCGGCCGTGGGATCGGCCGTAGGAGCGGCCGTAGGAGCGGCCGTAGGAGCGGCTTCAGCCGCGATTCCAGCGGCTCAATTCGCGGCTGAAGCCGCTCCTGCATCGTCGGGTCAGCCGGTGCCCTCGAGCATCTTGCGCAGCGCGCTGAATCGGCGCCGGTATTGTGCCGGCGTCATCCCCACCTTGCGGCGGAACATCCGGCTGAAAAAGCTCGCGTCGGCATAACCGACCTCGTTGGCGACCGCCTCGACCGGCGCATCGTCGGTCTCCAGCAGGTGCTTGGCCTCCTCCAGCCTCAGCGTATGGACGTACTCCAGCGGCGACATCCCGGTGGCCTTGTGGAAGCGACGCTTGAAGGAGCGCTCCGACAGGCCGGACAGCCTGGCCATCGAGGCGACCGGCGCCTCCTCGTCGTAACGCCGGGCCGCCCACTCCTGGCAGCGCGCGATCAGCGCGTCCTCAGCCTGGCGGTTGCGGGTCAGCGAGGCGTACGGCTGCTGGCCGACGTGGTGCCAGTCGATCAGGTGCAGCCGCGCCACGTGCATCGCCTCGTCGGCGCCGAGGTGGCGGGCGATGAGGAACAGGCCGAGGTCATGCCAGGCGGTGCCGCCGCCGGCCATCACGATGCGCTGGCCCTCGCCGGTGATCACCAGCGCCCGCTGGGCATGCACCCGGATACGCGGATAGCGGCGCGCCATGGCCTCGGCATAGGCCCAGTGGATGGTGGCATCGCAGCCGTCGAGCAATCCGGCCTCGGCGAGCACCAGGCTCCCGGTGCATGCGGTGGCGATGCTCGCGCCCTCGGCATAGAGCCGGCTGAGCCAGTCCCGCTCCGCCTGGTGGCGGCCCGACAGATCGTCGGTCGGCAACACGGCGAGATCGGGTATCGCAACCACATCGGGCCGCGGCGCGTCGGCCAGCGAATAGGCCGGCTCGACCGGCAGCCGGTTGGACAGCATCAGCCTTTGCCCGTCAGCGGAGACCACGTAGACGTGGATTGCCGATGGCGCCGCCCGACCCTCCATCAGCGCGGGCCAGTCCCGGCCGGCGGAGGCCAGCAGGTCGCACATGCCGTACAGGGTGGACGCGGTGGATTCAGGGAGCGCCAGTACCGCCACGTTCAGGAGTCGATGGGATTCGTTCATGGCCGATTTGTCCGGTTACCGCCCGAAATGACTTTAGCCCAGCGTGGCCGGCTGATGCACAGTGCGCCGCCTCGCGCCGCCGAGGCGACCCTGGAACTGGAGGCCAAGTCATGCCCACCCCACTGGAAATTCTGCTCGACCCGATCTCGCTGGCGGTGATCGCCATGTTCGTGGCGCTTGCGGCCTGGGAGGCCGTCGCCCCGGCACGCCGCCTGCCCGAAGTGCGCGGCTGGAAGCTGCGCGGCCTCGCGGCATTCGCCTTCTACTTCTACCTGTCGTCCTACCTGCCGCTGGTCTGGGACGCCTATCTGGCACCGTACCAGTTCGTCGACCTGAGCGGCCTCGGTGTGGCCGGCGGCGCGCTCGCCGGGCTGCTCGTGCTAGATCTCGTCGGCTACTGGTACCATCGCGCGATTCACCGCTTCGACCCGCTGTGGCTCGGCCTGCACCAGATGCACCACAGCGCCGAGCGGCTGGATACCTGGAGTGCTTTCTGGTTCAGCCCGCTGGACATGGTCGGCTGGACCGCGGTGGGAAGCTTCGCGCTGGTGCTTGGCGTCGGGATCGACCCGCAGGCGGCGACCGTGGTGCTGCTGCTGAGCACGTTCCTGGCCGTCTTCCAGCACGCAAACCTCAACACCCCGCACTGGCTGGGCTACCTGGTGGCGCGTCCGGAGATGCACGCCGTGCACCACGGTCGCGGCTTGCATCGCTGCAACTACGGCAGCCTCGCGTTGTTCGACCAGCTGTTCGGCACGTGGCGCAATCCACGCGGCTACGAGGGCGAGACCGGCTTCTACGAGGGCGCATCGCGCCGCGTCGTGGACATGCTGCTGTTTCGCGACGTCAGCCGGCCCGCGGACGCAGTTCGTGTAGGAGCGGCTTCAGCCGCGACCCGTCATTGACCGTCCCGCAAGCCGTCCGAGGGGGCGCTTCCCCGCAGAGAACTCCACCCGGCCGGGTCGCCGACCCGGAGGGAACAGACCGGTCGCGGCACAAGCCGGTCCCGCATGGCGCTGGTACACTACGCGGCCATGATTCCCTACCCGAATTTCGACCCGGTCGCGGTGCAGATCGGGCCGCTGGCGATCCGCTGGTACGGCCTGATGTACGTCATCGGCTTCGCCATCGCCTGGTACCTCGCGCGCCGCCGCGCGCTCAAGCCGGGCTCGGGCTGGACGGCCCAGCAGATCGACGACCTGGTGTTCTACGGCGCGCTCGGCGTGATCGTCGGCGGCCGACTCGGGTCGATCCTGTTCTACAACTTCGATACCTGGATCCGCGACCCGCTGATGCTGATCCGCATCTGGGAAGGCGGCATGTCTTTCCACGGCGGCCTGATCGGCGTGCTGATTGCGCTGTGGCTGTACGCGCGCAAGGTGGGCCGCGGCTTTTTTGAGTTGACCGACTTCGGCTCGCCGCTGGTGCCCCTCGGCCTGGGGTTCGGCCGGATCGGCAATTTCATCAACGGCGAGCTGTGGGGCAAGCCGAGCGACGTTCCCTGGGCCTTCGTCGTCGACGGCGTGCCGCGCCACGCTTCGCAGCTCTACCAGGCGGCGCTCGAGGGCGTCGTGCTGTTCTTGATCCTGTGGTTCTACTCGGCGGGCAATCCGCCGCGGCTGGCGGTCTCGGGGATGTTCGGGCTTTGCTACGGCGTGTTTCGCTTTGCGGTCGAGTTCGTACGAATGCCGGATGCGCACATCGGCTATCTTGCGTTCGGCTGGCTGACCATGGGGCAGCTGTTGTCACTGCCGCTGATCATCGCCGGCGCGGTGTTGCTTTGGCTGGCTTACCGTCCGGCGGAGAGGGCCGCCTGATGCGCCAGTACCTCGAGCTGTTGCGGCGCGTCCGCAGCGAGGGCCTCGAGAAGGGCGATCGCACGGGCACCGGCACGCTGTCGGTATTCGGTCACCAGATGCGCTTCGAGCTCGGCGCCGGATTTCCTCTGCTGACCACCAAGAAGCTGCACACTCGCTCGATCGTGCACGAGCTTTTGTGGTTCCTCGCCGGTGACACGAACATCGGTTACCTCAAGGAACACAAGGTGCGGATCTGGGACGAGTGGGCGACCCAGGAGGGCGAACTCGGGCCGGTATACGGCCGGCAATGGCGCGCCTGGCCGACCGCCGACGGCAGTACGATCGACCAGGTGGCGGTGGCGGTCGACACGCTCCGCAAGCGGCCGAACTCGCGGCGCATCATCGTGATCGCCTGGAACCCCGCGGAACTGCCGGACGAGAGCCTCAGCCCGCAGGACAATGTCCGCGTCGGGCGCATGGCACTTGCTCCCTGCCACTGCCTGATCCAGTTCTGGGTCGGCGAGGGCAAGCTGTCGTGCCAGCTCTACCAGCGCAGCTGCGACGTGTTCCTCGGCGTGCCGTTCAATATCGCCTCATACGCGCTGCTCACTCATATGGTGGCGCAGCAGTGTGACCTCGAGCTCGGCGATCTCGTCTGGACTGGCGGCGACGTGCACCTGTACCGGAATCACCTCGAGCAGGCCGAGCTGCAGCTCGGCCGCACGCCGGGGCCGCTGCCGCAGCTGCAGATCCGGCGGCGACCCGCGACGATCTTCGATTACCGCTACGAGGACTTCGAGATCGTCGGCTACCAGGCGCAGCCGCACATTCCGGCGCCGGTCTCAGTCTGAAGGCGCGCTCAACTGAACGCCGCGCCGCTTTGCAGGCCGGCTTTCTTCAGGATAGTCGCCAGCGGGCAGAAGCCGGTGAACGCCGCCTGCAGCATGTTCAGTCCGACGAAGGCGGGCAGCAGCAGCCACCAGGGGCTGTGCAGCTGGGACAGCATCAGGCCAAGCAGCACCACGGTCCCGGCAAAAGCAAAGACGAAACGATCGATGTTCATGGCCAAACGTCCTGGTTGGGCTAGGGCTGGCCTGTATATTAGAAGTTTCTGATATAAGAGTCAATGCCCGTAGGAGCGGCTTCAGCCGCGATGGCC
>CAZOSZ010000115.1:0-7755 GCA_964582505.1 uncultured Ectothiorhodospiraceae bacterium | reverse complement strand
CCAGCTGGCCGGCGATCTCGAACGCACGTGGCCCGGACAGCCGCACTACCGAAAGTCCGCCACGGCCGGCCGGCGTGGCCTGCGCGGCGATCGTGTCGCTGTCGGAATGCAGCCTCATCGACCGGGCGCGCGAGGCATCGCGCTCACCATCAGCCGGCTCGCTCGACGACCTTGTTGATGTGCCACTGCTGCAGGATCGACAGCAGGTTGTTGACGAACCAGTAGAGCACCAGGCCGGCCGGGAAGAAGGCGAAAAACACCGTGAAAACCACCGGCAGGATCTGCATGACTTTTGCCTGCACCGGGTCGGGCGGCGCCGGGTTCAGCTTCTGCTGCACCCACATCGTCAGACCCATCAGCAGCGGCAGGATGAACATCGGGTCGCGCACCGACAGGTCGGTGATCCACAGCATGAACGGCGCCTGGCGCATCTCCACGCTCTCCAGCAGCACCCAGTAGAGCGCCAGGAAAACCGGCATCTGCACGATGATCGGCAGGCAGCCGGCGGCTGGATTGACCTTCTCCTTCTTGTAGAGCTCCATCATCGCCTGCGACAGTTTCTGGCGGTCGTCGGCGTAGCGTTCCTGCAACGCTTTCATGCGCGGCTGGAGTTTGCGCATCTTCGCCATCGACTTGCCGCTGGTTTCCGACAGCTTGTAGAACACCAGCTTGATCAACAGCGTCATGAAGACGATCGCCCAGCCCCAGTTGCCGATCAGGCCGTAGATCTTCGACAGCACCCAGAACAGGGGCTGCGAGATCACCGTCAGCCAGCCGTAATCGACGGTGAGCCGCAGTTTCGGCGCGGTGGCTTCGAGCTGGTCCTGCAGCTTCGGGCCGACGAACAGCCGGTTCTCGAAGCTCGCTGTGGCGCCGGGCGCCACGCTCACCGGCATGGCGACAGTGGTCAGCGTGTACAGCCCGTCGGCCGTCGCGGCCGCAGTGAACTGCGCGGGGCCCGCCGGTGGGATCGCGGCAGTGAGGAAATGGTGCTGGATGGAGGCGATCCAGCCGCTGTCGGTGGTGAATTCCAGCCGTGTCCCGGCGAGATCGCCGACGTCGAGCTTCTGGTACTTCTCGCCGTTATAGATGACCGGCCCGCGGAACGAGTAGCTCTCGACGTTGGTCAGGCTGCGCCCCGGCGGGTCATGCAGGCGGCGCAGCTGCAGGTACGGCGCGCCGGACCATGCGACATCGCCGCCGTTGTGCACCCGCTGTTCCAGTTCCACGGCGTATTGACCGCGGCGGAAGCGGTAGATCTTGGTGACGCGGATGCCGCCCTCGAGCTCGGCGGTCAACGGCACCTCGATGAACGCCTGTCCGGGATCGAGGCGGAACTGCCCGGCGGTGGCGGTGAACAAGGTCTCCGCGTGCGTCGAGCTTTCCTGCCGGCCGGTGCTCACGCCGCTGCGCAGCACGTAGAGCCCCTCCGTCGTCGGGTCGAGCAGTTGCACCGGGACGTCGGGCTGGTTCTTGTGCACGGGGTAGAGTGGCAGCAGCGCCTTGACGAGGTCGCCACCGCGCGGGCTGATCTCCAGCTCCAGCACGTCGGTCGAAACCACGATGCGCCCCGCGTCCGGCATGGCCTCGACGGTCACGGGCTGACTCGGCGGCTGGCCGCCCGGCGGCGGCACCGGCAGCTCATCGATTTTCGGCAGGCTTGGCACCGGGTCTGCCGGAATGGCCGGAATGGCAGGCGCCTCTGCTTGATCGGCCGGCGCCGGTTCAACGCTCGGCGGGCGCTGGCTTTCCACGAAGGCGTTGTAGTTCAGCCACGCCAGCATCACCAGGGCGATCCACAGGAAGACGCGGGTATTGTCCATCGCTGTTCCGTGCGTGCTCAGGCAGCCGGGTGACGTGGCGGCACAGGATCATGGCCGTCGCCGCCCCAGGGATGACAGCGACCGATCCGCCGGACCGCCAACCAGGCGCCGCGCCATGTGCCGTGCTCGCGCAGCGCCTCGATCGCGTACTGCGAGCAGGTCGGCTGGAACCTGCAGTGGCTGCCGAGCGCCGGGCTGAGCAGCAGCTGGTAGCTGCGGATCAGGAAGATCGCGATGCGTTGCATGAGCGTGCCGTCTGTTCGAGCAGTGCCGCGAAGCTGTTCGCGAGTCGTGTATTGTCGCACTGCGCAGCCGCGGGCGATGCCTTGACGACGATGTCCAGGGCTGGCAGTTCCGCGCTGCGCTGTCGGAAGCCTTCCCTCACCAGGCGCTTGATGCGGTTGCGTTGCACCGCCGATCTGGCCGCCTTGCGGGACACCACCAGCCCAAGGCGGGCCGTTGGGCCCGGTCCGCGTGCAGCGATGACCATGAACAGCGGATCTCCGTGGCGCCGGCCTTCGCGCAATACCCTGGTGAAGTCACTGGAGGACAACAGCCGCTGCGCCGGCGGGAAGGCCTGCGAATGCGCCGCTGCGACGGGCTGCTGGTGACCGGTCGTGCCCGCGGGACGCGCCTCAGACGGCGAGCCGCGCGCGACCCTTGGCGCGACGACGCGACAGCACCAGCCGGCCGTTCTTGGTGGCCATGCGTGCCCGGAAACCATGGGTCCGCTTGCGACGCAGGTTGCTCGGTTGAAAGGTGCGTTTCATCGTACTGCTTCCGTCCGAAGGAGGGCCGCGGCAGGCCGGAGAGGAGGCCCGCCAAAAAGACGCAGAATGCTACGCAGGCGACCCTGGGGTGTCAACCACGACCGCCTGCTGTCGAGGCGCGCGGCTGCCTGTGGATAACCTGCGCCGGCCGATATAGACTGCAACGCCTCTCCCCGGTTTCGTGAGCGCAGGACGCGAAGTGGCGGCCGCCTGGCACCAATGTCTCAACCGGCTACGCAACGAGTTGCCGCCGGACCAGTTCAACACCTATGTCGCGCCGTTGCAGGCCGTCAGCGAGGGCAATTCGCTGCGCCTGCTCGCGCCGAACCCCTACGTGGTGACCTGGCTCCGCAAGCACTGCCTGGGGCGCATCCGGGAGCTTCTCGATGATGCACCGCAGGGTCAGGCGCGAATCGAGATCCAGATCGACGTGGGCAGCCGGGCGGGCGACTCGACCGTGGAGCCCTGCAAGGACGACGACCGTTCCAGGACGACTCCTCGGGCTGCGCCGGCGCCGCCGCGCAGCGAGTTTTTCGCCGGTGCGCGGCTGAATCCCGACTTCAGCTTCGAGAGCTTCGTCGAGGGCAAGAGCAACCAGCTGGCACGGGCCGGAGCCTACCAGGTCGCCGAAAACCCCGGCGTCTCCTATAACCCGCTGTTCCTCTACGGGGGGGTGGGCCTCGGCAAGACGCACCTCATGCACGCCATCGGCAACCGTATCCTGGCGCGCAATCCCGCCGCGCGGGTCGCCTACGTGCATTCGGAGCGTTTCGTCAGCGACATGGTCAGGGCGCTGCAGAACAACCGCATCGACGAGTTCAAGCGCAGTTACCGTTCACTCAATGCGCTGCTGATCGACGACATCCAGTTTTTCGCCGGCAAGGACCGCTCCCAGGAGGAGTTCTTCCATACCTTCAACGCGCTGTTCGAGGACCGCCAGCAGATCGTGCTGTCCTGCGACCGCTACCCGAAGGAGGTGGACGGCCTCGGGGATCGGCTGAAGACGCGATTCGGCTGGGGATTGACAGTGGCCATCGAGGCGCCGGAGCTGGAAACCAGCGTGGCCATCCTGATGAAGAAGGCGGCCGCCGAGGGCGTAACCCTGCCGTCCGAGGTGGCCTTCCTGATTGCCAAGCGGATCCGTTCCAACGTGCGCGAACTCGAAGGCGCGTTGCGCCGGGTGATCGCCACCTCGCGCTTCCTCGACCGCGAGATCACCATGGAGTTCGCCAAGAAGGCGCTCGGCGACCTGTTGTCGCTGCAGGACCGCCTCGTGACGATCGACAATATCCAGAAGACGGTCGCGCAGTACTACAAGATTCGTGTCGCCGACCTGATGTCGAAGCGACGCAATCGAGCCGTCGCCAGGCCGCGGCAGGTTGCCATGGCCCTGGCCAAGGAACTGACCGAGCGCAGCTATCCGGAGATCGGCGATGCCTTTGGCGGAAAGGATCACACGACCGTGCTGCATGCATGCAAGCGCATCAGGGACTTGCGCGAGTCCGACATGCGCATACGCGAGGATTACGCAAACCTGTTGAGAACCCTGACCGCCTGATGTCGACAAGCTGAGGATAACTTTTCGCCGCTCAATTATCCACAGGCCATCCACAGCTGCACGGGGCTTCCGAAGGGCGACGGTGCACAGCCTTCACAAGAATATAAGATGATGAAAAATAAAGAAAAATATGGGTTACACACACGTTGCCGGCCGGCATCTTATAACATCAGTTTCTTTATCTATCTTTCAGATCCTTTATAGGTGGAACGATGAAGTTCAGCGCTGCGAGAGAGACGCTACTCGAACCTCTGCAGGCCGTCATCGGCGTCGTTGAGCGCCGGCATACCATGCCGGTGCTCGCAAACGTCCTGCTGGTTGCCAGTGATCAGGGACTCTCGGTGACGGCGACCGACCTCGAAGTCGAATTGGTTGCGAGAGTCCAGGTGAATGTCGACAAGGCCGGCGAAATTACCGTGCCGGGCCGGAAGCTGCTGGACATCTGCCGGGCCTTGCCGGACGGCGCGGTGGTCAATTTCAGCCTGGTCAACGACAAAGTGACGGTCCGTTCCGGGCGCAGTCGTTTTACCCTGTCCACGCTGCCGGCGGCGGAATTTCCGACCATCGACGACATCAAGGCGCAGCAGCAGGTCAAGCTGCCCCAGCCGCAATTGCGCAGGCTGATCGAGAAGACCCAGTTTTCGATGGCCAACCAGGACGTCCGCTATTACCTGAACGGCATGTTGCTGGAAGTGGCCGGGCCGATCATCCGCAGCGTTGCCACGGACGGTCACCGCCTGGCGCTGTGTGAGCTGGCCGTGGACAAGGTGGATTGCTCTCCCCAGCAGGTCATCCTGCCGCGCAAGGGCGTACTCGAGTTGCAGCGCTTGCTCAGCGAGGAGGGCAATTGCACCCTCGAGATCGGCAGCAACCACCTGCGCGCGGAACTGGCCGGCATCCGCCTGACTTCGAAGCTTATCGACGGGCGTTTCCCCGACTACGAGCGCGTGATACCGAAAGAGAGCGAGGCGCCGATGATGGCGGACCGAATCCAGCTCGCGGACGGGCTGAACCGGATCCGCATCCTGGCCAACGAGAAGTACAAGGGTGTCCGGGTCGATGTGAAGCCGGGCAGCGTGACCGTGCAGGCCCATAATCCGGAACAGGAAGAGGCCGAGGAAGAGATCGAGGTGCAGTATGACGGGGCCACGATGGAGATCGGCTTCAATGTCGAATACCTGATCGCTGCGCTGCGCGCCCTGGATTCAGACTCCGTAAAACTGGAATTTCGCGATGCCGCGAGCAGCTGCCTGATTTCGGATCCAGAGCGAAAAGACTGCAAGTACGTCGTCATGCCAATGCGGCTTTAGCCCATGCCATGGGCCTGCGGAGCCTGACGATCACCGGGCTGCGCTGTATCGGGCACGCGGAGCTGGAGCCGGCGCCGGGACTGAACCTCATCACCGGTGCCAACGCATCGGGCAAGACCAGCGTGCTGGAGGCGATTTTCCTGCTTGGGCGAGGACGCTCGTTCCGGGCACCCCGCCGCGACGCAGTCATCCGGGAAGGCGCGGAGCAAGCCAGGGTGGTCGGGCGACTGGGCGATGGCCGGATGCTCGGCATCGAGGTGGCGCGTGATGGCTGGAATGCCCGCGCGGGGGGCGAGCCGATCGCACAGCTGTCTGAGCTGCCTGGGCTGCTGCCGGTGCAATTGCTCGACCCCGAAGTGCACCGGCTGATCCAGGAGGGCCCCGGCGAGCGCCGCCGGTACCTCGACTGGGCAACGTTCCACGTGAAACCCGATTTCCTCGAGACCTGGCGCAGCTATCAGCGGGCATTGCGGCAACGCAACGCCGCGCTGCGCGCCGGCCAGGCCGACACCGCCTTGCTGGCTTGGGAAGCCGCCCTGTCGGAGAGCGGTGAACAGCTCGACCGATACCGGGCGGAGACGGTCTCGACGCTCGCCGCACCCGTCGAGCGGGCCGCCCGGCGGCTGCTGGGGGCGGAATTGCGCCTGGAGTACCGGCCCGGACAGCCGGCGGGGCAGGGTTTGCGGGAGCAACTGGCCGGCCACCGGGAGCGAGATCGGAAAGCAGGGTTGACGCAATGGGGCCCGCATCGCGCGGACTTGTTGGTGACGCTGGATGATCACCGGGCGCGCGGCTGGGTGTCCCGTGGCCAGCAAAAGCTGGTAGCGGCGGCCCTTGTCCTCGGCCAGGCCGAGCTGCTGGCGCCCCTGTGGGACGGTCGTGGGGTCCTGCTGGTGGACGACCCGGCGGCCGAGCTCGACCGCGACCACTGCGATGCATTGCTCGGCCTCCTCTGTGAGCTGCCGTTCCAGGCCTTTCTGACGGCGCTCGAGCCCGGCGCGGTGGCCGGCATCACGGTGGCGCGGAGGTTTCACGTGGAACAGGGGCGACTGGCTGCGGTGTTATAATGGCCCGATTTTTCCGGGCCAGCAGAGACCATGACCGACAATCGGACCTACGATTCAAGAAACATCAAAGTTCTCAAGGGCTTGGATGCTGTCCGCAAGCGCCCCGGGATGTACATCGGGGACACCGACGACGGCACCGGACTGCATCACATGGTCTTCGAAGTCGTCGACAATTCCATCGACGAGGCACTGGCCGGTTACTGCAGCACGGTCACGGTGGTCATCCACGCCGACGAGTCAGTGACCGTCTCGGACGATGGCCGGGGCATCCCGGTGGACCTGCACCCGGAAGAAGGCCGTTCCGCAGCCGAAGTCATCATGACGGTGCTGCACGCGGGCGGAAAGTTCGACGACAACTCCTACAAGGTCTCCGGTGGACTGCACGGCGTGGGCGTTTCGGTGGTCAACGCGCTGTCCGAGCATCTCGACCTGACGATCTACCGCGATGGACGCGTGCACCGCCAGGAATACGAGCTGGGCAAGCCGCTCTATGACCTCAAGGTGGTCGGCGAGGCCAGCCGCACGGGCACGGTGATCCGTTTCCGGCCCAGCCCCGAGGTATTCACGAACATCGACTTTCATTACGACATCCTGGCCAAGCGGTTGCGCGAGCTGTCGTTTCTGAACTCCGGCGTGCGCATCGAGCTGCAGGACGAACGCGACGGGCAGCAGGATGTCTTCAAGTACGAGGGCGGCATCCGCGCCTTCGTCGAGCACCTGAATCGCAACAAGACCCCCATTCACCCGAGTGCCTTCTATTTCCAGAGCGAGCGGGACGGCGTCACTGTCGAAGTCGCGATGCAGTGGAACGACTCCTACCAGGAGAGCATGTTCTGCTTCACCAACAACATCCCGCAACGCGACGGCGGCACTCACCTGGCGGGTTTCCGCAGCGCCTTGACGCGTACGCTCAACACTTATATCGAGCGCGAAAACGGCGCACGCAAGGAAAAGGTGAGCACCAGCGGCGACGATGCCCGCGAGGGCCTGACGGCAGTGCTGTCCGTCAAGGTGCCGGATCCGAAATTCTCGTCGCAGACCAAGGACAAGCTGGTGTCCTCCGAGGTCAAAGGCGTGGTCGAGTCGCTGATGGCGGAAAAGCTCGAGGAGTTCCTGCTGGAGCAGCCGGGCGACGCCAAAGCCATCGTCGGCAAGATCATCGATGCGGCACGCGCCCGCGAGGCGGCGCGCAAGGCGCGCGAGATGACGCGGCGCAAGGGCGCGCTC
>CAZOSZ010000114.1:0-7844 GCA_964582505.1 uncultured Ectothiorhodospiraceae bacterium | reverse complement strand
GCCGGTACATCAGCGGATCGATGTGGCTGATGTAGCCGACCGACCAGAGAAAGGTGGGAATCAGGATGATCGCGCCGCAGGCGATGGTGAAAATGGCGATGATCGCCGCGGTCAACGCACCGAAGGTGACCAGCGGCATCGAGCCGTCGTAGGTGCGCTCGGCGCGCGCGATCACCAATGTGCCGAGGAACATGAAGCAGCCGATCAGCGCCCCGACCGCGAACAGGATCAGGCCGAGGTAGAAATGCGGCGCCGCCGGCATCGGCACATACGAGGTCATCATCACGCTCGAGCCGCCCTGCAGGATGGACACCGCGGTGGTCGCGGCACCGATCACCATCAGGGCGAACGCCAGCCAGCCGAGCCTCGGGGTCGCCAGCCTGGAGCGCAGCAGCACCGCGGCGCAGAAGTACAGCAACGCGATCTCGAAGAAGATCACCCAGACCAGCAACGTGACGATGCCATGCCCGGTGAGCACCTGGTAGAACATCTGCGCGTCCAGGATCTGTACCGCCGGCCAGCGGGTCAGCGCGACGAACAGGCCGAGCAGGCCGCCGACCATCAGAAACACCACCGCGGCGACTGCGTTGGCCTTGATCAGGTTCTCCGCGGACTTGTGGAACACCAGGCCGGATTCCGGACAGGTGCGATAGAGTGGCTTCATTGTTCTCTCCTCTCCGATCCGGTCCATCAGTCGACCACGTAGAGCTTGCCGAGCATTGCGTGATGCAGCACGCCGCAATACTCGTTGCACACCAGCGCGTACTCACCGGACTCGGTCGGTGTGATGGTCATCACCATCTGGTAGCCCGGCAGCACCTGCACGTTGATGTTGATCGGCTGGATCGACAGCCCGTGCTGCCAGTCGGCGGAGGAGACGTGCAGCCGGTAGGTCTCGCCTTTCTGCAGCTCGAGCACCGGGTACCATTCCCACAGCCGCGCCAGCAGGTAGACGTCACTGCCCACGGGCGGGCGGACCACCGGAATCTGTCGGGCGGTTTCATGGCGCACGGTGTGCGCGTCGACCATTTCGCCGACTTTCTCGACGTATTTCTGTGGCAGCACGCGGTAGGCCTCGCCTGAGTAGTTCTGCTCGCCGTAGACGTGCCAGTAGGGCATCATGAAGAACATCACCAGGCACCAGACCAGCGCGATCGCGATCCAGGTGCCCTCGAGCCGGTCAAGGGGCTGTTTCCACCAGATCCGTTCGGACGGGGGTTGAATGGCGCTCATCGAACGGTCCTCCGGTCAGGGCGCGATCGGGATGGTGATGATCTCCATCACCCCCCAGATGATGTAGAACACCGCGGGCACGGTGATCCCCAAAAACAGCAGCAGGAAAGGATTGTCGAGCAGCCGCTGCATGACCGGGACCTGCTCCCGCTCAAATTCCTCGTGCTCGTCCGGCCGGCGTGGCGTGTTGGTTTCCTGCATTTTTCGCCTCTCCTCGCGCTGCATCAAAAGTGGTATATAATCTGCATCAATCACATGAAGCGAAAGCTAGCATTTCCAAAAAACGCGCTTATTGATCCAGATCAATTTGGAGGGGCCCGATGAAAGCCAGGGAACGCCGGGGGTCCGGCCGATCGGCGCTTGCATGTCTCATGTGGCCGGCGCTGCTCGCGCTGCTGCTGTCCGGCTGCGGCAGGCAGCCGCCGGCGGACTTCGGCTGGGACTTTGCCAGGCTGGACACGGCTGGCGCCGAACTCGACGATGACCCACCCGGGCCGCATGAGTGCGTGCTCGACCGGCGCACCGGCCTGCTCTGGGAGGTCAAGCTCGCCGCGCCTGGTGCACGGCATCGTGACCAGACCTACAGCTGGTACAGCGCGGACGGGGCCACCAATGGCGGCGAGTCCGGGCTGCGCGGTGGCGGAGATTGCGTGCTGGAGCGCTGCGATACCGAGGCCTACGTCGAGGCGGTCAACGCCGAGGGTCTCTGCGGCCGGGCCGACTGGCGTCTGCCGAGCCGTGACGAGGCGCTGACCCTGCTCGATCCGGCGCGGATCGGCCAGGGCCCGGCCGTGGACCCGGTCTACTTTCCCGAGACCGCAGCGGCGGAGTACTGGACTGCGACGACATTCAGCCTCTACCCTCAGGGCGCCTGGGCGGTCGACACCGTCTACGGCCAGGACCGCGTGGACTGGAAGACCGGCGCCAAGCGCCTGTTGCTGGTCAGCGGATCCAAGACCGCCGTGAGGCCCAAGAGGAGGGGAAGATGAGTACCGCCGTGCCGGACTCGCGTCGCGCCATCGCCGCGTGGCTGCTGGTGTGCTGTGCCGTGCTGATGGCGCTGGTCGTGCTGGGCGGCGTGACGCGGCTCACGGGCTCGGGCCTGTCGATTACCGACTGGAAGCCGGTCACCGGGGCATTGCCGCCCTTCGGCGAGCAGGCCTGGCAGGCCGAGTTCGACCTGTATCGGGCCAGCCCGGAGTACCAGCACGTCAACCGCGGGATGTCGCTCGCCGAATTCAAGGTGATCTACGGCTTCGAGTACGCCCACCGGCTGCTGGCGCGGTTGCTCGGCCTGGTTTTCGCCGTGCCGCTCGCGTGGTTCTGGTTGCGCGGCAGGATCCCGCCGGCGCTGCGCTGGCCGCTGATCGGCGTGCTGGCGCTTGGCATGCTGCAGGGCTACATGGGCTGGTACATGGTCAAGAGCGGACTGGTGGACATCCCCAGGGTCAGCCCGTATCGCCTGGGCGCACACCTCGGGCTGGCGCTCGCCATCTATGCCGCGATGTTCTGGCTGGCCCTGCGGCTGTTGCGCCCGCAGGTGCCCGCGGTACCCGCCGGCGCGCGTAGCGGACTGCGGCCGATGTTGCTGCTGGTCGCGGTGACCATCATGTCAGGCGCGTTCGTGGCCGGCCTGAAGGCGGGTTTCGTCTACAACACCTTCCCGCTGATGGCGGGCAAGCTGGTTCCGGACGGCCTGCTGTACCTGGAGCCGGCCTGGCGCAACTGGTTCGAGAACCCCGCCACCGTGCAGTTCAGCCACCGCGTGCTTGGGCTCAGTACGGCCTTGCTGGCGCTGCTGGTCTGGCTGCGCGCACTGCGCCTGTCGATTTCCGGGACACAGCGGTGGTCCTTTCACGGACTGGCGCTGATGGCATTGCTGCAGGCCGGCCTGGGGATCGCCACGCTGCTGCTGTACGTGCCGATCAGCCTGGCCGCCGCCCACCAGGCCGGCGCGGTGCTGCTGCTGAGCGTGACGCTGCTCGCGCTTTACGAGATCGGCCCGGTGCAGCGCCACAGCGCGGCGCTGGCGCCGGCGGGAGCGCGCGCCGCCTGAGCGTGCTAGCCACGTCCGGCTAGAGCGCCAGGTGTCGGCGCAGCGCCAGGAACAGCTCCAGCATCCGCTCCGGCTGCTGCGGCGGCGGGAAGGCGCCGACCACCCGTCCGCGCGGGTCGACGATCATGATCGAGCTGGTGTGGTCGATGGATCGCCGGCCCTGCTCGTCGACATGCAGGTAGTACTTGATCGCCAGCGGCCCGGCCAGCTGAGCCAGCGCCTCGGACGGTCCGCTCAGGCCGACGAACTCCGCGTCGAAGTAAGCGAGATACGACGCAAGCTGCTCCGGACGGTCGTACTCCGGATCCACCGAAACGAACACCACCTGGTGCTCCAGCCCCGCCGGATGCGCCGCCTGCAGTGCGCGGCGGTAATCGCGCAGCATCTGCATGGCGGTCGGGCAGACATCGGGGCACTGCAGGTAACCGAAGAACAGGAAGCTCCAACGGCCCTCGAGCTGCGCCGGACCGAAGGGCCGCTGGTGCTGATCCTGCAGCAGGAACTCGCCGACCGGCTGCGGCTCGGGCCACAGGATCGCGCGCAGCTCCGGAGGCGCGTTCGCCCAGCGCGGCTCCGGCGACGGAAGCTGGCGGGCAAGCAGCACGGCCGCGAGCAGCAGCGCGCCGAGCGCGGCCAGCATCACCGGCCCGGCGTGCGGCATGCCGCGGCCCGGAGGCCGGCCCGACGGCGGCCGGTCAGTCGTCGAGGCTGCGGATGAAGGCGACGACATTCTCAAGGTCCTCGCCCTTCAGCGCATGGCCCCAGGGCGTCATCAGCGGCGACAGTCCGACCGCCGGGCCGCCCTGCGTGATGACTTTCCTGAGGTAATCGTCGTCGACCTTGGCCTGCCACTCGGCGTCATTGAAGGCCCTCGGTTTCGGGCGAAGGCCGGCTGAAACCGGGCCGTCGGCGGCGCCGCGCGCGCCGTGGCAGGTGGCGCACAGCTGCTGGAATTTCTGTTCGCCGGCGGCCGGGTCCGCCGACTGCGCCTGGGCGCTGATCAGGCCAAGCACGGCGAAACCGGCCAGGACGGTGAATTTGCGCATGCCGGGAGTCCTCGTTGGGTGGAGAGCCTGGAATAAAGTCATACAATATACATCTTTGTCCGGGTGTCAACACCAGCAGAATGTGGCGCCCCGGTCGCCGGGCTTGCTTGTAACAATGTAATAGCGTATTAATACGCTCCCACGAACGGCGACCGCGTCGAGCATCGAGTATTCCATGAAAGTCCGAAGTCCCCCCTCCAAGGCCGAAGAGCAGCGTGCCGAGCAGTCCCTGTACCGCGCGGTGCTCGCACTCGGCGACGTCGGCGAGGCGAGCCGGTTCTTCCGCGACCTGTGCACGCCCGCCGAGCTGCAGGCGCTGGTCGACCGCTGGCGGGTGGTCGGCCTGCTCAGGCAGGGCCTGACCTACCGGCAGATCAACGAGCGCACCGGGATCAGCGTGACCACCGTCGGCCGGGTCGCGCGCTTTTTGGTTGACGGCCATGGCGGCTATCGCACCATCGCCGAGCGCGTCGACGGGCCGCGGCCATGACGGTCCAGGCCGAACCGCGCATCAAGGTCGCCGTACAGAAATCCGGCCGGCTGACCGACAACTCCCTGCATCTGATGGAAACCTGCGGGCTGCTCTACAGCCGCGGCCGTGACCAGTTGATTTGTTACGGCGAGAACATGCCGGTGGACGTGCTGCTGGTGCGCGACGACGATATCCCGGAGTTGGTTGCCGAGGGCATTTGCGACCTCGGCATCGTCGGCATGAACGTGTTCCGCGAGAAGGTGGCGGATGGCATGGACGTGGCGCCGCAGCTGCAGCTCGACTTCGGTCGCTGCCGGCTGTCGATTGCCGTGCCACGCGGCTTCGCCTACCGTTCACCGCAGAGCCTCGAGGGGCTGCGGATCGCCACCAGTTATCCGCGCATTCTCGCTGCATGGCTGGCGGAACAGGGCGTCGTGGCGGGCGTCGTGACCTTGTCGGGCGCGGTGGAGATCGCGCCGCGGCTCGGGCGCGCGGAGGTGATCTGCGACCTGGTCTCGACCGGTTCCACGCTGAGCGCCAACGAGCTCGAGGAAGTCGAGGTGGTCTACCAGAGCCGCGCGGCGCTGATCTCGCGCGGTGCCGGCCCGGCCGAGGGCTGGCCGCGCCGGCTGCTCAACCGGATGGAGGGCGTGCTCAGCGTGCGCGAGAACAAGTACATCATGCTGCACGCACCGCGCGCCGCGCTGCCGGAGATCCGCCGGCTGTTGCCCGGCAGCGAATCACCGACAGTGATCCCGCTGGAGGGTCGCGATGACAAGGTGGCGGTGCACGCAGTGTGCCGCGAGAACGTGTTCTGGGAGACCCTCGAGGGATTGAAGGCTGCCGGCGCGAGCTCGGTGCTGGTGCTGCCGGTGGAGAAGATGCTTGCCTGAACTCACCGCGATGCTGAGCCGTTTCGAGTGGGCCGGTCTGGACGAGCCCGGCCGGCGCGCGGCGCTGGCGCGGCCGATTGCCACGCAGCGTGCCGCGCTGGCCGAGGAGGTCGCGGCCATCATCGCTACAGTGCGCCGCGAAGGCGACGCGGCGCTGCTCGACTTCGCGCGTCGTTTCGACGGCGTGGAGCTGGCTGCGCTGCGCGTTCCCGATGCCGAGTTCGACGCTGCCGCGGCCGCGCTCAATGAGACCCAGCGGCTGGCGCTGCTCACTGCGATCAACAACGTCCGGGCCTTTCATGCCGCACAGCTGCCTGCGGCGATCGAGGTCGAGACCATGCCGGGCGTGGTCTGCCGGAAGCTCAGCCGACCGATCCGCGCCGTCGGGCTGTACGTGCCTGCCGGCTCGGCGCCGTTGCCCTCCACGGTGGTCATGCTGGCGGTCCCCGCCGGCCTGGCCGGCTGCCGGCGGCGGATCCTGTGCACCCCGCCGCAGCGCGATGGTCGCGCGCACCCGGCGGTGCTGACGGCGGCGCGATACTGCGGGATCGACGAGGTGTACCTGGCGGGCGGCGCCCAGGCGATTGCCGCGATGGCCTACGGCACGGCCTCCGTGCCGGCCGTCGACAAGATCTTCGGTCCCGGCAATGCCTGGGTGACCGAGGCCAAGCTGCAGGTCTCGCGCGACCCGGAAGGCGCCGCGCTGGACCTGCCGGCCGGGCCGTCCGAAGTGCTGGTGATTGCCGACGGTCGCGCCGATCCGGAGTTCGTCGCCGCCGACCTGCTGTCGCAGGCCGAGCACGGCCCGGATTCACAGGTGCTGCTGGTCACGCCTTCGGCCATGCTCGCCGATGCCGTGGACGCGGCCATCGAGGCGCAACTGCAGGTGCTGCCGCGCAACGGGGTGGCCCGCGAAGCCCTGTCGCATGGCCGCGCATTGATTGCCCGGGATCTCGACGAGGCGGTCGAGATCAGCAACCGCTACGCGCCCGAACACCTGATCCTGCAGGTGCCGGACGCCGGTCGCTGGGTGGAGAAGATCGAAGCCGCCGGCTCGGTATTCCTCGGCGACTGGACGCCGGAATCGCTCGGTGATTACTGCAGCGGCACCAACCATGTGTTGCCCACCTACGGTTACGCGCGCGCCTGGAGCGGCCTGTCGGTCACGGATTTCCAGCTTTCCATTTCGGTGCAGCAAGCCAGTCCCGAGGGCTTTCGGCGCCTCGGCCCGACGGCCCGCACCCTCGCCGAACTCGAGGGCCTCGACGCGCACGCGCTGGCAGTCAAGCTGCGGCTCGAGGCGCTCGAGGAGCCCCAAGCAGGTCAGTCCCCGACACGCGGGCCGTTGCGCGGATGAGCGGCGTGACGCACCTGTTGCGGCCCGACCTGCGGGACTTCACCGCCTATCACGCGGCCTCGCCACGGCGTGGCATGGTGCGCCTGCATGCCAACGAGTCGTCCTGGCGCAGTGACTGGGACGACACCGGCGATGGCCTGAATCGCTACCCCGACCCGCGCCCTGCGGCGCTGGTCAATGCGCTGGCCGCGCTGTACGAAGTGGCGCCGGCCGCGGTACTGGTGACGCGCGGCAGCGACGATGCCATCGACCTGCTGGTGCGCGCCTTCTGTCGCGCCGGCGAAGACGCGGTTCTGGTCTGCCCGCCGACTTTCGGCATGTACGCGGTGGCCGCGCGGCTGCAAGGGGCCGGCGTGGTGGAGGTGCCGCTCGATGGCCGCTTCAATCTCACAGCCGGCGCGCTGCTCGCTGCGGTGTGCCCCGTGGTGAAACTGGTGTTCCTCTGCTCGCCGAACAATCCGACCGGCGGCACCGTGCCGTGTGCAACGGTGGCGAGACTTTGCCGCGCGCTGGACGGTCATGCCGCGGTCGTGGTCGACGAGGCCTACCTGGAGTTCGCCGGCAACGAAGGCCTGGCGGGCGCCCTGCAGGCGCACCGCAATCTGGTGCTGCTGCGTACCCTGTCGAAGGCCTGGGGGCTGGCCGGTGCACGCGTCGGCGCGCTGCTCGCCGACCCCGAGCTGGTGGCGATCCTGCGAACGCTCGCGCCGCCCTATCCGCTGCCCACACTGGCGATCGAGGCAGCCTTGCGGCGACTGCGGCCCGCCGAAATCGCCGCTGCGCCCGC
>CAZOSZ010000113.1:1814-7867 GCA_964582505.1 uncultured Ectothiorhodospiraceae bacterium | reverse complement strand
CACGACATCGACCTCGAGGTCATGAGCTTTTACGTGGATGCGCCACTGGCGCTCGGCCGGGTGAGCTATCGCCGGGTCCTGCTGCACGTGCCCTGCACGCAGCGCAACGTGACCGGCAGTGCAGCCGCAACCCGCCGCCTGCTGGCGCGGGTCCCGGACCTGATCCTGCATGAGCTGCCGGCCGGCTGCTGCGGCGCCGCCGGCGAGATGTTCATCACCCGGCCGGAGCTGTCCGACGCATTGCTCGAGCCGTTGCTCGATCAGCTGGAACGCGAGCGGCCCGACGCGGTGCTCAGCAGCAACATCGGCTGCGCGATGCACTTTGGCGCCGGGCTCAGGCGGCGCGGCCTCGCGATCGAGGTGCTGCACCCCGCCTCGCTGATCGCAAGCGCGTTACAATCGGTGCCATGACTCCACGCAGACTCAGCCCGATCGATCGCGTCGTCCAGCAGCTCGACCAGGCGGTGCGCACTGTGCTCGCGCCGCCGCCGCGCCCGTCGCGCCCGAATCCGGCCGGCGACCAGCCGGAAGCGCGGCTGTCGGAACGGGAGCGAAAGCATGCGGCGGGCCTGATGCGTGTCAATCATGCCGGCGAGGTCATGGCGCAGGGTCTCTACCAGGGCCAGGCGCTGACCGCGCGCCTCGGTGATGTGCGCGGCGCGATGGAGCAGGCGGCCGTCGAGGAGTTCGATCACCTCGCCTGGTGCGAGCAACGGCTCGCCGAATTGCAGGATAGACCGAGCGTGCTCGGACCGTTGTGGTATGCGGGCGCGTTTGCACTCGGCGCGGGGGCCGGGCTGGCCGGCGATCGCTGGAGCCTGGGCCTGGTGTCCGAGACCGAGGCGCAGGTGGTCGATCACCTGGAAGACCATCTCGGTCGGCTCCCGGCCGCGGACCAGCGCAGCCGGGCGATCGTCGAACAAATGAAAAAGGATGAAGCACGCCATGGCGCCGAAGCGCGCGAGGCGGGCGGACTGCCGCTGCCGGCACCGGCGCGCGGGCTGATGACACTGATGTCCAGGCTGATGACCCGGACCGCTTACTGGATCTGACGCGGTGCGGCGCGCTTCACTTGCCCTCGCAATGAGGGTAGGTTAAAAAGAATGCGCTGCGGGACAAGACATAAAGACAATGCGAGACCAGCTGATGGGTGAGCCTTCGACCCGGGGGAACGACATCCCTGCGATGAGCCGATTTCTCGGCCTCTGCAGAATTCGCTCTGTGCCGTCCAAGACCGTCGTCATCCACGCCGGCGACCTGCCGGACATCCTCTACTACATCGTCGACGGCTCGGTCGAGGTGATGATCGAGGACGAGGACGGCAACGAAATGGTCCTCGCCTATCTCAACAAGGGACAGTTCTTCGGCGAAATGGGGCTGTTCTACGAGCAGCCGACGCGGAGCGCCTGGGTGCGCACACGCACCACGTGCGAACTCGCCGAGATGACCTACCCGCGCTTTCGTCAGGTCGCAACCGAGAACCCCGGCCTGTTGTTCGAACTCGCAACACAGCTCGCAACGCGGCTCGAGCGCACCAACCGCAAGCTCGGCGACCTGGCGTTCGTCGACGTCACCGGCAGGATCGCGCACGCCATCATGGATCTCTGTTCCGAGCCGGACGCGATGACGCACCCGGACGGGATGCAGATCAAGGTCAGCCGCCAGGAACTTTCGCGCCTGGTGGGCTGTTCGCGCGAGATGGCCGGCCGCGTGCTGAAAGTGCTCGAGGACCAGGGCCTGCTGCGCGCGCGCGGCAAGACGGTCGTGGTGTTCGGCGTAAGACCCGATCGCAACAAGCGCGCCGTCCGGGAAGCGGAGCGGGGCTGATTCCCCCCTGTAGGAGCGGCTTCAGCCGCGAGCTTCAGCCGCGAGCTTCAGCCGCATTGGTGGAATCGGGGCTGAAGCCCCTCCTACGGCCCCTCCTACGGCCCTTCTACAACTCCCGGTCGTAATCCGCACCGGCCAGTTCCCGGCGCATCGCGGTGATCGTGCCGGCGTAATCGCCCGAGCCGAAGATGGCCGAACCCGCGACGAAGGTATCCGCGCCGGCGCGCGCGATTTCCGCGATGTTGTCGACTTTTACGCCGCCATCGGCCTCGAGTCGCACCGGCATGCCGCTGTCGTCGATGATCTGCCGGGCCTCGGCGATCTTGCGCAATGCGGTGGGGATGAACTTCTGGCCGCCGAAGCCCGGGTTGACCGACATGATCAGCACCATGTCGAGCTTGTCCGCCAGGTAGTCCAGCCAGTGAAGCGGAGTGGCCGGATTGAATACCAGGCCCGAGCGGCAACCGAGATCGCGAACAAGCTGCAAGCTGCGGTCGACGTGCTCGCTGGCCTCAGGGTGGAAGGTGATCCAGCTCGCGCCCGCTTTTGCGAAGGACTCGATCAGCCCGTCCACCGGCTTGACCATCAGGTGGACGTCGATCGGCGCGTCCACCCCCCAGGCGCGCAGCGCCTGGCAGACCATCGGCCCGATGGTCAGGTTTGGCACGTAATGGTTGTCCATGACGTCGAAATGGATCATGTCCGCGCCGGCGTCGAGCACGGCGTCCACTTCCTCGCCGAGACGCGCGAAATCTGCGGAAAGGATCGAGGGTGCGATGCGGTAATCCAGCATGGCTGCGTCCGGGTATGGGCCCTACTGTGCCGACACTGTACCGGAAGCCGCGCCCCGGCGCTGCACCCCGGTCCGGAAGTGGACCCTCACTTCATGCCGCGCGCGGCGCGCAGGGTATCCCAGGCCGCGCGGATCTCGCGGGTGCGCGTCTCGGCGACCGGCAGCATGGATTCCGGCATGCCGCGTGCGCGTAGCTTGTCGGGGTGGTGCTGGTTCATCAGGCGGCGATAGGCAAGCTTGACCTCTGCGTCGCTGGCGCCTGCCTCGACCCCCAGCATTCGATAGGCTTCGTCGGCCGAGGGCCGGCCGGGCGAGCCGCCGGCTCCGCGAAAGCTGCGGCCGAGTCGCAACAGCGCCTCGATCTGCGCCATTTCGACCCGACCCAGGCGCAGCGCATTGGCAACCCGCCACAACAGTTCGCGCGCCACCGTGCTCAGGCCGCCATCGGCCAGTGCCGCCTCCATCTGGATCTCGAGAAAGGCACGTCGCAGACTGTGCTGCGAGCCGACGGCCGAGTCCAGCCTGGCCAGTTCCCGCTCCAGCGGCCAGCCCTGCGCCTTGCCGGCGGTGAACAGTTGAATCGCCGCCTGCACCTGGGAGGGACTCAGCTTCATGCGGCTCATGATGCCTCGCGCGGCGCGGATCTCGGCCTCGCTGACCCGCCCGTCCGCCTTGGCGATGTGCCCCATCACGCCGAAAGTCGTCTCGAAGAACACCTGGCCGACGCCGTCCCAGCGGGTGCGCTGCTGCGAGCGCGTGCCAAGATCGAACTGGTGCCCGAGAAACAGCCCGAACGCGGCGCCCACCGGCCCCGCCAGCGAGCCGACGATCAAACCGACAAGCTTTCCTGTCCAGTTCATGAACTGGCGCCACCCGCATCGCGAGACGTCGCGCCAATTTGACGGCCGCGGTGACCCGCTGTGAGAATCTCGAACTTCAAGGACTGCGCCTCCACGGGAGCCTTCATGGTACCAGCAGCCGATTCCACCGACAGCGCGGCTGCGCGCTGCCCGCTGTCGCGCCGCGGGCCGTGACCGTCCTGTTCGAGTCCCACCTCCCGGGCCTGCAACTGCTTCACCGTGGCAAGGTCCGCGAAGTCTACGCGGTGGACGCAGAGACCCTGCTGATCGTGGCCAGCGATCGACTGTCGGCTTTCGACGTGGTGCTGCCGGACCCGATCCCGCGCAAGGGCGAGATCCTGACCCAGACCTCGCTGTTCTGGTTCGAACGAACGCGCCACCTGGTGCCCAACCACCTGCTCGACCGCTCGCTAAACTCCGTCCTGCCGGCTGGTGTCGACCCATCCGACTACCGGTTGCGCAGCACTGTGAGTCGGCGCCTCAAGCCACTGCCGGTGGAAGCGGTCGCGCGCGGCTACCTGATCGGCTCGGGCTGGAAGGACTACCAGACCAGCGGCGAGGTCAGTGGCGTGCGGCTGCCGCCAGGACTGCGGCTTGCCGACCGGCTGCCGGAGCCGATCTTCACGCCGGCCACCAAGGCGGCGGCCGGCGAGCACGATGAGAACATTTCATACCAGCAGGTCGCCGAGCTGATCGGCCCGGCTCTGGCGGCCCGGGTGCGCGACCTGACACTGCAGATCTACGGCGAGGCCGCCGCCTACGCCCGCGAACGCGGCATCGTCATCGCCGACACCAAGTTCGAGTTCGGCCTGGACGACGCCGGCCGGCTGTACCTGATCGACGAGGCGCTGACGCCCGATTCGTCACGCTTCTGGCCGGCCGACCTGTGGCAGCCGGGCGCAAGCCCGCCGAGCTTCGACAAGCAGTTCGTGCGCGACTACCTCGAGACGCTGGATTGGAACAAGCAGGCCCCGGGACCGCGGCTGCCCGCCGAGATCATCGCGCGCACCGCCGAGAAGTATCTCGAGGCCTTTCGCCGGCTGACCGGGTCTGCGGCGCCGTTCGAGACATGAGCGACACGCTGCGCACCCGACTCGAGCGATTCCTCTGGGGCAGCGCGCCCCGCCCGGAGCCGCTGATTCATCGTATCGCCCGGCTGCCGACGCGCTTTGCCTACGCCGTGATCCGTGACCTCGCCGAGGGACAACTGACGCTGCGCGCGATGAGCCTGGTGTACACCACGCTGCTGGCACTGGTGCCGCTGCTGGCGTTCAGCCTCTCGGTGCTCAAGGGCTTCGGCGTGCACCACCAGGTGGAGCCACTGCTTTACGAATTCCTGCAGCCGCTGGGACCCAGGGGCGCGGAGCTCACCGACCAGGTCATTGCCTTCGTGGATAACGTCAAGGGCGGCGTGCTCGGTGGCATCGGACTGGTGCTGCTGCTGTATACAGTGATCTCGATGATCCAGAAGATCGAGGACACCTTCAATTACATCTGGCAGGTGCAGAGGGCGCGTAGCCTGGCGCGCCGCTTCAGTGATTACCTGAGCGTGATCCTGATGGGGCCGGTGCTGATGGTGACAGCGATGGGCCTGCTCGCCTCGGTCAGCTCCAGTGCGCTGATGCATTCACTTTCCGGCATCGAGCCGATCGGCTCGATCCTGGAGGTGCTCGGCCGCTTCGCGCCATTCGCAGTGGTGGTGCTGGTCTTCACCTTCGTCTACACCTTCGTGCCCAATATGCGCGTCAGGCTGGTGCCTGCACTGGTCGGCGGGCTGCTCGCTGGCGCGGCCTGGACCGCGTGCGGCTCCCTGCTGGCCTCGTTCGTCGTCGGCTCGACACGCTATGCTGCGATCTACTCCAGTTTCGCAATCGCGATCGTTGCGCTGATCTGGCTGTACCTGTCGTGGCTGATCCTGCTGATCGGCGCGCAGATTGCGTTCTACGTGCAAAACCCCGGGCGACTGCGCAGCGGCCGCACCCAGCTGAAACTGTCGATCGCCCAGGTCGAGCGACTCGCCCTGAACATCATGCAATGGGTTGCCCACGGCTTCCGCAGCGGCCAGCAGCCGGGATTCGCGCGGCTCGCCAGCGTATTGAACCAGCCGGCGCGAGCGCTCGAGGAGATCACCGTCCAGCTGGAACAGGCGGGCCTGCTGGCGCACACCGAGGATGGCGCCTTCGTGCCGGGGCGCGATCCGGAAACCATCCTTCTGGTGGAGATCCTGCTGGCGGTACGCGGCGATGATCCGCCGGTGGGCGACCCCATGGTGGCGACACTGCTCGAGGACTTGCGCTCCGCCGCGGCGGAGCGGCTGGGCAACCGCACGCTTGCCGACCTCGTCGCCGGCAGCGACGCCGGACCGGATGAGCGAGCCCTGTAGGAGCGGCTTCAGACGCGATCCGTCTGTTTTTTCCCTGCCCCGGGGCGGCCCCGACCGGAGGCGAAGAAAGTCGCGGCTGAAGCCGCTCCCACAGCAGGTGCGGGCGAGGCGCCGGCGACGGTCATCCGGCCGATCAGCAGGGAGCGCGGGTCAGTCGCCGGCGACGGTCATCCGGCCGATCAGCAGGGAG
>CAZOSZ010000113.1:0-1714 GCA_964582505.1 uncultured Ectothiorhodospiraceae bacterium | reverse complement strand
GCGGGTCAGTCGCCGGCGACGGTCATCCGGCCGATCAGCAGGGAGCCGGTCTGGATGACGCCACGGCGGTCGACGTCCGAACCGACCGCCTGGATGTCGAGGTAGAGATCCCGGAGGTTGCCGGCAATGGTGATCTCCTGCACCGGGTGGACGATCTCGCCGCCCTCCACCCAGAAGCCGCTCGCGCCGCGCGAGTAATCTCCCGTGACACTGTTGACGCCCTGGCCCATCAATTCGGTCACCACCAGGCCGCGTCCCATCTGCCGGATCAGGCCATCCAGGTCTTCCTGCCCCTCGCTGACCAGCAGGTTGTGGATGCCGCCGGCATTGCCGGTGGTCTGCAGGCCGAGGCGCCGCGCCGAGTAACTCGACAGCATATAGCCCTGCAGCACGCCCGCATGCACCAGGCTGCGGTCCCGGGTCGCGACGCCCTCGGCGTCGAACGGCGCCGAGCCGGGACCGCGCGGCAGGTGCGGGCGCTCGTCGATGCTGAACCATTCGGGCAACACCTGGCTGCCCGCCGCGTCCAGCAGGAAGCTGGCCTTGCGGTACTGGGCCGTGCCCCTGATCGCCGCAACCAGGTGGGAAAGAAGTCCGCGTGCAAGTTCGGCGACGAAGATCACCGGCACCGAGCGGGTGGCCACGCGCCGGGCGCCCAGCCTGCTCAGGGTGCGCTCCGCGGCACGCCGCCCGACGCTCGCCGGCGCCTCCAGATCGTTGGCGGATCGCGCCATCGTGTACCAGTAATCGCGCTGCATGTCGTCGCCGCTGCCGGCGATCAGCGCGCAACTGAGGCTGTGGCTGGTGCTGGCATAACCGCCATAGAAGCCATGGCTGTTCGCGTAGATCCGCAGCGAGCGATGCGTGGAAAGGGTGCCGCCTTCGGTGTTGCTGATGCGCGTGTCGGCCGCGAGACCTGCGGCCTCGCAATCGCGCGCCAGAACGACGGCGTCGTCGGGGTCGAGGTCCCAGGGATGATCGAGGTCGAGTTCGGGAACGGCGCGCGCCATGCGCTCCGGATCGGGCAGGCCGGCGCACGGATCCTCGGCCGTGTAGCGGGCGATGGTGCAGGCCTTGTCGACGGTCTCGGCGATCGCCGCGGGTGCGAGGTCGGAGCTGCTTGCGCTGCCCTTGCGGTGGCCGGCGTATACCGTCACGCTGAAACCGCGGTCGCGCTGGTGCTCCAGCGTTTCCACCTCGCCCTTGCGAACCGTCACCGTCAGCCCAGTGGCGAGGCTGGCCGCCACCTCGGCCGACGACACGCCCCGTTGCGCGGCACGACGCAGTGCGTCGCCCGCCAGTGTCTCGAGCCGCAGCCGCGCTGCGTCGAGGTCGCTCAGGTCTGCCGATGACATCCGTGGTATCCGTCGGGCTCAACCCTGCGCCCGGTAGGCGGCGAAGTGTAGCAAACCGCCGTGCTATCATCGCCCGCCCGTGGTGCAGCCAGTGCCGTGAATCCTTCCGCTGCCGTCCCCCTCGACCTCGCATGGGTGCGTGCCCGTTTCGCGGCGCTCGACACCGACTGGGCGCTGCTGGACAATGCCGGCGGATCCGCGCCTTTGACCGCGGTGGCCGAGCGCATCACCGAGTACCTGCTTCGCTGGCCCGTGCAGCTCGGCGCGAGCTACGCGCCATCCGCGCAGGCCGGCCAGCGCCAGACCGAGGCACGCGCGGCGCTTGCCGGGCTGTTGGCCACGGGGGGCGGCGAGCCGCC
>CAZOSZ010000112.1:0-7907 GCA_964582505.1 uncultured Ectothiorhodospiraceae bacterium | reverse complement strand
GCGTCACGTCGGCGATGTACGCCTGCGCCGCGGGAATGGTCGCGCCGAAAATGCCTGCCCCAATCCTGGCCACGAACAGCCAGGCCAGGCTTTGCCACACGGTCGCCATGCCGAACAGGGGCGCGATCCACCCGGGCGTGCCGCGGCGCGGCGGTTTGCCGGGCGGCAGGCCGGGCATGATGTCCGTCGGGCGTGCCGCCCCGGTACTGGCTTCGTAGGCGGCCAGCAAATCCTGCGGCGACTCGCCAAGCAATGTCGCGGCACGCCGCAGGTAACCACGCACGAACACTACGCCGCCGAAGCCAGCGTGATCCTCAGCCTCGAGTGCGTGCAGTCGCGCCTCCGGAATTCCGAGTTCCAAGGCAAGCCGCTTGGCACTCCAGCCGGCGCGCTCCCGGGCGGCGCGCAACAGCGCTCCGGGCGGCACCTGGCCGGTCTGCTGCGGGGCGGCCCGGGACGTGGTGTCGTCACTCACGGCTCAATCTCCTGGCCTCGGGCGAGTTGGGAAACTCGCGACGCAGCCGCTCGGCGTAATCCCCGGCAGCGCCCTGGTTGCCGGCCAGCAACTCGATCCGCCGTCCCAGGTCGAGGCTGAACGAAGTGGTTGCGGCGATCGACTCGTAGCGCTGTATGAACGCGCGCGCCTGCAGCCCCTGCTGGCGCTCGAGACTCAGTTCGGCGAGTTGCAGCAGCGCTTCGGCATAGTTCCTGTTGGAGTCCAGCGCGCGCCGGAAGAAGGCCTCCGCGGCTTCCACATCGGGTATGCCGCGCGCGCACACGCCGGCATTGGTCAGCGCGGCCTCCGGGGTGCGGTAATAGGCGTTGGCGGCCGCCATTTCGAAGTGGCGGATGCCCTCGCGACGTTCACCGCGCCGGCACAGGAATCCGCCGTAGATGTTCTGCATGTTCGGGTCGTCCGGCTCCAGCCTGGCCGCGCGCCGCAGGTGCTCGCCGGCGCGCCGCGAGTCGCCGACGCGCTCGTAGAGGATGCCCAGCGCCGAGTGTGCCGACGACAGCGAAGGGTCCTGCTGCACAGCGCGCTCGAGCTTGTCGCGCGCCGACTCGAGATCGCCGCGCTGCAGGTAGTTCATGCCGAGCTGGACGTTGTAGCGGGCCGCCTCCTTGTCCGACACGCGCGAATCGGTCGGCGCGCTCGCGCACGCCGCCAGCACCGCGGCGACCAGGAGCAGGAGCGGGGCGCGCAGCATCGGCTCAGGCCCTCGCCGAAACGCTGACCAGCCTGCTGCCGAGGCGGTGGCGCATGCGGTCGTTGACCTGTCCGGCGAGCTGGCCGCAGGCGGCGTCGATGTCGTCGCCGCGGGTACGCCGGATGGTGGCGCGAATCCCCTTGCGCAGCAGGAAGTCCCTGCAGCGCTCGATGGCCGCGGCAGGCGATCTGCGGAACTCGGTGCCCGGGAAGGAGTTGAACGGGATCAGGTTGACCTTTGCCGGTCGATGCGCGAGCAATTTCGCCAGCCGCCGCATGTCCTCGTCCCGGTCATTGACGCCGTCGAGCATGACGTACTCGAAGGTGATGTGCCGCCCGGTGCCGCGCTGGGCGTAACGCCAGCAGGCCTCGAGCAGCTCGCCGATCGGATGGCGTCGGTTGATCGGCACCAGCCGGTCGCGCAGCCCATCGTCGGCGGCGTGCAGCGAGACCGCCAGCGCCACATTGCATTCCTCGCCGAGGCGGTCGATCTGCGGCACCAGCCCGGACGTGCTGACGGTGACACGCCGGCGCGAGATGTTGAAGCCGAAATCGTCGAGCAGCACCTCGAGCGCGGGCACGAGGTTGCGGTAATTGGCGAGCGGCTCGCCCATGCCCATGAACACCACGTTGGTGACGATCCGGTCGCCGTCCGGGCGGTGGCCGAGTTCGCGGTTCGCCAGCCAGACCTGGCCGACGATGTCCGCGCTCGACAGGTTGCGATTGAAACCCTGCTTGCCGGTGGCGCAGAACGCGCAGTCCATCGCGCAGCCGACCTGGCTGGAAATACACAGCGTGCCGCGCGCCGGCTCCGGGATGAACACTGTCTCGATCGCCTGGCCAGCGTCCATCGCCAGCATCCACTTGCGGGTGTCGTCGGCGGCATGGTGCAGCGAGCGGATCTGTGGCGGTCGGATCTCGGCAACTTCGGCCAGCCGGGTCCTGAGCAGCTTGGAAATGTCCGTCATGGCAGCGAAATCCGCCAGCCCGAAGCGATACATCCAGGCCATCAGCTGGCGCGCGCGGAAGGGCTTCTCGCCGAGATCGGCAAAGAAGTCCTCCAGTCCCTCGCGGGACAGCCCCAGCAGGTTGACGGGCGCCTCGTTCATGTCAGCTCAGCGGGTTCTCGTGCAGATGTCCATGGCGGCGAAGAAGAACGCAATCTCCTCTCGCGCCGTGTCCGGCCCGTCGGAGCCGTGCACCACGTTTTCCTCGATGCTGCTGGCGAAATCGCGGCGGATCGTGCCGGGATCCGCCTGGGCGGGGTCGGTCGCGCCCATCACCTCGCGGTGCTTCGCGACGGCGTTCTCGCCCTCGAGCACGCCCAGCATCACCGGGCCGGAACTCATGTAGGCCACCAGGTCGCGGTAGAACGGCCGCTCGCGGTGGACCGCATAGAAAGCGCCCGCCTCGGCGGATGTGAGATGCGTCATGCGGGCTGCGACGATCTGCAGGCCGGCCGCCTCGAAGCGGCGGTAAACCTCACCGATCAGGTTCTTCCCGACGCCGTCGGGCTTGATGATTGATAGCGTGCGCTCGATCGCCATGCGGGTCCCTTGAGGCTGAAATCCGTGGAAAAACCGTGCCCTGCAGCAACAACTTAGGCCCCACATCAGCCTGGGGCGCAACGGATTATCTTAATCCCCGGGACCCGGCCGTACAATCAGACGTTGAAGCTCTCACCGCAGCCGCATTCGCCCTTGACGTTCGGATTGCGGAAACGGAATGCCTCGTTCAGACCCTGCTTGACGAAATCCACCTCGGTTCCGTCGATCAGCCTCAAGTGCTCGGGAGCGACGAAGATCCGCACCGCGCGGTCCTCGAACACCATGTCGCCCTCGTCGGCCATGTCGGCGTAGTCCACGACATAGGCCCAGCCGGAACAGCCGGTGCGCTTGACGCCCAGGCGGATGCCCAGTCCGCTGCCGCGCCGATCCAGGTAGCTCTTGACGCGCTCGGCGGCAGATTCGGTCAAGGTGATCGCCATGCTCGCTCGTTCCTCCTCGTGAATGATTTCCGGCCAGCCCGCGGGCTAGCTTCCCCTGCGGCGGCTGTCCGCCAGACAGGCGCGGAAGGCGTCTTCGACCACCAGCAGGCTGCCAAGCTTGTAGGGCGGCGCCTCAAGCAGCTCCGCGAGCTGCCGCGGGTCGAGCCAATCCGCGTCCGACACGGACCGGCCCTCGGCATGTTCCGCCACCCACGAGGCCGCCGCAATCACGTGCGGGCAGCCGTAGGCGTGGAAGCGGCACTCAACGATCCGTCCGCCACGGACCCGCGCCTCGAATTCGACACGCACGCCCCGGGTGGTCTCGCCGGCGGCGCCTCGCAGTCGCTCCGCGGGCGTGGCGAACACTCTGCCGTGTCGCGGCGCGAGCTCGAAGCGGTGCCGCACCTCCTGGCTGTAATCCAGCACATCCCCTGGCATGTTCAGATCGCCTCCCGGTTGCGCTCGCCCCCGCCTGGCCCGAGGCCCCGCAGGCGGTTCACCTGATCGCGGACCACGCGGATCGCGAAGTCCACCTCCGCCTCGGTGCTGTATCGCCCGAGGCTGAAGCGGATCGAGCTCTGCGCGAGCTGGTCGTCGCGCCCCAGAGCTCGCAGCACGTAGGAGGCTTCGCGACTGGCCGAGGTGCAAGCCGAGCCGCTTGAGACCGCCAGCTCGCGCAGGGCAAACAACAGGCTCTCGCCCTCCACCCCTTCGAAGCTGACGTTCAGCAGGCCCGCGACGCGTCGCTCGGCGTCGCCATTGAGATGGACGCCGCCCAGACCCGCGATCCCCGACCAAAGCCTCGCGCGCAGCGCGCCAAGCCGCTCCGCCTCGGCAGCCAGCTCGCTGGCGGCCAGCCGGAAGGCTGCGCCCATGCCGGCGATCTGGTGCGTCGGGAGCGTGCCCGAACGCATGCCCCATTCATGCCCGCCGCCGTGGATCAGCGGCTCGAGCCGGCTTTTCGGACTGCCCCGCAGGTAGAGGGCGCCGATGCCCTTCGGCCCGTAGACCTTGTGGCCGGACAGCGAAAGCAGGTCCGCGCCGATCGCGTCGACATTGACGGGAAGCTTGCCGGCCGCCTGCGCAGCATCCACATGGAACAGCACGCCGCGATCGCGACACATGCCGCCGATCGCGACCACGTCGTTGACGGTGCCGATTTCGTTGTTGACGAACATGACCGATACCAGCACGGTGTCGGGCCGCAGCGCGGTCACCAGCTCGTCGACCCCGACGATGCCGCCCGGGCCGGGGGATACGTAACTGACCTGCCAGCCTTCTTTCTCCAGCTGCCGGCAGGTGTCCAGCACGGCCTTGTGCTCGGTGCGACTGGTCACGATGTGCCGCCCGCGGTCCGCGTGATAGCGTGCGGCGCCCTTGATGGCCAGGTTGTCCGACTCGGTTGCGCCCGAGGTCCAGATGATCTCAGTGGGGCGCGCGCCGATCAGCTCCGCGACCTCCCGGCGGGCGGTCTCGACCCGGCCGCGGGCATCGCGTCCGGGCTGGTGGGAACTCGAGGCGGGATTGGCGAAGCAGCCGTCGCGGCCGAGGCAATCCATCATACAGGCGACGACCCGGTCATCCACCGGGGTGGTGGCCGCGTAGTCCATGTAAACAGGTGTGTGGATCTCGTTCATCTCCGTGGCCCCCGCGCCGGGCCTATAACATAACATTCGGGACCGTGCCGGGTCGTAGTTTCGGAGTTATTGGCGCCAGTGGGTCAATAACTCCGAAACTACGACCCGGCGCCCTCCCGCGTCAGCGCCACAAGGATTCCGCGCAGTATCCTGACCTCGTTTTCCTCCAGAAGTGCCCGATTGAACAGGCGGCGAAGGCGCAGCATCAGGTGGCGCGGATTGGTGGGGTCCAGGAACCTGGCCGCGACCAGGGCTTCCTCGAGGTGTGCATAGAAGCGCTCGACGTCCTCCGCCGGTGCCAATGCATCATGACGATCTGCGGACCGCGCCGGCGCTTCGCCGCCGGCCGCGAGGCACAACTCGTAGGCCACGATCTGCACCGCCATCGCCAGGTTGAGCGAGCTGAACTGCGGATCGCTCGGGATGTGCAACAGCGCATGACAGCGCGCCAGCTCCTCGTTGCTCAGCCCGCTGTTCTCGCGGCCGAAGACCACGGCGGCCTCGCCGTGGCGGCTCGCGTCCACCAGCCGCGGGGCGGCCTCGCGCGGCGTCAGCGTGGGCCAGGGGAGCGCCCGCAGCCTGGCGCTGGCACCGACCACGTAGTGGCAACCCGACAGTGCCTCGTCGAGTGTCGCACAGACCCGCGCGTGCTCCAGCACTTCATCCGCGCCCGCCGCGCGCGCATTGGCCTGCGGGCTCGGGAACTCGCGAGGCGCCACCAAGCTGAGCCGCTCGAGGCCCATGTTGCGCATCGCTCGCGCGCTCGCGCCGATATTGCCCGGATGGGTGGTGCCGACCAGCACGATTCGGACAGGAATGCTCATTGCCGTCGGGAAACCCTGCAGCGAGGCGGGTGAATTGGTATTCTACCCGGCCGTACCCGGCCCTGGCGCGCGCCGCCGCGCCTGCCGCCAGGCGCGCCGGAGGAGACCACTCATGCATCCCCTGCTGAACATCGGCGTCCGCGCCGCGCGTCGCGCCGGCGACCTCATCGTCCGGCACATCAACCAGCTCGACGCGATCAAGGTCGATTCCAAGGGCCGCAACGAATTCGTCAGCGAAGTGGACAGGCTGGCCGAGGAGGACATCATCCGCACGGTTCGGCGGAGCTACCCGGATCACGCCTTCCTCGCCGAGGAAAGCGGGGCGTCTGGAGACGCCGAGTTTCTCTGGATCATCGATCCGCTAGATGGCACGACCAACTTCCTGCATGGCTTTCCGGTGTTCTGCGTGTCGATCGCAGTCATGCACCGCGGCAGGCTGGAGCACGCCGTGGTCTACGACCCGATGCGCCAGGAACTGTTCACCACCAGCCGGGGCGCCGGCGCGCAGGTCGACGGGCGGCGGATGCGCGTCAGCGAGACGCGGCTGCTTGAAATGTCGCTGCTGGCCACCGGCTTCCCCTATCGGCCGGGCATCGACTGGCTCGACGCCTACATGGACATGCTGAAGAGCGCAATGCGCGAGACCGCCGGCGTCCGCAGGCCGGGCGCCGCCGCACTGGACCTCGCCTACGTGGCGGCCGGCCGGCTGGACGGCTTCTGGGAAATCGGCCTGAATATCTGGGACATCGCCGCGGGCGCGCTGCTGGTGCAGGAGTCGGGCGGGCTGATCACCGACCTGGCCGGTGGCGAGGGCTGGCAGCAGAGCGGCAACGTGGTCGCGGGCAACCCACGGATCCACGAGGCGCTGCTGCAGCTGATCGAGCCGCACCTCGTGCCTTCGATCCGCTAGCTTGCTCCGTAGGAGCGGCTTCAGCCGCGATCCGCAGCACCGTAGGAGCGGCTTCAGCCGCGATCCCCTGTCGCGGCTGGAGCCGCTCCTACGGCACCACGCCGGATTCGTCCTCCTTCGGCTGCGGCGGCACCAGGTCCACAGTCGTGACCTTGAGCGCCAGCGCCGTCTCGCTCGCGATGTAGATCGACGAGTAGGTGCCCACCAGCACGCCGACGATCAGCGCGATCGAGAAGCCCGAGATCGCCTCACCGCCGAGGAAATACAACGTCGTGAGCACCAGCAGGGTGGTCACGCCGGTCATGATGGTGCGCGACAGCGTCTGATTGAGCGAGGCGTTCATGACCTCCTCGGTCGACTTGCGGCGCATCTTCAGCATGTTCTCGCGGATGCGGTCGAAAATCACGATGGTGTCGTTGAGCGAATAGCCGATCACCGCCAGCAGCGCCGCCAGCACCGCCAGGTCAAAGGCCAGCTGGGTGATCGAGAAGAAGCCGAGTGTGACGATCACGTCGTGCACGAGCGCCGCCACGGCCCCCAGCGAAAACTTCCACTGGAAGCGGAAGGACACGTAGGCGAGAATCATCAGCAGCGCGAACAGCGTCGCCAGGCCGCCCTGCTCAGCCAGCTCGCGCCCCACCTGCGGGCCGACGAACTCGACGCGACGCAGCTCGGCTCCCGCGTCGACGCTGCGCAGGATCTGCATGACGTGGTCGCGGACCGCGCCCGGGTCCGCGCCTTCCTCGGCCAGCAGCTGCACCGTAATCTCGCGCGAGCTGCCGAAGTGCTGCACTACGCTGCGGTCGACGCCGGCCTGCTCCAGTGCGCTGCGGATCGGCGCCAGGTCGACCGAAGCCGGGAAGCCCGCCTCGATCACCACGCCGCCGCGAAACTCGATACCGAAGTTCAGATTGCGCGTGAACAGCGAGCCCAACGACACCACGATCAGGACGCCGGAAATGACGTAGGCGAACTTCCTGAACTTGAGAAAGTCGATGTGCGATTCGATCTTGAAGAAATCCATTGCGACAGTCTCCTCAGATCGGCAGCGACTGCAGGCGCCGGCCGCCATACAGGGCATTGACCACCGAGCGCGTGCCGACGATGGCGGTGAACATCGAGGTGATGATGCCCAGCGACAGTGTCACCGCGAAGCCGCGGATCGGTCCGGTGCCGAAGGTGAACAGCACCACCGCCGCGATCAGCGTCGTGATATTGGCGTCGGCGATCGAGGAGAAGGCCTTCTCGTAGCCGGCATGGATCGCCGCCTGCGGCGAGTTGCCGTTGCGCAGCTCCTCGCGGATGCGCTCGAAGATCAGCACGTTGGCGTCCACCGCCATGC
>CAZOSZ010000111.1:0-8013 GCA_964582505.1 uncultured Ectothiorhodospiraceae bacterium | reverse complement strand
CGGCAGCGATGGCGGCAGCGATGGCCGGCAGCGATGGCCCGCGGGACTTGTACGCTTCGGGCCGCGCACGTACCGTGCGCCGGGGAAGAGCAGCGGGGTGATGGCATGAAGGCCTTTCTCGGATTCGTCGAGTTCCTGGTCGTCATAGGCGTGGCGATCCACCTGGTCAGCAGCTACCTCATCATCAACAAGCTCTGGAAGCGCCGCATGGTGCGCGACGTGGCCGAAAGCGTTTCCATCGCGGCCGCATTGCTCGGCCTGTTCAACACTATCCCCTTTCTGATCATGTTCATGCTGATTAACCAGAATCCGGCCGCTGCGGCGAAGTCCGCGATCAGCGTGCTCACCGGGATCGTTTTCGTGCTGGTCGGCAGCGGCCTGTGGGTGCTGGAACTGCGCGAGCGGGGTTTCCGGCAGCTCTTCATCCGTGCCCTCAGGCTGGAGCGCAGGGAGTCTGCCGACCTCATCAAGCAGTTCGTTCAGCCGAAGGGTGCCGAGCATATCCTCAACGTGCTGTACCAGTTGGCGCTGATCGACGGGCACGTCGACGAGCGGGAGCAGCGCATGATCCGCGAGTTTGCCCGCGAATGGCGACTGCCGGCGCCCGGCCTCGATGGCAGCGGCCCGCAGGTGGACCTGATCACGCTGCGTTCCGGCCTGACGAAGTACTTGAACGTGCGGCCGCCGGCGAAGCAGGTCGGCCAGCTCCGCGACGTGCTGCAGGTGCTGGCGGAATCGGACGCCCGGGTCACCTGGCAGGAGTCCGTGGCGCTCGAGGAGGCGGACGGCATGTTGCAGCAGTACATCTCCGGCGAAGACGCCGGCCTGGGTCTGCACGAGGTGCTGATCGTGCCGCAAAACGAGCGGCAGGTGGAGGCGGTTCGCACGCTGCTGCCCGGCCGCGAGGAAAAGATGCTGCGCGGTGGCCGGGTGTTCTCGGTCGGCAGGTTCTTTTCGCCGCGCTATGCCGAGTTCGTCTGCCAGAAGTACATCGGCCTGGGCCTTTTCTCGACCGTGGTGCCCGAGGACTCCCCGGCCTGAAAGCGGGCACAGAAGCTGAGGCCATGAGCTGCCTGCCGAGGCCCGGCGCGCGTCAGTCGTTGACCTTGCCCTGAGCGAGCCAGGCCGAAACCCGGTCGCCTTCCCGTTGCTGCAGGGCCACGCACTGGCGGACGGCGTCGCCGGTCCGCTCGAGCTGGTGCTCGGTGCCGGCGACGCGGCGCGCCGGATCGGCGAAGAACTGACGGGCCCGCGCCAGTCGGTTGATCGAGCAGCCGCCCGCGAACAGCGGCATCCTGGCCTCGGTCTCCGGCGGCAGTCCGGCAGTGACTTGCTCGTAGTTGGCGAACAGCCAGTCGAGCAGTTCGTCGCGTCGGCCCGGAATGCTCGCGGCCCGCCACAACTGAGTCCATCTCTCGCTCGGCTTCAATGCATCGCCGAGGGCGTACTCCAGAGCGGCCTGTTGCCGTCGGGGAGAGTGAAAGCTCGCGAAAGCAGCCAGCAGGATGTTGCGCTCCACCGGGCTGGCGGCACTTTCGGCCCGCTCTCGCAGTTCGCGTTGCAGCGCCGCGTTGCCGCTGACCGCGTGCACCCGCAACGCCGCCTCGGCCAGCTCCGGGTCGAGACTGGAGGTGTCGTCCAGATACTGGCGCGTCAGCTCCGCGGCAAACGCCACCACCGTGGGGTCGCGGGCATCGACGCCGAGCAGGCGCAGCAAGGCGGGACGCACTGCCGCGGCCTCTTCCGGCTCGCCGGAACGCGGCAGCACGCCGATGCGATCCAGCGCGGGCATGAGCGCGGTGCGCAGGTAATCACCGAAGGCCGTGCCGTTGACCTCCGCCCCGAAGGGGTCGCGAAGCGCCTCCAGGCGACGGATCAGTTGCTCGAGCACGACGCCTTCGGCGTCCCGGCCGGCGGCCTGCAGCATTTCGAGGTAGCGGTCGCCTTCCAGCATGCCTGCGTCCAGCAAGGCGCCGAGATTGCCGAGCAGGTCGACCGTTTCCAGCGCGCCCAGCGGCGCCCTGGCGAGCGCCGCCAGCAGTTCGGGTTCCAGCTTCCAGTGGTAATAGCCACTGCCCTCGACATTCGGCACGAGCCACTCCAGCCTGCCTTCCGGCAGTTCCACCGCCGCGGCGTGTGCGCCAAGCAGCAACTCGACGGCCTGCTCCCGGCCGTCGATCGAGTAACGCAGCCGGACCGGCACTTGCCATTGCTGTGATTCGAGCTCGGCTGCGTACGTCGCATAGCGCTGCTGGACCAGCCGCAGGCCGCCTTCCATACGCTCGATGCTCAGCATCGGTATCCCGGGCTGGTCGATGAAGCCGGCGATCGCCCGGTCGACATCGGAATCCGTGACTGCCGCGAGCGAGCGCCACAGGTCCTCGGAGTTGGCATTGCCCCAGCGATGCGCTTCGATGTATGCGCGCACCGCCTTGCGGAAAGTCTCGGCTCCCAAGTGCCGCTCGAACATACCGAGTACCCGCTTGCCCTTGGCGTATTTCAGCCCGAGATTGCGGGTGAAATCGTCGGCCGCGCGGTAGTCGCTGCGAATCGGCAGGGCGCTGCTCCGCCCGTCTCCACGCATCGGCTCGATCGAGTCGGCATAGACCTGCGCGGCGATCCCCAGCGACGGAAAGACCTGGTCGGCGATCTGCGTGCCCAGCCAGTCCGCGAAGGACTCGTTGAGCCACAGTTCGTCCCACCAGGCCATGGTGACGGCGTTGCCGAACCACATGTGCGCCAGCTCATGGCCGATGATGCGTGCCAGCGTGCGCTGCTGGCCGATGCTGGCGCGCTCAGCGTCGACCAGCAGCAGCCGATCGCGGAACACGACTGCGCCAGGGTTCTCCATGGCGCCATACCAGAAGTCGGCTGCGGCGATGAAATCGAGCTTCTCGTAGGGATAGGGCTCGCCGAAATACTCCTCCAGCGCGGCAAGGATCGGACCGGTCATCTCCGCCGCCAGGCGCGCAAGCGGCTCCTGGCCCGGCAGCAGCACGATCCGTCCGGGCACGCTGAGTTCGGGAATCTCCACGCTGGCGAAGGGTCCCGATGCGAGCGCGATCAGATAGCTCGGCAACGGCCTGGTTTCGGCGAAGACCGTTTCGCGCCAGCCATCGGCGAGCTGCTCGCTCTGAGCCGGCGTATTGTGGATCACCGGATACTCCTCCGGCGCGCGCACCGTGAACCGCCACGGATACTTGAAGCCAGGCTCGTCGAAACACGGAAAGGACTTGCGTGCCTCCACGGCCTGCATCTGCGAGTAGATGTAACCCTGGCCTCCCTGCACCACCCGGTACAGCCCGACGCCATAGGCGGAGAATTCATTGCGAAACTCGATGCTCAGCCGGTAACGGCCCTCGCCCAGCACCATCGGCGCACTCAGGATCACCAGGCCGAGTTCGTCGCGCCGGTGCAGCAGCTTGCCTTCGAAGTCCCTGCCGGCCAATTCGACGGAAACGATCTCGATGTCCTGCGCATGCATGCGAAACGCGGCCATCGGCCGTTCCAGCCGCAGCTCGATGGTGGTGCGGCCATGGTAGTCGGCGCGGTCGGCATCAAGCTCGAGCCAGACTTCCTGGCGCAGGGGGCGCACGTCGTCGCCCAGCCGGTGGGGGTCGTAGTCGGCTGCCACCGACTGGCCCGCATGCAGCAGGGCGAACAGTGCGAGCCAGCGGATTGATTGCAACATCGACACCGGCGCGTGGGGTATCCATGTACTCAATGGCTGGGACATCATAAGCCAAATGGAGATGATCCTCGTACTGGTTGGCAGTGCGCTCGGCGGCGTGGCGCGCTTCTGGCTGTCGGGCGTGGTGGGACGCAGGATCGGAGAGACCTTTCCGTGGGGCACCCTGGCGGTCAATGGCAGCGGTGCACTGGCGCTCGGCCTGGTCGCCGCACTGTTCGTCGGCGGCAGCGGACTGGTGGGGCCGCGACTGTGGCATTTCGCGGCGCTGGGATTGCTGGGCAGCTACACCACGGTGTCGTCGTTCAGCCTGCAGACCCTGATGCTGGCGCGCGACAATCAGCAGCGAGCCGCGCTTGCCTACATCGCGCTGTCGCTTGGCGTGTGCCTGCCGGCCGCCTGGCTCGGTCTGGCGGCGGGGCGCCTGTTCGCGGCGGGAGGCTGACGATGCGGGCCCGGGTCCGGGCAGATCATTCCATGGAGGCGTCGCTGTACCTGGCCGTCGGGCTGGGCAGCGCGCTGGGCGGCACCGCCCGCTGGCTGCTATCCGAAGGCATGTTTGCCTGGCTGGGCGGCGGCTTCCCCTGGGGCACCCTGGCGGTCAACGTGGCAGGCTCGTTCCTGATCGGCGCTTTCGCGGCACTCACGGGGCCCGACGGCAGGTGGCTGGTCGGGCCTCGCCGCCGCCACTTCTTCATGACCGGAGTGTGCGGCGGCTTCACCACGTTTTCGATTTTCAGCCTGGAGACGATCCAGTTGCTGCAGGCCGGCCACCCGGGGTCGGCGGCCTACCTGACGGTCTCGCTGGCCTCCTGGCTGGCGGCCACGTGGGCAGGTCATGCACTGGCGAGCCGAATGAACCGCTTGAGGAGGGACTGAGCCATGAAGATTCCCGAGGAGGCAGTGCTGCTGCGCATATTCATCGGCGAGAACGACAGCTTCGAGGGCCGGCCGCTGTACGAGGCCATCGTGCTGAAGGCCCGCGAGCAACACCTGGCAGGTGCCACCGTGCTGCGCGGCCCGATGGGTTACGGTCGCTCCAGCCGGCTGCACACCGCCAAGATCCTGCGCCTGTCGGAGGACCTGCCGCTGGTGATCGACATCATCGACGGCGAACAGCAGATCCGCGACTTCCTGCCGGAACTCGAGGCGATGATGGGCAGCGGCCTGGTGACGCTCGAGAAGGTGCGCGTGCTCCGCTACGGCCCGGCCGCCCACCCGTCGCCGTAGGAGCGGCTTGTAGGAGCGGCTTCAGCCGCGACCCGACCCGACCCGCGACCGTCGCGGCTGAAGCCGCTCCTACGAAAACTGCGGCTAGGGCAGGTGCGGCGCCGCCAGGTAGGCGGTGGAGCGCATTTGTTCCAGCCGGCTCGCGGCGCGCCGGAACTCGAAGGCCAGCCGTCGGCCGCGATACAACTCGTCGAGCGACACTGCGGCGGACACGATCAGCTTGACGCTGCGGTCGTAGAACTCATCCACCAGCGCGATGAAACGGCGCGCCACGTCGTCATCCTCAGGCGTGAGCTGCGGCACGCCGGAGAGCAGCACGGTGTGAAAGCTCTTCGCAATCTCGATGTAATCCGCCTGGCTGCGCGGCCCGCCGCAGAGCTGTGCGAAATCGAACCAGGCGACGCCGTCGGCCCGGCAGCGCACCGGGATCTCCCGCCCGAGTACCTTGAGCGCGCCATGGTTGCGCGTGTCCTCCGGGGCGGCGGCCGCGAAATAGGCCTGCAGCCCCGCCTCGGCGGCGGCGTCCAGCGGCGCGTGGTAGATCTCGGCGCGCTCCAGCAGCCGCAGCCGGTAGTCGGTGTTCCCGCCGAGTTGCACCGCCTCGGTGTGCAACTCGAGCAGGGCGATGGCCGGCAGGAAGCGTGCACGCTGCAGGCCGTCGCGGTAGAGCGCCTGCGGCGGCAGGTTGGAAGTCGCGACCAGCGTCACGCCGCGCGCGAACAGCCTCTCGAACAGCGTGCCGAGAATCATCGCATCGGCGATGTCCGAGACGAACAGTTCGTCGAAACAGATCACCCGCGCGCGGTCTGCCAGCCGTTCGGCAACCCGATCCAGCGGGTCGGCATGCAGCCGGTTGGCCTTCAGCTCCTCGTGCACATCGGCCATGAAGCGATGAAAATGCCTGCGCAGCTTCTGCGGGGAGGGCAGGCACTGGTAGAACAGGTCTGCCAGCCAGGTCTTGCCCCGACCGGTGCCACCCCAAAGGTACAGGCCGCGCACCGGCGGTTGCGGCCGCGCACTGCGAAACCGCGAGCGGCGTGACACGGGCGTGGCGAGCAGGCGCTGGAACAGCTCGTCGAAACGTCGTGCCGCATCCTCCTGGGCGGGATCGTGGCTCCAGCCGAGACGCTCGATCTCCGCGCGGTAGCGCGCCAGCGGTGTCAGTGGAAGCCTGGCGCTGTCCGCGGCGGCCATCAGTCCGCGGCGAGCTCCGGGCGGTCGCGGAACTCCTCGAGGGCGGCGGGATTGGCGAGCGCATCGGTGTTCTTCACCGGACGGCCGTGCACGATGTTGCGCACTGCAAGTTCGACGATCTTGCCGCTCAGCGTCCGCGGAATGTCGCTCACCTGCAGGATCTTGGCAGGCACGTGGCGCGGCGTGGTGTTGTCGCGAATCGTGCGGCGGATCCTGGCCTGCAGCGCGTCGTCCAGGGTGACGCCCTCGCGCAGGCGGACGAACAGCACGATGCGCTGGTCGCCCTGCCAGTCCTGGCCGATGGCCAGCGACTCGACGATATCCTCGAGCTTCTCGACCTGGCGGTAGATTTCCGCCGTGCCGATACGCACGCCGCCGGGGTTGAGCACTGCGTCGCTGCGGCCATAGATCACCAGCCCGCCGTGCGGCGTGAGCCGCACCCAGTCGCCGTGGTGCCACACGCCGGGAAATCGCTCGAAATACGCGGCGTGATACTTGCCGCCGTCCGGGTCGTTCCAGAAGCCGACGGGCATGGAGGGGAAGGGCCGGGTGCAGACCAGTTCGCCGGGCTGGTCGCTCTGTGGCCTGCCCTCGTCGTCGAAGACCTCGACGGCCATGCCCAGCCCGCGGCACTGCAACTCGCCGCGATGCACCGGCAGGATCGGGCAGCCCAGCGCGAAACAGCTGACGATGTCGGTACCACCGGAAATCGACGCCAGCTGCAGGTCGGACTTGATGCGGCGATAGACGAAATCGAAGGAAGCGGGCATCAGCGGCGAGCCGGTCGAGAGGATCGCCCGCAGGCGCGCGAAGGTGAAATGCTCGCCCGGCAGGTAGCCGGCCTTCTCCACGGCGGCCAGGTACTTGGCGCTGGTGCCGAACACCGTCACACCCTCTTCCTCGGCCATGCGCCACAGCGCCTCGGGGCCGGGATGGAAGGGATTGCCGTCGTACAGCAGCAACGTCGCACCGGTCGCGAGACCGGAGACCAGCCAGTTCCACATCATCCAGCCGCAGGTGGTGAAGTAGAACACCACGTCCTCGGGGCCGATGTCGGTGTGCAGCCGGTGTTCCTTGAGGTGCTGCAGCAGCGTGCCGCCGGCGCCGTGGACGATGCACTTCGGCACGCCGGTGGTGCCGGAGGAGTAGAGGACGTAGAGCGGATGATCGAACGGCAGCTGGGCGAACTCCAGCTGGCTTTCCTCGGCCAGGAACTCGTCCCAGCCGACCGCGTTCGGCAACGCCGAGGCATCGGGCACCTCATCGAGAAACGGTACGAGCACGACGCGCTCGATGCTTTCGAGCTGCGCGAGCACGCCGCGAATCCGCTCGAGCGAGTCGATGCGCCTGCCGTTGTAGCGATAGCCGTCGGCCGTGAACAGCACCTTCGGGCGGATCTGGCCGAAGCGGTCGAGCACGCCCTGGATGCCGAAATCCGGCGAGCACGACGACCAGGTGGCGCCGAGGCTCGCGGCGGCGAGCATCGCGATCACGGCCTCCGGGCAATTCGGCAGGAAGCCGGCGACCCGGTCTCCGGGGACCACCCCCGCGGCGCGCAGCGCGCCCGCCAGCCGGGCCACCTCGCGGCGCAATTGCGCGTGGCTGTGAGTGCGGCGGCTGCCATCCTCGCCGCGCCAGATGAGCGCCGTGTGGTCGTCGTCACGCGACAACAGGTTCTCGGCGAAATTCAGCCGCGCGCCGGAAAACCACTGTGCTCCCGGCATGCGCTTGCCTTGTTCCAGCACCGCATCCCAGCCGCGGGAGGCTTTCAGCTCGCAGAACTTCCACACCGCCGGCCAGAACTGCTCGGGCTGAGCCACGCTCCAGCGCCACAACTCGTCCCAGCCATGGATCGTCGGCGCCAGCGTGCCACTGACGGCGCGGATGAACCGGGTGAGCTG
>CAZOSZ010000110.1:0-8135 GCA_964582505.1 uncultured Ectothiorhodospiraceae bacterium | reverse complement strand
GCGGCTGAAGCCGCTCCTACGGAATGTGGGTCTCTCGCCGGCCTGATATAGGATGGACTAAATCGGTTCTGCAGTACGGTCATGAACGAGCAACCCAGCCGCTGGTCTGGCTACTGGCGCAGACTGCGCCAGGCCCTTGGCGGTTCCGAGGTGGACTCTGAGCAGCTCGAACGGGTGCTGCGCGCGGCCGCCCTGCGCAAGTCCGCGCCGGTGCTTTGGTTGCTGGGCACGGCGCAGTCGGGCAAGACTTCGATCGTGCGCGCGCTGACCGGCAGTTCCCGTGCCGAGATCGGCAACGGCTTCCAGCCGTGCACGCGCACCGCCAGTGTCTATGATTTTCCGCCCGACACACCGGTGGTGAGCTTTCTCGACACACGTGGACTGGGCGAAGTCGATTACGCCGCCGACGAGGACATCGCCCTGTGCGAGTCGCGTGCCCATCTGCTGATGGCCGTCGTCAGAGTCGACGACACCCGTCCAAAGGCTGTGCTCAAGGTATTGCGTTCGGTGCGCAGGCGCCATCCGGACTGGCCCGTGGTGATTGCCCAGACCTGCCTGCACAAGGGCTATCCCGAGGCCAGGGAACATGTCCGGCCGTATCCCTTCGACCAGCCCGGCTGGGCGGGCCGTGTCCCGGAGAGTCTGCGCCGCATGCTGTTGGCACAGCGCGAGCAGGTCGGCAAGCTGCCGGGTCATGCCGACGTGCTCTGGGTGCCGATCGACTTCACCCGGCGCGAGGACGGTTTCGAGCCGGTCGACTACGGGATCGATGCCCTTTGGTCGGCGATCGAGAGCGCCTCATCGCTCGGCCTGAAGGCCCGGCTTCACGCCGATCCAGAGGTGAGCGATGTGTACAGCCGCGCGGCGCATCCACGCATCGTCGGCTACAGCCTCGCTGCCGGCGCGGTGGGCGCGCTGCCGGTGGTCGACCTTGCACTGCTGCCGATCCTGCAGGCCAGGCTGCTGCACGTGCTGGCCGGGCTGTATCGGCTGCCCTGGAGCGCGCGAAACAGCTCGGAGTTTCTCGGCCTGCTGGGTGGCGGACTGGCGACGGCTTACGGCCTGCGACTGGCCGGGCGCAGCGCACTCAAGCTGATTCCTGTCTGGGGCCAGACGGCGGGTGCGGTGTGGGGCGCGAGCGCAGGCGGTGCAACGACTTTTGCCCTGGGCAAGGCGGCTTGCGTCTACCTGGAGCGACGCCGCAAGGGACACACCATCGAAGCCGACACTTTGCGCGAGGTGTATCGCGACGCACTGGTGAGGGGGCGGCAGTTGGCACGGGAGCAGCTCGGGCAACAGCCACAGGACGAGCCGAAACCATGAAGGACCTGCTGGCCCAGTTCGGCCGGTTGCGGGTGCTCGCCGTTGCAGTGGCCGCGCTGCCGCTGATCCTGCTGCCGGTACTGGGCACGCTGTGGCTGTGGCAGTCGTCGGCGATCCTGTGGTGGTTACTTGCGGCGGTGCTGACGACCGCCGCCGGGCTGGCGCTGAACCGGCTGGCAGTTGCCCGCGAGCAGCGCGCCTTGCCCGATGCGACCACCCAGCCCGGAGCGCACTGGCCGGCCGATGCCGAGCAATGCTGGGCAAAGGTCCGGCGGCTCGCTGACGAATCGACCACGGCGGACTGGCCCCTGGACGATGCGGCCGGGCTGATGCGGCTGGCACGACAAGTCCTGGTGATGGTGGCGGCGCACTTTCACCCGCGCAGCGACCAGCCGCTGCTGGAAATGACCGTGCCGCACACGCTGGCCATTATCGAGCGCGCTGCCCGCGAGCTGCGCGAGGATGTGGTCGACTACATCCCGCTCAGTCATTGGCTGACCCTGGGCACGATGGCGCGCGCCAAGGGTGTTCGCGACCTGCTCAAGCGGCATGAGGGCTGGTACCGGGCCGGGCGCGCCATCCTTGCGCCGCAGTCGGCGATGGTCGCCGAACTGCGGCGCGCGGTGTTCGACGAACTGGCTTCGCACGGCTCGGAGCGTGTGCAGACCTGGCTGTTGCGCGAGTACATCCGCAAGCTCGGCTACCACGCCATCGACCTTTATGGCGGGCTGGTTCGCATCGAAGACGAGACTCCGCTGGATCTGCCGGATCCGCGCTCGCTCAAGGACGGCCAGGCCGCCGACGCGCAGCAGGCCACAGGCAGCGAGCCGCTGCGGATTCTGCTGCTGGGGCGGTCCAACGCAGGCAAGTCCAGCCTCATCAATGCCCTGTTCGGCCAGCTGACGGCGGCAACGGACGTGCTGCCCGACACCACCTCCGGAATCGCGCCTTATCGGCTCGATCGCGACGGCACCCTGCAGGCGCTGATCTTCGATACTCCCGGCTTCGACGGCCCGTTGTTCGGCAGCCGCGAGCTGGAGCGTACCGCCCGCGGTGCCGACCTGATCCTGTGGGTGACGGCCGCCGATCGTGCCGATCGCGGCGAGGAGCGCAAGCGCCTGGACAGCCTGCGGGCGATACTGGCTTCCGACCCGACCCGGCGCGCGCCGCAGCTGCTGGTGGTGATGAGCCATGTCGATCGGCTGCGTCCGCCACGCGAGTGGCAGCCGCCCTACCAGCTGAATCCGCCGCTGCGCGCCAAGGCCGGGCAGATCGTCGCCGCGCTCGACGCGGTCGCGACAGATCTGGGCGTCGACGTGGGGCGCGTCATACCCGTATGCCTGGCTGAAGGCCGGACCTACAACGTGGATGACGCGCTGTGTGCGGCGATTCTTCACCATCAGCCCGAGGCCAATCGCGTGCGGCTGCTGCGCTGCCTGCGGGCGCGCAAGCGTGAGGAGGATTGGAACCTGCTGTGGCGCCAGCTCGGCAATGCCGGCCGCATCCTGACTGGCCGGGGTGCCGGGTCGTAGTTTCGCAGTTTCATGGCAGTTCACTGTCCCGCGCCGCGCTGCTGCTCGCCGGATGCGCCACTGGAGCTTCAGAAACAAACCGGACGACGAGCGACCGGTCCATCAGCAGGGGCGAAGCTGCGCACCGGCTTGGAGTTGCTGCATCGAATTCCAGCCGGCAGCCTGCAGACGGCAGTCGCGGCTTAAGCCGCTCCTACCTGTCCGGGGCGAGCATGTAGGAGCGGCTTAAGCCGCGACTGCCTGTGCGGGGCGAGCATGTAGGAGCGGCTTAAGCCGCGACTGCCTGTGCGGGGCGAGCATGTAGGAGCGGCTTAAGCCGCGACGAAGCGCCTTGCAGCGCTCCGCCGCCGGGCCCGCATTCCGCACGCACCACAGGTCCAGGCCATCCCGCAGGTTGCGCATCAGTCGGGCCAGTTCCAGATTGTGGACGCCGCGGGATATTCGGCTGATTCCGATCACTGGCGGAGGTGTCCCGTTTCCCCTGGCGCCCGGCTGAGGCACCGGGCGTCATCGGACCCTGTTACCTTAAATCAGTGACTTAGCAGTAATGACTCGTGCGTTGGCAGCACTGCCTGCCGCGCCCGTCGCGCTGGCGTATATGATCTGTGCTTCGCGACCTGTGGGGGCGCGGAGGGAACATGCCGGCGCAGGATGGACACACGCACCGCAGCGATGCGAGGACTGGCGTCGGCCACGACAGCCCCTTGCCGAGCGTTGTCAGCTTCGGCGAGTTTCGCATTGACTGCATCCGGCGGCATCTGTTGCATGACGGCCGGCGCATCCGGGTTCAGCAGAAGCCACTGGATGTCCTTATCTACCTGGCAGTCAATCACCCGCGCGTCGTGTCGCGCAGGGAACTGCTCGACCGCTTCTGGTTTCGCGCCGTCAACGAGGAAGCGTTGACGCGTTGCGTCAGCACGCTGCGCAGGCTGCTTGGCGATGCACGCGAGCCACCGCGTTACATCGAGACCTTGTGGGGCCAGGGCTACCGCTTCATCGAGTCGGTGACCGTCAGTGGTGTCGGTCGTCCAGGGCCTTCGGGCATTCTCTCCGCACAGTCGGGCCAGGGCGCACAGGTTCACAGTCGTAACGGCGTGCGCACGCCCTTGGCCGCGTGGGCGCTGGCTGGGGCGCTGTTGTTGGTTGCCTTGGCCGGCGCCTTGTTCTGGTACTCCTCCAACCGCAAGACCGAACCGTCGGTCGAGCGACTGGCCGTCCTGCCGATGACCGTGGAGTCTGACGCTGACCGATGGCTCGCCCAGGCACTGACTGACCACCTCAATCAGACGATCTCGAGGATCGAGGGGGTCACCGTGATCGCGCTGGGCTCGACGGCGCGCTATTCCAGCCGCTCGGATCCCAGGGAGGTCGGCAGGCAACTCGGCGTGGGGGCGGTCCTCGCCTCGCAGTTTTACCGTGAGGGGGAGATGGCGGGCTTACGGGCGCAAGTCCTCTCCACTCACGACGGTAGCGTGTTGTGGAGCTTCGCGGCCAAGCCATCGGCCATGGAACTCGGGCCCGGGCAGATCGAGCAGCTGGCCACTGCCGTGGCCAGGCGCCTGTGGGCCAATCTCCAGCTCCGGGGGCGTCCCGCAACGGTGGACCCGGAAGCATACCGGCACTTCCTGAGAGGCCGCTACTTCTGGAATCAGCGCTCGAGTACCGGGCTGGCGGCGGCGATCGAGGCCTATCAGGCTGCGCTGGCCATCGAACCGGACTACGTGGAAGCCCTCGTGGGTCTGGCGGACTCGTGGCTGCTGGTGCCGCTCTACAGTGCAACACCACCCGTCGAGGCGGCGCAGAGGGCGCGCGCGGCGGCGGAGCGGGCGCTGCAGCTCGACAGCAGTACGGCCGCCCACGCCCTGGCCGTGCTGGGCGTGATCGCCATGCAGCACGACTGGAACTGGGCCGAGGCCGAGGCCCTGTTGCGCCAGGCCCTGACGCTTGACCCCAACGACGCCAGCGCCGAGCAATGGCTGGCCGAGTTGTATTGCTACCGACTGCGGGCCGACGAATGCCGGCGGCACCTGCAGGCCGCCGCCGGCCTCGACCCCTTGTCACCTGTGCTTAGAATGCTGCGAGGCTCGCCGGCGCTGTTTTCAGGGGACTTTGCGGCCGCCGCGGCCGCCTATTCTCATGCGCTGGAGGACGAGCCGGAGTTCCCGCTGACCCGCTATGTGCTCGGGTTGAGTTACGCGGGACTCGGCGAATGGGATAGGGCGATCGCCAGTTACCGGGCGTCCCTGCCGTACCTGGGGCTGGCGATTGTCGGCGGGCCGCTGGTCTATGCGCTGGCGCGAAGCGGCGATATCCCCGGCGCCCGGGAATTGCTCGAGGAACTTGAGCGGCTTGCCGAGACACGCTATGTGCCACCGACCAAGCTCGCCGTCGCCTGGCTGGGGCTGGGCGAGCGGGTGCGTGCCCTGGAGAGGCTGGGCCAGGCTCTGGACGTGCGCGACGACCGGCTGGTGTACCTGGCCGTGGACGGCCATTTTTTCGAGCTGCACGGCGATTCGGAGTTCCGCGCCTACGCGGAGCAGGTCGGGGTGCTGGACATTCTGCAGCCCCGCTGAGTCATCCGGCCCGGTGCCATCCCCGGCAAGCGGGAATTCAGGAACCGCGCACAGGAATTCTGTTTCTGCTCAGGATTGATGGCAGGCCCTGGGCTAGCCTCGCGGCATGTCGAAGTGGCGCCGAACAGAGGCCTCCGCCACGGAGGGTGAATGAGGGACGAAACGCCCACGAAGCTGGCTGGCCTGGTTGTCCTGCTGGTCTGTACGGCAAACAACTGGGCGCACGCTGGACCGCTTCTCGAGGGGCACGACGCCAACCACAACACCCGCGATTACTCCGGCGACAACTTCGCAGTCCTGTCGATTCCACCGGACATCAAGGGCATGGCCACGAGTGGCGAGGTCGATGGCCAGGGTCTTCTGGAGGCGGCCCTGCAGGCCATCGTCACCGACGCATGCGGAGTGCTCGCCAGCGAAGTCTCGATCGAGATCGCCGAGATCGCCGCTAATGCCACACTGGGCGCGCCCGAGGTGAACACGGCGCAGCTAGACCCCATGACCGTCAAGCTCAGCGTCGCGGTGCCGGTATCCAGGCTTGGCGGCAGTCCCGCAGGGGTTCGATTCAGCGTCACGGCGGTAGACAATTGCGGCCTGCGCACGACGCGACACTTTCTCGCACTCATCGAAGGCGATCCCGGTATTGAAGGCCTGCCGCGCGAGTCGGGGGTGAGCGAGACGCCCGGAAGCGAAAGCCCGTGACGGGCAGCCGGGGACAGGAGCGGCGCTCAGCGCGGGGCTGCAGTGCTCGCGTCGGCTGACTCCAGGATGCCGGCCGCCAGGGCCTCGTCCTGCTCGGACCAGCGCAGGTCGCCAAGGCCACGTGCCTGCTCCATGAGGCGCATGGCGGTGGCGTGATCGCCGCGCGCTTGAGCGAAGCGGGCTTGCAGGCGCAGACCCGCGAGCGCCGGCGGTTGACGGCTGACGATGCCGACCAGCGGCTCGGCATCCGCCAGGTCATCGCGCTCGAGGTACAGTTCCGCCAGCTTCAGGGCAATCTCGGACTCCTTGCCTTCCCAGCTCACACTGCGGACGGTGTCCAGGGCTTCCCGGTAACGGGCTTGGGCCAGCGCCACGTCATCCCGTGCCCGGGCCGCGTCGCCGAGCATCTCCAGCGCCTCGATCTCAGGCGCGTTCAGCCTGGCCTCCCGGGCGGCGGCCAGCACTTCGCCCGCCACGCGTTCGGCATCGGCGGACTGCCCGCGGAGGAGCCCCACCCGTGCGATCCGCAGGTCGCTCATCAGCACCCGCATGCGGTCCTGGATTTCGACGAACACCTGGCGCGACTCGAGAAAACTCTGCTCGGCGGCCTCGAGATCGCCGAGCTCGAGTTCGGCGCTGCCGCGGTGCGACAGAGCGGTGGCCTCGAACAGTCGATCACTGGTGCGGCGGGCGATCTCGATGGCTTCCTCGGCGGATTCCCGGGCGGCCTCGAACTGGCCGCGGGCAAGGTAGAGGTTGGCAAGCATGTTGCGGATGCGCCCCATGCCCATGGTGTCACCCAGTTCCTCGCGCATCGCGTAGGACTGCAGGTGCAGGGCCTCCGACTCGTCGAGCCGCCCCTGCTGGCGCCGCACCAGGCCCTGGTTGTTGAGCATCATCGCGGTGCGGCGACGGTCGCCCACCAGCCGGAAGGCGGCCAGCGCGCGCTCGAGGTGGGCATCGGCCGTATCGAACTGGCCCTGGTCCATCGCCAGGTTGGCCAGCGCCGAATAGATCTGGCCAGGTGGGACTTCCCGACCTGACTCACGGTAGGCGAGGATGGCGCGGTCCAGCCACTCTGCGGCCTGCGCCAGCTCGCCGCGATCCTCGGCGACGATCGACAGATTGGTGAGGATGTTGCCCGCCAACTCGGCGTCGCCGAGGCCGCGCGCGATTTCCAGCGCCTCCCGCTCCGCCGCCTCGGCCTCGTCGAGTCGCCCGGTGCGGTTGTAGACCACGCCGAGGGTGTTCAACGCGCTGGCCAGCGAGCGGTCGGGCTCCGCCGCGCGGCGCTCCGCCACCAGCGACTCGAGCATGGTCGCGGCCAGCTCCTGTTCGCCCAGCACCCGCAGGCAGACTGCGTACTCATAGCGTGGCGAGAACGCGCCTGGCACGTGGTCGATCGCCACCTGGAACAGCGGTCGCGCCTCGGCGCAACGGCCTTCCAGGCTGAGCGCCATGCCGCGCGCGAAGGCCTCATTGACGAAAGGATCGCCGGAGACGGCCGAGAAATCGTGGCGCAGTCGTTTCCGCCCCGAAACTGCCGCGACCACGGCCCGGGCCATGCCACGGGTCAGCGCGGTGGGGTCTTCGCCGACCATGGTGCCGCGCTGGGCGTCTCCGTCGAGCGCATGCACCGCATAGCTGAGCCGCAACAGGCCGCCGTCCCGGCTCAGGCGGGAGACGACCAGGTGCGTGGCACCCAGGCCGCGATGCAGCCGGCCAAAGAGGTCGGGAGACGGCGCGGCGCTCGGGTCGTCGGGCGGCTCGAAGGCCTCGATCGCCTGCAACAGCTGGGCATCCGGCACGACCGCCAGCTCGCCCTCGGTCTCGATCAGCCGGCCGCCGAAGCTCATCAGGCCCAGCCGGACCCACTCCAGGTCCGCATTCTCGGTGGCATTGGCCACCGGCAGGATCGCCACCCGCCCGCCGGCATCCACCGGAAAGGCGGGCCGGAACAGCAGCCAGGCGCCGGCCACGGCGGCCACGGCGAGCAGCGCCGCGACCA
>CAZOSZ010000109.1:0-8161 GCA_964582505.1 uncultured Ectothiorhodospiraceae bacterium | reverse complement strand
CCGCCGCCACTGCCGCGCCCGGACGAGGTCACGCCGGCGGCTGAGCGCGCGAGCGCGGCGATGCCGCCGCGCGGCGCCATTGCGGGCCTGCCGGGAATGCCGCAGCGCCCTGGCATGGATCCCGTGGCGGCTGCCGCCATGATCGGCGTGGTCGACCTGGCGATGGCGCAGCGCCTGCTGGCATTGGTGCCCGAGGCGTTGCACGAAGCGGTCCTCGAGCCGGAAGGCGCGGCGATCACGGCACTCGCGATGTTGCTCGACGATCGCGAGAGACTGCGCGCCAGCCAGCTCGCGGTGCTGGACGTGCGCCTCGGCGCGGTGGTGTCGGACCGCGTCGCCAATGCCGCCGGGCATCTCGCCGATCTGCCGTCGACACTCAGGCTGGCGCTGCTGGATCTTGCCTCGCCCGCCCTGAAGCACTTGCCGGAAGCGCGCCGCGAAGACCTGCTGCACCTGGTGCAGCGGCTGATCGAGATCGATGGCATCGTCAGTCCGAAAGAGGCGGCACTCGCGGCGGCGCTGGAGTCGCGGCTCGCTCCGGAGGACCATGGCAAGCCTGATGCAGAGGGCGCGCTGGCGATGCTGGCCCTGCTGGCGAGGGCCGGCCATGCCGACGAGGTCCGCGCGGCCGAGGCATGGAGCCAGGGAGCGGCCAGGCTGGAGGCCGGCGGATTCCTGCTGCCCTCGCCCTTGCCGAGTTTCGCCAGCGTCAACCCGTCCTCGGGCGCCACCACCGCGGCGCGCGCCGCGCGCCTTGCCGCCATGCATGAACCGCAACGCCAGCTGCTGATGACGGCCCTCGCCGAGGTGGCCGCCCACGATGGCCTGATTCAGCCGAGCGAACTGGACCTGCTGCGTTCAGCCGCAGCGGCGCTCGCATGCCCGATGCCGCCGCTGGCGGCTCAGCTCGAAGGCTCGATGCGATAAAGCGCGCCGTCCTCCGCGTCACTGAGCACGTAGATGTGCCCGGCGGGCCCTTCGCGCACGTCGCGGATCCGGCCGACCAGCCCAAGCAGCAGCTCCTCCTCGTGGACCACGACGCCCTGCTCGAGCACCACGCGACGAATGCGCTGCGCGCGCAGACCGCCGGCGAGCAGGTTGCCGCGCCATTTCGGAAACAGTTCGCTGGTAACCAACGCCAGCCCGGAAGGCGCCAGGGTCGGCAGGAACTCATAAACCGGATCTTCGTAGCCTTCCCGGTGGCGGGCCTCGCCGTAGGCCCTCTCGGTGCGGTATTCGCGCGCCAGTGACACGATCGGCCAGCCATAGTTACGACCCGGGCGGATCAGGTTCAGCTCGTCGCCACCGCGTTCGCCGTGCTCGGTTGCCCAGATCTCGCCGGAGCCCGGCGCGACCACCAGCCCCTGGATATTGCGATGGCCGAGCGAATAGATCTCCGCGTGGACGCCGTCGCGGCCGGCGAAGGGATTGTCCTGCGGCGCCGAGCCGTCGGCATTCAGCCTCAGGACCTTGCCGGCATGATCGCCGAGATCCTGGGCCCTCCGCGGATGAGCACCGCGATCACCAATGCTCAGCAGCAGCGTGCCGTCCGGCAGCCAGGCGATCCGCGCACCGTAGTGCCGACCGGGTTCGGAGAGCCGGTCCTGGACGAACAATTCCTCGAAAGCGACCAGGCGCTCGCCCTCGAGCCGGGCGCGGCCCAGGGCGGTGGCCGTGCCGCTCGAGTCGCCCCGGGAGTAGCTTAAGTAGATCCAGCCGTTCTCGGCGTATCCAGGATGCAGCACGACATCGAACAGCCCGCCCTGGTTTTGCGCCGCGATCTCCGGCAGTCCACCGAGTGGCCTGATGCCGCTGTCCGCCGTGACGATGTTGAGCCGACCCGGCCGCTCGCTCACCAGGTAGCTGCCGTCCGGAAGGAACGCGAGACTCCATGGATGCTCCAGCCCGCCGGCGACCTTCACGACGCGGATCGCCTGGTACTGGGTCCTGATGTCGTCGGCGACCAGCTCCGCGGCATTCGCGGCGGGCGCAATTCCGCCCATTGCCGTGGCCAGCATGAATGTCAGCAGCCGTTTCTGTGTCACGTCATCCTCCTCGTCATCGATCCAGACGGCGTCCACCGCCCGCCTCGCGAACGGCTGTGCAGCGGGGCACACCTTAGGACCAGACTGCCGTGGCGCCACGGAGTTCAGAACGCCTAAATAGCACCTGGTTTGGCCCGCATAACCAGAAAGTCGTTCAATCGGGCCTGCCGCCGCCCTAGCCTTCGGCCATCACCGCAATGCTCGAGGGCCTCCGGCCGCGAAGCAGATGAAGGAAGCGCTGCAAAGAATGCCCGCGGGCATCGTCGACGACGCCGGCCTGTCGCGGCTGGATTCGGCCACGGAAGGACTGACCGCCGAGCAGCTGCTGTGGGCCAGCGGCTATCTCGCGGGACTGGCCCGCAGCAGCACCGTCACACTCTCGCCGGCGTCGGCCGGCGACCCCCGCGCCCGGCTGACGATCCTGTACGGCTCGCAGACCGGCAACGGCCGCAAGGTGGCACAAGGCCTGCAACGGTCCGCCGCCGCTCGCGGGCTGGCGGTCGAGCTGGTCAACATGGCGGATTACGCGACCGCCCGCCTGAAGCGCGAAAGCCTGCTGGCCGTGGTGGTCAGCACGCACGGCGAGGGTGATCCGCCGGACGATGCACTGGAACTGGATCGCTTCCTCGCCGGCCGCAGGGTGCCCTCGCTGGATTCGCTGCGCTACTCGGTGCTGGCGCTGGGCGACAGCAGTTACCAGAACTTCTGCCAGACCGGGCGCGACTTCGACGCGCGGCTGGCGGCTGCGGGCGCACGCAGGCTGGCGCCGCTGGTGGAGTGCGATCTCGACTTCGAGGCCCCCTCGCAGTCCTGGTCGGCGCGGCTGCTCGACGAAGCGGAGGCGCTGCTCGGGCGCAGCGAACCCGCCGCCGGCCCGATGCTCCGGGTGGTTCCCCCGCCGCCCCGCTTCAGCAGCAGTTTGCCGTTCGAAGCGGAGCTCCTGGTCAACCAGCGACTCACCGGCCGCGGGTCGAGCAAGGACGTCCGCCACCTCGAAATCGGCCTCGACGGTTCCGGTCTGGAGTGGCAACCGGGTGACTCGCTCGGCGTACTGATACGCAATCCGGATCGCCTCGTCGAGCCCCTGCTCGAGGCACTCGCGCTGGATGGCGACGCCCAGCTCGGCCCGGCGGGACGAACCCTGCGCGAGGAACTCGCCGAGCGACGCGAGATCACTGTGCTGAATCGCCCGTTCCTCGACGCCTGGGCGGTGGCCGAGCCCTCCGGCAACCTGACAGCGACGCTCGCCACAGCGAGCGGCGGCGCACTGGGCCGCTGGCTGCAGGCCCGCCAGGTGATCGACGTGTTGCGCGAGTTTCCGGCTGCGGTAACGCCGCAGCAGTTCGTCGCGATGCTGCGCCCCCTGCCGCCGCGGCTCTACTCGATCGCCTCCGCCAGGGAATTTGCCGAGGACGAAGTGCATCTCACGGTCGCCGTACTGAACTACCGGGCTTTCGGTCAGGCCCACTGGGGGGCAGCCTCAAGCTGGCTCGCGTTCGACCGCCGCGAGTCCGACCTGCTGCGTGTGTACCTCGAGCCGAATGAGCGTTTCCGGCTGCCTGCGAACGACGATGCCGCGGTGATCATGGTCGGGCCCGGCACCGGGATCGCACCGTTTCGCGCCTTCCTGCAGGCCCGCGAGACGCGCGGCGCAACCGGCCGTAACTGGCTGCTGTTCGGCGACCGGCAATTCGCCACCGACTTCCTGTACCAGGCGGAGTGGCTGCGCTATCGCAAGCGGGGCCTGCTGGCGCGTCTCGACGTCGCGTTCTCGCGCGACCAGCCGGAGAAACGCTACGTGCAGCACCGCATGCTCGAGTCGTCCCGCGAGATCTGGAGCTGGCTCGAGGACGGCGCTCACCTGTACGTCTGTGGCGATGCCTCGCGGATGGCGCCCGACGTCGACCGGGCGCTGCGCCGGATCGTCGCCACCGAAGGCGGCCGCGACGAGGACGGGGTCGAGGACTACCTGGCGCAACTGCGCCGCGCGGGGCGTTACCAGCGCGACGTCTACTGAGAGCCTGACCGGGATGAGCGACACCTCTGCACGGGCACTGAGCGAAAACGAGCGGCTCAAGCGGGACAGCCGCGGGCTTCGCGGCACCATTGCCGCGGGGCTGCTCGATGAGGCCAGCGGTGCGCTCTGCGAGTCCGACACCCAGCTGACTAAATTCCACGGCATCTACCAGCAGGACGATCGCGACCTGCGGGCGGAGCGCCAGCAGCAGAAGCTCGAACCGGCCTTCAGCTTCATGATCCGGGTGCGCGTCCCGGGCGGCGTCTGCTCGGCCGCCCAGTGGCTGGAGTTGGACCGGCTGGCGCGCGAGCACGCCAACGGCACGCTGCGACTGACGACGCGCCAGGCATTCCAGTTCCACGGCGTCATCAAGCGTCGCCTCAAGCCGACCATCGCGGCGATCAACGCCACGTTGCTGGACACCCTGGCGGCCTGCGGCGACGTCAATCGCAACGTCATGGCCAGTCCCAACCCCGAGGCCTCGGAACTGCACCGCGAGAGCTGGGAACTGGCCACGATGATCAGCGACCGGCTGACGCCCCGCACCGGTGCCTACCACGAGATCTGGCTGGACGGCGAGAAGCTCGCCGCGTCACGCGGCGAGCCCGAGATCGAGCCGCTGTATGGCGAGACCTATCTGCCGCGCAAGTTCAAGATCGGCGTCGTGGTGCCGCCCTGGAACGACGTGGACGTCTACTCGCAGGACCTCGGCTTCATCGCCATCAGCGAACAGGGGCGGCTCGCCGGGTTCAACGTGGTGGTCGGCGGCGGCATGGGCGCGACCCATGGCGAGCCCGCCACCTGGCCGAGGCTCGGCGAACTCGCCGGGTTCTGCACGCCCGACCAGGCGGTCGACGTGGCCTGGCACACGGTCGCCATTCAGCGCGATTTCGGCGATCGCAGCAACCGCAAGCACGCGCGCTTCAAGTACACCCTTGCCGACCGCGGCCTCGACTGGTTCCGCGCCGAAATGGAACAACGCCTCGGATGCCCGCTGGCGCAGGCGCGGCCGTTTCGCTTCCTGTCCAACGGCGACCGCTACGGCTGGAGCCGCGGCCTCGACGATCGCTGGCAGCTGACGCTGCACGTGCCGTCCGGGCGGCTGGCCGACGTGCCGGGGCGCAGCCTGCTGAGCGGGCTTAAGGAGATCGCCGGCGTGCACGGCGGCGAGTTCCGCCTGACGCCGAACCAGAACGTCATGGTCGCCGGCGTGCAAGCCGAAGCCAGGGCCGCGATCGAGGCGATCGCGCGTCGCCACGGCCTGATGCACGACCAGTTGCGCTCGGCATTGCGCCGTGAGGCGCTGTCCTGCGTGGCGCTGCCGAGCTGCGCCCTGGCCATGGCGGAGGCCGAGCGTTATCTCCCGGCACTGGTGGAGAAGCTGGAGTCGCGGCTGGCGGCGCACGGCCTGCTGGATGCGCCGATCCGCCTGCGGATCACCGGCTGTCCGAACGGCTGCGCGCGCCCCTACCTCGCCGAGATCGGCCTGGTCGGCAAGGGGCCGGGGCGATACAACCTGCATCTCGGCGGCGGTTTCGCCGGCGAGCGGCTCAATCGCATGGTGCGGGAGAACATCGACGAGCCGACGATCCTCGAGACCCTCGATCCGCTGCTCGCCGCCTACGCGAGGGAGCGCACGCCCGACGAGCCTTTCGGCGACTTCCTGCATCGCAGCGGCCTGCTCGAGCGCGCCGCCGCGCAGGGCACAGCACGATGAGCCCGACCCGCACCCTCGACGAGCTCGAGTCCGAAGTCATCGCCGTCGACACCGCGGCCCGGCGGCTGGCCGCGCTCGACGGGCCCGGACGGGTGCGCTGGGCGCTCGACTGCCTTCCCGGCAGGCCGGTGATGAGTTCCAGCTTCGGCGCGCAGGCGGCCGTCAGCCTGCACATGATCTCGCGCGAGGCGCCCGGCATTCCGGTGGTCCTGATCGACACGGGCTACCTGTTTGCCGAGACCTATCGCTTCATCGACGAGCTGACGGCGCGGCTTGGCCTCAACCTGAGCGTGTACCGCAGCGAGCTCAGCCCCGCCTGGCAGGAGGCGCGCTACGGCGCGCGCTGGATACAGGGCGTCGAAGGACTGGACGCCTATCACCGCGACAACAAGATCGAGCCGATGCAGCGCGCCCTGCGCGAGCTGCAGGCCGGCACCTGGTTCGCCGGCCTGCGTCGCGACCAGGCGAGCTCGCGGCGCGACGTGCCGCTGGTCCAGCGCAGCGGAGATTTCTGGAAGGTTCACCCCATTGCCGACTGGTCGGACCGGGACGTCTACCGTTACCTGCAGGCCCACTCGCTGCCCTACCACCCGCTCTGGCACCAGGGCTATGTCTCGATCGGCGACGTGCACACCACGCGGCCGCTCGCCGAGGTCGACGACCCAGAGCAGACCCGCTTCTTCGGACTCAAGCGGGAGTGCGGGCTCCACGACCAGGCGCTGCTGGAGGGGGTGTCCTGAGCGGCAGCCGCACCACCGCCATCATTGCGTCGACTTCGTCCTGGCTGCCGAGCTCCAGCGCGTTGCGCACCGTGCGCTCGTCGAGGTGGCCGGCAAACAGCTCGAGGAAATCGAACATGTACTTGCGCAGCACCACGTCGCGGCGAAAGCCGATCCAGGTGGTGCAACGCGGGAACAGGCCGGTGGCATCGAGCGCCGCCAGGCCATCCTGGACCGCGGCCGACTGCGCCATGCTGGCCACTACGCCGATGCCGAGCCCGAGCCGCACATAGGTCTTGATGACGTCCGCGTCGCGCGCGGTGAACACCACCCTGGGTTCCAGGCCGCGCGCCGCGAAGGCCCGTTTCAGGCTGGAGCCGCCGTCGAAATTGAACACATAGGTCACCAGCGGGTACTCGGCGAGTTCCTCGAGCGTCGGCCGGCGCTGCAGGCCGGCGAGCGGATGATCCTCCGGCACCAGGATGATCCGGTCCCAGCGAAAGCAGGGCAGCAGCAGCATGTCGGGAAAGCGCTGGCGCGACTCGGAGGCGATCACGAAGTCCACCTGGCGCTTCTCGACCATCTCGGCAAGCTGCTCGGAGGTGCCCTGGTGCAGGTCGAGCGTGACCTCGGGATAGCGCTCGCGAAATCCGCCGATCACCTCGGGCAGCACGTAGCGGGCCTGCGTGTGGGTCGTGCCGATGGCCAGCCGGCCGGAGGCCTCCCCGTAGATGTTTGGCGAGATCCCGCGGATCGCCTCGACCTCGCGCAGGATGCGCGCCGCGCGGCGCACGACCTGCTCGCCCTCCGGCGTCAGCTCGACCAGGCTCTTGCCCTTGCGCACGAACAGGCTCAGGCCGAGCTCCTGCTCCAGCAGCTTGAGCTGCTTGCTGACGCCCGGCTGGGAGGTCGCCAGCCGCTCGGCGGCCAGCGTCATGTTCAGGCCGTTGTCGGCCACGGCCAGCAGGTAGCGCAGCTGCTGCAATTTCATCGAGGGTCGTCCCCGGGGCGCCGTCGAAGGCCGGCACGCCCTCGCTTCTACCGGCCGCCGGCGGACCGGTCAAGCACCGCGGCCCGCCGCGAAGGCCATATAACGAGACCGCATACGGCCCGAAACAAACAGTATTTCCGGGGCTTGTCGCAGCGCCTGTATGCTCGCGGACGATCTCCCCAGGACCGCCACCGATGGATTACTTCCCGCTGTTCGTCCGCCTGAGTGGTCGCCCGTGCCTGGTGGTCGGCGGCGGCGGCGTGGCGCTGCGCAAGGTCCGCCTGTTGCTGGAGGCCGGCGCCTCGGTCACAGTCAACGCACCCGAACTGCACCCGGCACTCGCCGCCTGGCATCGCCAGGGCCGCATCGCGCATGTACCAGGCCGCTTCGACCCGGCGCTGCTCGCCGGATCCTGGCTGGTCATCGCGGCCACCGGCGAGGGTGCCGTCAACCGCCGGATCTGGTCCGAGGGCGAACGTCGCGGCGTGCTGGTCAACAGCGTGGATGACCCCGGGGCCAGCAGCTTCATCATGCCGGCGATCGTGGACCGCTCGCCGTTGCTGGTCGCGATCTGCTCGGGCGGCACCGCGCCGGTGCTGGCGCGCAGGCTCCGCCAGTGGCTCGAGGCGATATTGCCGCCCGGCCTGGGCGGCCTGGGCCAGCTGGCGGGCG
>CAZOSZ010000108.1:0-8262 GCA_964582505.1 uncultured Ectothiorhodospiraceae bacterium | reverse complement strand
ACGGTCTCGCTCAAGAACGCCAATCCGCCGCGCAACCGTGACGAGCCCATCGACAGCAGCGACAGCACGCTGGACCCGTCGTTGCGCTGGGAGGCGCTCGCGGCCGGCGGCATTCCCGCCGAGGTGGTGTATATACCGCCGAACCGCGTGATGGCGGGCCTCGAGGAGCCGCGCGACGTGCCGATCACGACGCGCTGGCGGACGTTCTGGTACCTGGAAGAGGATCCGGTCCGCTGACCCGGCGCCGGCGCAAGATGAGGACGGATGCGATGAAAGCGAGCACCGGGACGGGCAGGAGGCAGCGGGGCTTCACGCTGCTCGAGCTGATGATCGTGGTGGTGGTGGCGGCGATCCTGGCGGCGATCGCTTTCCCGCAGTACCGGGATTACGTGGTGCGTTCGAACCGGGCGGTTGCCAAGAGCCTGCTGACCCAGGTCGCCGACCGGCAGGAACAGTTCTACGTGGCCAACAAGCGCTATGCGGGCAACCTCGACGCCCTGGGCTATCCGGCCAACCCGTTCTTCGTGAATCGCCAGGGCCACGCGGTCGCGGCCGACGGCGGCAACGCCATCTACCGGATCGTGCTGGAAGCCTCGACCGATGCGACTTTCAGGATCGCCGCGGAACCGAGGAACGCGCAGACCGACGATGCGAAATGCACCAAGTTCACGCTCGACCAGGCCGGCCAGCGGCTGGCCACGGGCCCGGGCACGGACTGCTGGTGACGCGGCAACCCGGGCTGCGGCAGGAGCATGCAGTGTGCAAGGACGTTCGACAGTGTCAGAATATGACTCGGAAGGGCACCCTGGGCGCGTCGATGACTTGGACTAACTCGCTGGAAAGCATACCAAAATTCCATCTGGCATGGATGCTGCAGGAGAATTGGCCAGGATCCATTGGACAGGGCGAGCACGATGGAAGGCAGAGAGGTCATTGCACTGCTGCCGCTCGACGAGCGGACCGACGGCGCCAGGGAGACACCTGCACTGGTGCGCCTGGCCGACGGCCGCATGGCGGTCGAAAACCTGGGCAAGCAGCCTGCCGGCAACCTGGCGCGTTTCCGTCGCTCCGCCCCGATCCTCGATCCCGACACGCGCGAGGTGATCGGCTACGAGATGGTGCAGGTGCTGGTGGCTACCGCGTAACGCGCTGACGAATTCGGTTTTTCGACTCCCCCCTTGGGCGCCGCGATCTACGGATCATCATGCGGCGCCTTTTTTATTGCTCGCGGCCATGAGGTGCGTCGAGGTCGATCTCCGGCCCGAGGGGCACGATGCCGGTGGGATTGATGGTCCGGTGACTGTGGTAGTAATGCTGCTTGATGTGCTCGAAGTTGACAGTCCCGGCAACGCCCGGAACCTGGTAGAGCTCGCGCGTGTAGCCGGACAGGGCCGGGTAATCACGGATCCGGCGCCGGTTGGCCTTGAAGTGGCTGTAGTAGACCGGGTCGAAGCGCAGCAGGGTGGTGAACAGTCGCCAGTCGGCCTCGGTGACCTGCCGGCCGACCAGGTAGCGGCGCCCGGCGAGGCGCGTATCGAGCCAGTCGAGTGTCTCGAACAGCGCGTGCCAGGCGCGCTCGTAGGCCTGCTGAGTGGTGGCGAAGCCGCAGCGGTAAACGCCGTTGTTGACGCACTTGTAAACCCGGGCGTTGATCTCATCGATTTCGTCGCGCAGCCCGGCTGGACAGTAGTCGGTGGCGGTCCGGGCGAAGTCGCCAAAGGCGCCGTTGAGCATGCGGATGATGTCGGCCGACTCGTTGCTGACGATGGTTTCGCGCTGTCGGTCCCAGAGGACCGGCACGGTGACGCGGCCGCTGTAGTCTGCCTTCGCCCGTTGATAGAGCTCGTAGAGATAGCGGTGGCCGAACAAGGAGTCGCCGGGCTCGAATCCGCCGGCCTCGCAGGCGCGGAACTCCCAGCCGTTCTGCAGCATGTGCGGATGCACCACCGAGACGCTGATGGCATCCTCCAGCCCCTTCAGTGCACGCAGGATCAGCGTGCGATGGGCCCACGGGCAGGCGAGCGAGACGTACAGGTGATAGCGGCCGGACTCGGCTGGAAATCCGCCGTCGCCGCTTGGCCCGGGGGACCCGTCCGACGTCACCCAGTCGCGGAACACCGCGTCCTGGCGGATGAATTCGCCGCCGGTGGATTCGGTGTCATACCATTCGTCGCGCCACTCGCCGTCGACAAGCCGACCCATGTCAATCCCCGCTTCCCCGGCGGCCGTTACACTGGCCGCCTGGCAGATGAACTCCGGGGCACATTATGACGGATCAGCCTTTCGCCGCCTTGCGACGGCGCGTCACCGCCGCGAATGCCGGGCTTAAGGATGCGCAACCGGACACGCTCAAGGGCTTCAACCTGATGCATGCCCAGGCCATGCAGGACGGCGCCCTCGATCACCGCACCAAGGAATTGATCGCGGTCGCGTTGTCGGTCGGCGCGCGCTGCGATCCCTGCATCGCGTTCCACGTCCCGGCGGCGCTGCGGCACGGTGCGACGCGCGAGCAGATCATGGAGACGCTGGCCGTGGCCGTGATGATGGGCGGGGGCCCGTCGCTGATGTACGCCGCGCACGTGATCGAGGCCATGGAAGAGGTGCTGGCCAAGGCCTGAGCAGCACCCTCAGGTTCGCAGCCAGGCGGCCGCGGACTGTCACGTTCCGCGGCCGTCGGCCGGATTCAGGCGCCGACCCCGAGCAGCAGCGCGGCGGTGGCGAAAAATGCAGCCCAGGCCGCGGAGAAACGCCGCCCGGGCGCCACCCCGCTCCAGGTGCCGCGCAGGATGCCCCAGACCGCGTGGACCAGCAGCGGTGCGATCGCCGGGGCGGTCGCCGAGATCGCCAGGCCCGCCGCCACGCCCGCAGTGCCGAAGTCGAACAGCGCCGGCGCGCGCCGGCCCGAGACCATCGCGGTGCCGAGGTACAGCAGCGCCGCGGTGCCGCCCAGCGTCGCGATCAGCACGTTGCCAAAGCTGCCGAACAGGCTGATCAGGATCGCCGTGATCCCGCCGGCGGCGGCCCCCACCATGGGCGTCAGGGCGAACCGGGCAGAGGGCAGCGCGATCTGCGCCGGCATCGGCGCAAGCGGCTCCAGGCCATCGTAGGTCGAACTGTCGCGGGTCCAATCGAGCGCTTGCATGGTGTCTCTCCTCGAACGGTGCTTGCGGTGAAAGAGGCTTACTTATTGACCAGTAAGCTTGCAGATCAAAAAAACTCATTCGCCCTTCGGCGGAAGGCCAAGATCCCGGCGCAGCTGGTTGGCGACCTGCTGCATGGCGCCGGGTCCGCGGAAGCGCGCCAGCTGGCGCGCGCCCTGCAGGCCGGCCACCACCAGCTGCGCCTTGGCCTCGGGATCGCCTTCGTAATGCATCAGGCCCTGCTCCCGGCCGAGGGCGCAGACCCGCGTCATCCAGGTCAACAGTTCGTTCACGAGGCGTTGGCCCGCCTCGCGGACCGGCCCGGGCAGGGAATAGAAATCCGTGCACAGGGCGCCCACCGGGCAGACGGTGTGCTCCTCGACGCACTCGGCGGTGCTAAAGGCAATGAACGCCTCGAGTTGTCCGACCGGATCGCCCTTGCCCGCCATGAAGGCGGCGGTGCGATCACGCAGCAGCTGCCGGAACTGGTCGATCAACGCGACGCCGAGGTCGGCCTTGGTGGCGAAGTGGTAATGAACCGCCGCGTTGCGGATGCCCAGCGGCCGCGAGATGTCCTGGTAGCTGAAACCGTTGAAACCGCGGCTGCGCAGCAGCCGGTCGGCCGATTCGAGGATCTTTTCGCGGGTGTCGGTTCGGGTGGACATGCCAACCTCCAGGCGGAGCTGACTTATTAGTAAGTCAGGTCCGACCGAAAGTCAAGTCCCGGCGGATCGGCGTCGCAGCATCGTCGAAGAGACCTTGCCGTCCTGCTCCAGCGCCGCGTTCCAGTGGCCCAGCCATTCCCCCAGGCACTCGGGCCGCATTGGGCGGGCCAGAAAATAACCCTGGCCCTCATCGCAGCCGAGCTCGGAAATCAAATCCCAGTCGGTCTGTTGTTCAATGCCCTCGGCCACCACGCGCATGCCCAGCTTGTGGCCGAGCTCGATACTGGACTCGACGATGGCTCGCGCCTCGGGGTCGCGCGCCGCGTTGCGGACAAATCGCTGGTCGAGCTTCATCTCGCTGTAGGGAATCTCGTTCAGCTGCGTCATGGTCGAGTAGCCGGTGCCGAAGTCGTCGATGGAGAGCTGAAAGCCGTTGAGGCGCAGCCGTGTCAGCGTCTCCAGGGCCGAGACGGGGTCCTCCGACAACTGGGACTCGGTCACCTCGAGAACGACGCTCTCGGGCGGCAGTGCCAGCTCTTTCGCCCACTCCAGGAGGGTTTGCGGAAGGTCCTGGTCGGAAAGCAACAGCGGCGAGATGTTCACGGCCACCTGCAACCCAATGCCGTGGCTGCGCCACAGTGCGCCCCAGGCGAAGGCGTCGCGCGTCACCGTTTCGGTCAGCTCGATGATCAGGCCGGATTCTTCAGCCATCGCCAGGAAGGCGTTCGGCCGCAGCAGCCCGAGCCTGGGGTGGTCGAGCCGCACGAGCGCCTCGGCTGCCACGAAATTCAGGCTGCGCACGCAGATCTTGGGCTGGAACCAGGTCTGGATCATGCCACTCGCCATGCAGTCGCGCAGCTCGTCGCGCGCCAGTCTGGCCTGCAGCACGCGGGTCGCTTCGCGCAGCTCGGGTTCGGGGTGAACCAGCACGGTGTTGAACTGGGTCGCACTGAAGGGCCGCGCCAGGGTGCCGAGCACCCGCAGTCCGCGCGCCCGGGCGAGCCGGCTGGCGGCGCTCAAGACCCGTGAATCCGCATCGCTGATCAGGATCAGGCCGGCCATGGAGTGCCGTTCCGCCAGAAAGCGAATGGCCTCGATGCCGTCGGTGCTGGCCATCGACAGTGACAGCACCGCCACGCCCATCTCGAGATTCCAGGCCGCGGCGAAATCGGCATAAGTCGACACCACCTGCGGCCGATACCCGCGGGCGGCGCACAGCTCGGCCAGCGGAGCGTCCCGCTCAGCCCCGGCATCGAGGACCAGCAGACCCGTTCCCATCAGCCGGCCCCCGTCCGTCCTGTCGCCATCCCACGGCCGTCCATGCGCCAAGCTCCATTGTTGCGAATCGCCGGACCACCGTACGGCGGCCAGGCACCCCGGGTCTGCTGGATGCATCACAGTTTTCCGGGTACGTCGCCCGGGCCGGCACCGTATAATCGCCACCTCTCCGCGGCCGCGGAGGCCGGTTGCGGGGGGGCGATGTTCCGGAGGGTGGCGGATCGGCTGGAGCGCCTCGAGCGTCTGGACGCCGGCTGCCTGGCGGGCGGCAGGCGAGGCGTCGAGAAAGAGTCGCTGCGCGTGACGCCCGACGGACGGCTTGCCACCTCGCCGCACCCGCCGGGGCTCGGCGCGGCCCTGACCCACCAGTGGATCACCACCGATTATTCGGAGGCCCTGCTGGAGTTCGTCACGCCTCCGCAGGAAAGCTGCTGGGAAACCCTGCAGTTCCTGTGCGATATCCACCAGTTCGTCTATGCGCGCCTGCCCGCCGGGGAATTGCTCTGGGCGACCAGCATGCCCTGCGCAGTGGGCGGCGACAGCAGCGTCCCGGTCGCCCGATACGGCAGCTCGAACGTCGGGCGGATGAAGCACGTCTATCGGCTCGGACTGGGTTACCGCTACGGCCGGGTGATGCAGACCATCTCGGGGGTGCATTTCAACTACTCGTTGCCGGAGCGCTTCTGGGCGGCCCTCGCCGAGTCCGAAGGGATGCCTCAGGCCGGGCAGGATTTCCGTGACCGCATGTACTTCGGACTGCTGCGGAACTTCCGGCGCTTCGGCTGGATCGTGCTCTACCTGTTCGGCGCCTCGCCGGCCGTCTGCAAGTCCTTTCTGGGCGGACGGGACCCGGGCCTGCCGGAGTTTGACCTGGGCACGCGCTATGGCCCGCACGCCACCTCGCTGAGGATGAGCGACCTGGGCTACCGCAATGCCAACCAGGCCGGCATCCAGTTGTCGATGAACTCGCTCGAGGAGTACATGGCCGGCCTGGAACGCGCCATCCGCACCCCATGGCCGCCCTGGGAGCGGATCGGCACCAGCGTCCACGGACAGTGGCGACAGCTTTCCACCAGCGCATTGCAGATCGAGAACGAGTACTACGGATTCATCCGCCCCAAGCAGCCGATCCTGCCGGGTGAGCGGCCGACACTGGCATTGCGCCGGGCGGGCGTCGCCTACATGGAAGTGCGCGCGCTCGACGTCAGCCCGTACGACCCGAGCGGCGTCAGTCAGAACGAGCTGCGGTTTCTCGAGGCCTTCCTGGTGTTCTGCGTGCTGCATGACAGCCCGCCGATCGGCGAGGGCGAGATGGAGCGACTCGAGGACAATCACCTGCGGGTGGCCGTCACCGGTCGCCGGACGGGACTGACTCTGGTGATCTCGGACACCTGCCGGCCACTGGCCGACTGGGGCCGCGAGATCTGTCGCCAGCTCGAGCCGGTCTGCCGGATGCTCGACGGCGACGATCCGGCGCGTTCCTATTCCGCGGCGCTCGAGCTGCAGGCCGCCAAGATCGAGGACGCCGCGCTGACGCCCTCGGCGAAAATCCTCGCCGAGATGCGCCAGGAGCGGGAGACTTTTTTCGAGTTTGCCCTGCGCATGTCGGAACAGCACTGCGAGTACTTCGCGGCGCTGCCAGCGATGTCACCCGACCGGCTGGCGTCCTTCACGGCCGAGGCGGAACGCTCGCTGCAGGCGCAGCGTGAACTCGAGGCCTCGCAGACCGAGCCCTTCGAGAATTACCTCGCCCGGTATTTCGGCGAGCCCGCCGGCCAGGTGTGAACAGGCCCGAGATGCTGCAGAGCACCCTGTATCTGCTGGCGGGTTTCGTGCTGCTGTTCGGGGGCGGCGAAGCGCTGGTGCGCGGCGCCGGCAGCGTCGCGCTGCGCGTCGGCATGAGCCCCTTCATCATCGGCATGACGATCGTCGCTTTCGCGACCAGCGCGCCGGAACTGGCGGTCAGCCTGCAGGCCGCCATGGCCGAAGTCGACGAAGTGGCGATTGGCAACGTGGTCGGCTCGAACATCTGCAACATCGGGCTGATCCTGGGGCTGTGCGCCGTGATCCGGCCGGCGACCATCGAGATGCGGATGATCCGCCTGGACCTGCCGTGGATGATCTTCGTCTCCGTGCTGCTGGTTGCCTTCCTGAACGACGGTCGCCTCAGTCGTCCGGCAGGCATCGTGTTCCTCGTGGGGCTCGGCGTGTTCCTGTTCTGGAACATCCAGGTCGCGCGGCGCGAGCAGGAGGAGGAGCGCGTGCGCAGCGAGTTCGAGGGGATGGTGCCGGCCGCGCATCGCTCGGGGTGGATCGACTGGCTGCTGATGGGCGGCGGACTCGTGGCGCTGGTGCTCGGCGGCGCGGCCTTCGTGCGCGGCGGCGTCAGCCTTGCGGAGCTCCTCGGCGTCAGTCCGGCGGTGATCGGCCTGACAGTGGTGGCGATCGGCACCAGCCTGCCTGAGCTTGCGACCAGCATCGTCGCCTCGATCAGGGGCGACGCTGACATCGCCGTGGGCAACGTCATCGGCTCGAACTTTTTCAACATCCTGGGCATTCTCGGCATCACTGCCGTGCTGATGCCGCTCGAGCGCGGCGGCGTGACAATGGTGGACCTGTACGTGATGACCGCGTTCGCGCTGGTGCTGTTGCCGCTGGTGATGGTGCGCCGGCGCATCGGCCGGCCCGAAGGGCTGGTTCTGCTGGCCTGCTATGCCGCCTACATGGGCTGGGTCGCCGTGCAGGCCTGAGCGGTCACGGCTCGGCGAAGATCGCCACCCGCCGCCCCTGCGCATTGGCGTGTCCCCGGTACATGCCCTCGGTGCTGAATGAGAGCGTGAAACGCCCATGGGCGTCGAGCACGATCACGCCGCCGAGGCCGCCCATTTCGCGAATCTCGCCGAGCACCGTCGCGGCCGCCTCGCCCGGCGTGCTGCCCGACAGACCGACGCGCGCGCAGATGTTGTGCGCCGCCGCGGCACGGATAAAGTACTCGCCATCGCCGGTCGCAGACACGGCGCACTGCCGGTCGGCCCAGGTGCCGGCACCGATCACCGCGACGTCGCCGAGTCGGCCCCAGCGCTTTGCGGTCGTGCCGCCGGTCGAGGTGGCGGCCGCCAGCCTGCCCTGGGCACCCAGCGCCACGGCGCCGCCCGTGCCGACCCGAGCCTCGCCCGGCG
>CAZOSZ010000107.1:0-8454 GCA_964582505.1 uncultured Ectothiorhodospiraceae bacterium | reverse complement strand
CGACGCCCGTCCCGGTGGGCGGCGCCCCGCCGCCCGGCGAGGAAAAGCCTGCCGGAGACGGTGACCAGCCTGGTGCGGAACCCGCACCGATGCGCGGCGGGCCGGAGGCCAAGGCCATCAACGACGCGGTCGCCTATATCCGGGGTCTTGCCGAGCGACGCGGGCGCAATGCTGACTGGGCGGAACGCGCGGTGCGCGAGTCCGCAAGCCTGACGGCCGAACGGGCGGTCGAGGAAAACGTCGTCGATCTGATCGCGGCCGACATGGGGCAGCTGCTGCGCGCCATCGATGGCCTTCAGGTGGCCGTCGCGACCGGCGAGGTGGTCATTCGCACCGAGGCGCTGACTGTTGAACGGGTCGAGCCGGACTGGCGCACCGAGCTGCTGGCGGTGATCACCAGCCCGACCGTCGCCTACATGCTGCTGCTCGCCGGCATTTACGGGTTGATGTTCGAGGGCTACAACCCGGGTGCCATCCTGCCGGGCGTGGTGGGCGCGATCTGCCTGTTGCTGGCGCTCTATGCGTTCCAGGTGCTGCCGGTCAATTATGCCGGCCTGGCGCTGATCGTGCTGGGCGTCGTGCTGATGATCGGCGAGGTATTCATGCCCAGCTTCGGCGCGCTGGGCATCGGCGGGGTGATCGCGTTCGTGGTCGGTTCGATCATCCTGATGGACACGGAAGTGCCGGGATTCGGCATTCCCCGGGCGCTGATCGGCTCGATCGCCGCCGTCGGCGGCAGTGCGGTGATGGGCATCATCTGGTTCGCGATGCGGGCATATCGCCAGCCGGTGGTCAGCGGGCGCGAGGACATGATCGGAGCAGTCGCGGTGGCACTCGAGGACTTCCAGGGTCGCGGCCAGGTCAGGGCCCACGGCGAGCGCTGGAGCGCCGAAACGAGCTTGCCGGTGAGCCGCGGTCAGCGGTTGCGAATCACCGGCATCCACGGGCTCGTCCTGAGGGTCGAGCCGGAGGTATCCAAGGAGGATTGAGATGTTAGGTTACTTCGGAACACTGCTGCTCGGCGGCCTCGTACTGCTGCTGTTGAGCGCGATCAAGATCCTCAAGGAGTACGAGCGCGGCGTGGTTTTCCAGCTCGGCCGCTTCTACAAGGTGAAGGGGCCCGGACTGATTCTCGTCATTCCCGTAATCCAGCAGATGGTCAAGACCGACCTTCGCGTGGTGGTGATGGATGTGCCCACCCAGGACGTCATCTCGCGCGACAATGTCTCGGTCAAGGTCAACGCGGTGGTCTATTTTCGCATCGTCGACCCGGAGCGGGCGATCATCCAGGTGGAGAACGTCTATGAGGCCACCAGCCAGCTCGCCCAGACCACCTTGCGCTCGGTTCTCGGCCAACACGACCTCGACGAGATGCTGGCCGAACGCGACAAGCTCAACCGGGACATCCAGACCATCCTCGACGAGCACACCGACAACTGGGGCATCAAGGTCACCAACGTCGAGATCAAGCACGTGGATCTCAACGAGAGCATGATCCGTGCGATCGCACAGCAGGCCGAGGCGGAGCGCTCGCGGCGCGCCAAGGTCATTCATGCCGAAGGCGAATTGCAGGCCTCCACACACCTGCTCGAGGCGGCGCAGCGACTGGCGCGCGAGCCCCAGGCCATGCAGCTTCGCTATCTGCAGACGCTCAACCAGGTGGCCGGCGAGAAGACCAATACGATCGTCTTTCCGCTGCCGCTCGACCTGATCGCTCCGCTGCTCGGGCGGGGGCCGGCGGCGCGCCCGCCCGAGGTCCCGGCTGGCGAGTCCAAAGGCGAAGACAGCTCTTCGGATTGAGCAGATGACAATGGCTGGGGCCTGGCGAATCCCGGCGGGGCTGATCGCGCTCCTTGCGCTGGCAGCGCCGCCGGCTCAGGCGCAATGGCGCCGCGCGGAGAGCCCCAACTTCATCGTCTACAGCGTCGGCTCCGAGGCGGCACTGCGCGAGCGGATCATTTCCCTGGAGGACTTCGACCAGCTGCTGCGGGCTTTGACGACTGTCAAGGACGAGCCTGCTCCCAACAAGCTGCATGTCTACGTCGTTCGCGGTACCAGGGAGCTTCGGGCGGTTCACCCGGTCCGTGACGACGTTGCCGGGTTCTATCAGGCGAGCTCCGACGGCATTGCGGCTTTCGTGGACGCGAGGATGGCAACCAGCGTCAACGAGTTCCTGTTCCACGAGTATGCGCATCACTACATGAGCCAGTATGCTGCCGCCGCCTACCCCGCCTGGTATGTCGAAGGATCTGCCGAGTACTTCTCGACCGCGGAGTTCGCCGCACGCCACGTGGAGCTTGGCCGATACCCAAAGTACCGTGCGGGATTCGTGCTCGCCAAGGATTGGCTGCCGATGGAACGCGTCCTGTTCGGTGACACGCGCGAACTCGGACCCGAAGAGGCGCAGCGCTTTTACGCGCAGAGCTGGCTGCTGGTGCACTACTTTTTCAGCACGGCCGAGCGACTGGAAGGGCTGCGGCGTTACCTTGGCGCCATTTCCCGCGGGGCGGACTGGCGGACTGCATTCGAAACCGAAGTGGGCCTGGACGCGGACGGAATGACAGCCCGTTTGCGCGACTACATCTTTGACAGGCGAATCAGCGCCATGCAACTGCCGCGGAGCTCCGCACGGGCGCCACCCCCGGTCACTGTGACGATCATGCCGAGCTCGGCCAAGGATCTCATGCTGTTCGAGGCGGCACTTCGCGTCGGCATTCCTGCAGACGATCGGGATGCGCAGCTCGAACGTATCCGCAAAGCCGCTGCGCGACATGACTCGGAGCCCTTTGCGCAGCGCGTGCTGGCCCATGCCGAGGCCCGTTACGGCGACGCGGCGGCTGCGGACAGGCTGCTCGATTCACTGCTCGCTGCGGCTCCCGATGATGCTGAGCTGATGTACCTCAAGGGCGTGCGACATTTGAATGCCGCAGAACTATACGGCCCGGATCGGGACAGCGAGCTACGACTGGCGCGGCAATGGTTCGTGCGCGCCCACCAGGCCGATGGCAACCATTTCCAGACCCTGTTCCGGTATGCGCAAAGCCTCGAGGGAACCGAGAACTACCTGTCCGAGAATACCGCCAACGTGCTGCTGCTCGCACATCAGCTTGCCCCGCAGGTCGGCCGGATCCGGGCGGTGGCCGCCTCCGTGCTGATCAGGCGCGGAGAATATCAGCAGGCGGAAGCGATTCTCGCGCCGCTGGCGGCGAACGCGCATGACCCGGAGACGGCGGACTGGGCCCGCATGCGGATCGAGCAGGCCAGAACGCTTGCGCGGACGGACGATGCGGGCGACGGACGGGGCGACGACCTCGAGGACCCGCGGTAGCAGGATCGCTCAGCCGCGGGCAGCCCGCGCCTCCGGACGCGCCAGCCAGGCGATCGAGAAAGCGCCCGGGCCGAGCCGAGCGCCCATGGCGGCGCTCATTACCGCCAGGTACAGGTCCACCCGCGCGGAAATCGCGCTTGCCTCGAGGTCCCGGTAAGCGGGCATCTTGCGAATCACCCGCGGATCGCCGCCGAAACTCAATGCGAGCGCCGGGCTGCCAAGGCCGGCCCTGATGGCCTTGCGTGCCCGCCCCATGGCCGTGGCGCAGGCCGAAGCAAAACCGCTCCGCCATGCGACGACGCGGCGCCGTCCGGCGGCGAGCTCGAGCACCGGCTTGAGGCCGGATGCCCAGGCTCGCGCATACGCCAGTGGGCCCAGGTCGCCCCGCTCACCCCGCAGGCCGCGCTTGCGCAGATACCAGGGATCACCGGCGACCAGCAGGCAGTGAATCCGGCCGGACTCGTCGCGCAGGCTGCGCCGCATCCTGTCGAATGCCAGGTGATCGACTTCCAGCAAGTGGAGGGCCCGCAGCAGCAACACGGCCTCTCCGGCACACACCGAGCCGCTGTCCAGCACGCGCAGCGCGAAACCCCCGACCTGTCCGGCCTGCTCGCGTTGCGTGCGGTAGCCCTGCAGGATCGCGTAGGAGGCCTCCGTTGCCCGCTGCCAGGTCTCGCTGTACTCGGCACCGGCCGTGATCACCAGCACCCGCTCGTAGTCGAGCACCAGGTCGCGCAGGAACATCTCCTGGATCTCCGCACCACTGCACGCAGTCGACCGCGCCGGTACCGTGCGATCGGCGATGTAGCGGCGGTAGAAGTGCATCGTCTGTTCGGCATCTCGATCATCGACCCAGGCCTTGCCGCCCAGTTCCAGGACCGAGGGCAGCACGCGGATGCCGTGTTCCTCGAGCTTCGCCGCGGGCAGGTCGCAGGGGGAGTCGATTACCAGGCCGATCCGCATCATGTTGCTCCCGTTGCACCGGCCGGGATTGTCATGGCCGGCCCCTGCGGTCGTCAATTCGACGGTGCGACGCCGGCCTGAAGGGCCCGCACGCGCTGCCACTGCGCCTCGAGCCTGGCGTGGGACACCTTCGCACCCGCCCCGAGTTGCTGCGCGAACAACGACACCCGGTACTCCTCGACCATCCAGCGATATTCTGCGAAGGCGGCGGCGGCATCGGCCGTCGACCACGCGTCGCGCAGGCCGGCGCGCAGCCGCTCACGGTGGGGGGCCAGCTCCAGCATCTGCCTCGCCTCCCATTTGCCGAGCGCCAATCGCTCGATCCTGAGCAACGCGGCGCGAAGGTATCGTGGACAGTGTCTCAGGCGTTGGGGCGGGACCGACTGCAGAAATCCCGGATAGACGAGCCCATCGAGCTGTTCGCCCATGTCCTTGGCGGCCTCGTCAGCGCCGGGTCCTGACAGTCCCGCGTCCAGCCTGGCGCGGACCCGGCCGCGCAACTCGAGCAGCTCCCGCAGGGTGACAAGCAGTTGTTCGCCCTCGGCCATGATGCGCGCGCGGCCGGCGTCCAGCAGGCGTCGGAAACTCGCCTCGTCACGCGGCGTGGTGGCCGCGGATGGCAGGAAAACCGCGGCAAAGGCGGCCATGACCGCATCCTGGGCCAGTTCGGTGGCACTGCCCAGTTCCCGGCCCCGCAGTACCAGCGCACGGTCCGCGCGGGCGGCTTGCAACAGCCCGCGATATTGCTGCGGCAAGGCCAGTGCGAACAGCCTCAGGGCCCCCTGGCGGCCGGCATGCGCCGCGGCCTGCGGCGTCGGGTACAGGCGGCAGGACACCGAGCTGCTGTCGTCCTGCACGGCCGGAAACAATCGCTGGACGGTGTCGCCCTGGCGGATCTCCACCACGTCCGGAACCGGCCCGAAGCGCCAGTCGCGAAAACCCTCCCCGCTCCACGACACCGCATCGCCCGCCGTGACCGGCCCGGTGCCCGGATCGAGTTCCCTCTTCAGCGACGCCAATTCCCGGGAGGCCGCCAGCCGTTCGCCGGACTCGCCGAGCACCTCGACCCGGATGCGCAGCCACGGTTCCAGTTCCATCCCGGCCCAGGTCTCCGGCGCGACCTCCACACCGGCCGTCTGGCGCAGGGCCCCGGCCAGCGCCGCCGGCAGCCGCCCGCTTCCGGGGTGCAGCAGCTTGAGGCAGGCGCGGGCGTGGTCGGGCACCGGCACGATCCGACGCCTGACCGGCTTGGGCAGCGCGCGCAGCATCGCCACGAGTTTTTCCTCCAGCCAACCCGGGACGAGCCACTCGAGCGCCTGCTCCTCGAGCAGCGGCAACAAATGCTGAGGCACGCTGAGGGTGACACCGTCATCCTCCGCAGCCGGTTCAAAGCGATACCGCAGCGGCAGCCTGTTGCCGGCGACCTCGAGGCTGTCCGGGTAGTCGCGCGGGTCGGGCATCGGCGCGCCGGTCAACAAGTCGTCGAGCGACATCCGCAGCAGCGCCGGGTCGAGCTTCTCGGCCTGCCCGCGCCAGCGCTCGAACGCATGGGCCGAGCTGATCCCGGCCGGCACGCGGGATTCGTAGAACGCCACCATCGCCTGCTCGCCGGCCAGCAGTTCACGTCGCCGCAGCCTGGCCTCGAGCGCCTGGACCTCCCCGACCCGCCGCAGGTTTTCCTCCAGGAACGCGCCACGGGTCCGCAGACCGCCACCGACCAGCGCCTCGCGCACGAACACCCGTCGGGCTTCCGACGGATCGACCCGCGAATAGTCGACCCGGCGGTTTGCCGCCAGCACCAGGCCCCAGAGGCTGACCTGTTCCCGTGCCGCGACGTAGCCCCGCTCGGGCTGCCACTGCGGATCAGACCAGCTGCGCCGCAGCAGGTGCCTCCCGGCGGCCTCAATCCATCCCGGCTCCACAGCAGCCACCGTTCGCCCCCAGACGCGCCCGGTCTCCAGCAGCGCTGCCGCGACCACCCATCGGGGCGGCCTGGCCGCCAGGCTCGAGTCCGGGAAGAGGCGAAAACGCAGCTCGCGCGGGCCGCGGTATTCCCCTCGCTCCTCCAGCCGGCCGATGTGCGACAGCATGCCTGCCAGCACCGCCCGGTGCACCGCGGCGTAGTCCGCCGGGGCCTCGTTCGGTTGCAACCGCAACTCGCTGGACAGGCCACGCAGTTGCTGGTGCACGTCCTGCCACTCCAGCAGCCGCAGGAAGGACAGGTGGTGCTCGCGGCACCAGCGCCGCAAGGCGCTGCCGCTGTCATGCCGGCGCCGCTCCTGCCACGCCTCCCAGAGCCGCAGCAGCGTGATGAAATCGGAGCGCGGAGCGCGGAACGCGGCGTGTTGCGCGTCGGCTGCGGCGCTCGCGTCGGCAGGCCGCTCTCGCGGATCCTGGATCGACAGCCCGGAAGCGATCACCAGAATTTCACGCAGGCAGCCGAGTTGGGCGGCGGCAAACAGCATGCGCCCGAGCCGCGGATCCACCGGCAGCCGCGCGAGGCGCCGTCCCAGTGCCGTCACCCGGCGCTGCTCGTCCACTGCGCCGAGCTCGCGGAGCAGGCGATAGCCGTCGTTGACGAAACGGCCGTCGGGCGGGTCGAGGAACGGGAAGTCGGTGATCTCGCCCAAGCCGAGCGATTCCATCTGCAAGATCACGCTCGCAAGATTGGTGCGGCGGATTTCCGGATCGGTGTACTCGGGGCGCGCGTCGTGATCCGCCTCGTCATAAAGTCGGATGCAGATTCCCTCGCGCTCCCTGCCGCAACGGCCGCGGCGTTGCAGGGCGCTGGCGCGCGAAACCGGCTCGACCTGCAGCCGCTGGATCTTCGAGCGGTAACTGTAGCGGCTGATCCTCGCCAGCCCGGAGTCCACGACGTAACGGATGCCCGGCACGGTCAGCGAGGTCTCCGCCACGTTGGTGGCCAGCACGACGCGGCGTCGCGCTCCCCGCCTGAACACACGGTCCTGGTCGACCGCCGAAAGCCGGCCGTACAGCGGCAGAATCTCGACGCCGCGCAGACCGTGCTTGCGCAGCGCCTCGGCGGCCTCGCGGATTTCCCGCTCGCCCGGCAGAAACACCAGGATGTCGCCATCCCGGGGCATTTCCGCTCCGGTCAGCTCGTCGACCGCAGCAAGCACTCCGTCCGACAGGCGGTCCTGCTCGGGATCCCCGGAAGGACGATAACGCAGTTCCACCGGAAAAGTCGTACCGCCCGCTTCGATCACCGGCGCGCCGCCGAAATGCTCGGCGAAGCGCTGCGGCTCGATGCTGGCGGAGGTGATCAGCACCTTGAGGTCTGGCCGCCTGGGCAGCAGCCGGCTGAGGTAGCCCAGCAGGAAGTCGATGTTCAGGCTGCGCTCGTGCGCTTCGTCGATGATCAGCGCTTCATAGCGCTTGAGCAGCGGATCACTGCGAATCTCCGCCAGCAGGATGCCGTCGGTCATCAGCTTGACGCGACAGTGCGGTCCGCTGCGGTCGGTAAACCGCACCTTCCACCCGACCAGGGTGGCCCCGGCCGGCCCGAGTTCGGCGGCGATCCTCGCCGCCACCGAGCGGGCTGCGATCCGGCGCGGTTGAGTGTGACCGATCATGGCGCGCCGGCCCAGGCCGAGCGCCAGGCAGATCTTCGGCAACTGGGTGGTCTTGCCCGAGCCGGTCGCCCCGCACACCACCACCACCTGGTGCTCGCGCAGCGCCGCCGCAATCCGCTCGCGCTCTGCACAGACCGGCAGATCGGGCGGAAATTCGAGGCGCAGTTCCTCCGCGACCGGATCCGGCTGTTCAGCGGCCAGCGCCTGACTCCTTGGCCTCGTTCCAGAGGCGGTCCAGTTCCACCGCCGGCGCGTCGGCGGGCGAACGGCCCGCCTGGGCAAGCCGGGACTCCATGTGGCGAAAACGCTGCTCAAATTTCAGGCTGGCACGCCGCAGGGCCGACTCGGCATCCACCTCCAGGTGGCGCGCGAGGTTGGCCACCGTGAACAGCAGGTCGCCGAGTTCCTCGCCGACGGCGTCGGACTGGCGGTCGCCGGCGTCGATCGCCGCCTCGAGTTCGACGATCTCCTCGGCGAGTTTGTCAAGCACGCCCCGGGCGTGTGGCCAATCGAAGCCCACACGCGCCGCCCGACGGCCGAGCTTCTGAGCGCGCGCCAGCGCCGGCAGCA
>CAZOSZ010000106.1:0-8666 GCA_964582505.1 uncultured Ectothiorhodospiraceae bacterium | reverse complement strand
CGGCAACTCGGGAACGCGCCCCGCCTCCGGGCTCGGACGCTCAACCGCAGGCCCCTCCTCCTGCACCGGCCACGCCGCGCAACCCGCCAGCAACCCCACCAGTAGGAGCGGCTTCAGCCGCGATCCCAGGAGCGGCTTCATCGCCGCTCGGTCCCCAGCGCCCGCCTCAACCATCGAATCCCCCGTTCCGCGAGATTGTCCTGCTCATCCATGCCCGGCGGCGCGCAGCCGCGCTTCGCGTAGAGTTCCGCGGCCGCCGGCACCGTCACGAGCACCGTGTCGGCGCAGGCCCGGTCGGCGAGCAGCCCCGAGACATACTCCATCTCGACCTCCACCAGGCCTTCGGCCACCCCCGGATGAAATTCAGAGGCGCCGACGCCGGCGAAGATCTCCGCCCAGATCGGCAGCGCGCCGCTGGCGCCGGTCAGCCCGGTCGGCAGGTTGTCGTCGCGGCCGACCCAGACCACGGCCAGAGTATCGTCCCCGAAGCCTGCGAACCAGCTATCGCGAAAGTCCCCGGAAGTGCCGGTTTTGCCCGCGTACCGCCTTCCAAACAGTGCCGCGGCGGAGCCGCGGCCGGTGCCTCGCTCCAGCACCAGCACCATGGCCCGGTGCAGTTGCGCCACCGCGGCCGGGTCGGCCACCTGCTCGATTTCCAGCGGGTAACGCGACAGCGGCTCGCCTTCAGGATCGAGCACCGCACGCACCGATCGCAACGGTGCGCGGAACCCGCCCGCGGCGATCGCGCCGTAGAACTCGGCGACCTCGAGCGGCGAGTACTCGACCGAGCCGAGCAGCAGCGAGGGATAGGCAGGCGGGACGCGTCCGCCGGCGAGCCGGCCGAGCTTGCGCGACACACTGTCCACGCCGATCTCCAGGCCGAGATCCACGGTCGCGAGATTGAGCGACTCGACCAACGCGCGCAGCATCGGCACCGGACCGCGTGGATGCCCGTCATAATTACTCGGTTGCCACAGCGAGCCGTCGTGCAGCGGCACGTCGACCGGCAGGTCCTGCAGCGTCGAGGCGAGCGTGTATTGGCCGGTCTCGAGCGCCGCCAGGTAGACCGCCGGCTTGACCAGCGAGCCGATGGGACGGCGCGCATCGAGCGCGCGGTTGAAGCCCTCCAGGCCGCCGTGCCCGCTGCCGACCACGGCCAGTACTTCGCCGGTCGCCGGCCGCGTGACGACTGCGGCGCCCTCCACGCCCGCAGTCAGTTCGCTGCGTTGCGCCAGGCGCTCGACGCCGCGGCTCACGGCGGCCTGCGCGACCCGCTGCGCCAGCGGGTCGAAGGTGGTCAGCACTGCCAGCCCGGCGGAATCCAGGTCCTCGTCGCGATAGTCGCGCTTGAGCTGGCGCCGCACCAGGCCGAGGAAAGCCGGCTGGTAGCCCGGCCCGGCTGCCGTGCCGCCGCGCAGCCCGAGATCCCTGCCTGCCGCGGCCTCGGCCTTTTCGTGGTCCACCACGCCCTGCTCGGCGAGGATGCCGAGCACCAGGTCGCGACGCTGGCGCACCCGCTTTGGCTGGCGCCACGGGTTGTAGTAGGACGGGCCGCGCACGATCGCGACCAGGGTCGCGGTTTCCGCCAGGTCGAGTTCGAGCAGCGGCTTGCTGAAGTAAAAGGCGCTCGCCAGGCCGAAGCCGTGCACGGCACGTGGGCCGTCCTGGCCCATGTAGACCTCGTTGACGTAGGCGTTGAGGATCTCGTCCTTGTCGTAGCGCCACTCGAGCAGCAGCGCCATGAAGGCCTCGGTGACCTTGCGTCCCCAGGTCCGGCGGCTGTCGAGGAAATAGCTCTTCACCAGCTGCTGCGTCAGGGTGCTGCCGCCCTGGCGGACTTCGCCGGCGCGCAGGTTGACCCACAGTGCGCGCAGGATGCCCTCCGGGTCGAGCCCGCGGTGGCGCGCGAAACGCCGGTCCTCGACCGCAATCAGTGCGTCTTCCAGCAGCGGCGGGACTTCGCCCGGCGACAGCACGATGCGGTCCTCGCCATGCGCCGGGAAGATGCTGCCGATGCGCATCGGGTCGAAACGCAGCAGCGGCAGCTCGCGGCCCTGGCCGTCGCGGATCCGCCCGACCCGCCCGGCTGCGAAATCGACCTGCGCAACCTGCGCCGCCTGCTGGCCATCGGCGAAACGGAATGGACGGGTCACCAGTCGCACGCTGGAACCCTGCCGCCACCAGAAGCCGGGGCGCGGCTCGCTGCCGTCCGCCTGCCGGTAGCCCTGCGCCCCGAGCAGTTCGACGAAAGCGTCGACCCCCAGCCCCAGGCCCGCATAGAGTTCCACCGGCTCGGCGAACACCTGCGCCGGCTGGTCCCAGCGCCGGCCCTCGAAGGCGCTGCTGATGCGCGCGTTGAGCCAGATCATCCAGGCCGCGAACAGCACCACGCCGACCGCCACGCCCGGCAGCAGCAGCGGGCGCAGCCGCTGGAGGACGCGGCCCAGGGGTCCGGAATTGCGACGGGCGCGAGAGGACTGTGGACGGCGGCTCATCGGGATGGCGGAGTCTCTGGTATCGCGGGCGGGGGGTTGGACAGCGCTGCGGGTGGAATTATCACAGGCCGGGCGGAAGGACTGAACTGCCGTCGTGCGCCGGCGCGTCAAGCAGCCGGGCGCGGAACGACACCAGCCCGGCCACGCCCGGTACGTGCCGGCCGGGCAGGTCCCAGCGGACGTGGGTGACTTCGTCGGCGACCGGCAGGTTCTCGACCGTCATGAAATTCACCCCGCCATCGACCGAGTAGGCCAGCTCCACACCCGGACCGGTGGCGCTGTCGGCCACGTAGCGCATCCCGGCCGGCACCTCGGCGAGGATCCTCAGCCCGTCCGCCGGCACCTCGCCGAGGTAGCTGAAACGCACGCTCACCAGGCTCTCGACGGCCAGTTCGGGGCGCGGCCCGGCAATCAGCCGGGGGCGACCGTGCGGCGCCGCAGGCACCAGCCAGGCGGACTCGACGGTGGTCGCCGGCGTGGCCGGGCCGGCGGGTGCAGGCTGGGTGGCCTGTACCGGAGCCGCCTCCGGCTCGGCGCCTGGAATGGCCTCATGCTGGGCCTGCGCGGCAGCGAAAATCGCCAGAAGTGCGAGAAAAATGAGCGAAATTGACCTCAAAGACTTGACTCTGCCTGTATTGGGGTTATATTGTGCACTGCATCAATGCTGCAGCGCACCAACTGACCGAGACCGAGGTGAAGACCATGATCGACAGAATCGAACGACTTGCCGACAACCTGAAGGCCGAGTCCCGCCTGCTCGCGGACCGCGCGGTTGCCGGACTGCGGACTGCCGGGCTTGAGACCGCCAGCCTGCTGAGCAAGAGCAAGGGGCCGGTGCACGCGCTGGCAGACACCGGACTGCAGATCAATACGCTGTCCCACAAGGGCATCGAGAAGCTGCTCAAGCAGCAGGTCGCCGTGTTCGAGGACCTGATCGACGGCAGCGCCCGCCGGCTCGAAATGGCCGCCCGCGCCAAGACCGTCAAGGGACTGCTCGAGGACCAGGTGGCGACCTTGCCGCAGAGCCGCGATCACGTGGTCGCCAATGCCAGGAAGACCGTGGCGATCGTGCGCGACACCGGCGAGTCGCTCAGCGAGATCGTGAAAGGCGCGGTGGTGGAATTCTCCACGCCGCCGAAGGCGCGCCCCGGTCGCCCGGCCGCGAAGAAGAAGGCCGCGGGCCGCAAGCCTGCCGCCCGGAAGTCCGCCGCGAAGAAGGCACCGGCCCGTCGCAAGAAATCTGCTTCCAGGGCGAAGGCCGCCTGAGGGCATAAGCCGCCTGGCCCGCTCCAGGCTGCGCTGATCTGAGCGGCAAGGAGGCCCTCTTCGGAGGGCCTCATTGTTTTCGGCGCGACTCACTCGCTCCGCGTGCGGCCGCCACGCTTGCGCGTGCCTGCACGTTTCCGGGCCCCGCCGGCAGCCCGGGACTTCGCCGGGGCGACCGTGGTCTCCACGGTCACCGGCTTGCCGGTCTGCAGGGCGCGTCCGATCAGCCGCTGCCATTCGCTCAGCGACAGCAGGCTCTCGGGCACCATGCCGCGCAGCAGCGCCAGCGCATCGCCGCCGCTTGCCGTGCCCGAGCGCAATTTCTTGAGCAACAGCTCGAGCGCCTCCTGCTGCACGTGGGCGACGTCCGGCAGCCCGAGGAACTCGCGCAACTCCGTCGGTCCGACCTCCACCTCGATGCGGATTTTCATGCTTGTATTGGGACAGTCCCCGGACAACCGCGGACGGAGTCCGTCAATCTTCCTGGATGTAGGAGATCGCCTGCGCCGAGCCAGGCATGACGACACGGCCGAGGCCAATCGCGCCCTCGCCGCTGAGTGGAATACTGTCGCGCCGGACGAACTGTTCCTCGCCCTTGCGACTCACCACGAAAGTGCCGTTGGTGGACTGGTCGATCAGCAGGAAGCGATCGCGGCTCATCTCGATGCGCGCGTGCAGCCTCGAGATCAGGTTGCCCTTCACCACCACGTCGTTCTCGTCGCTGCGCCCCAGCGTCGCGTGCGGCCGCGTGGAGTCCACCACCACCTCCTTGCCATGGTAACGGACCCGCATCCGGCCGCGCGCCTTCTGCCTGCTCTCGTTCCAGGTGATCGTCGGCAGCATGCTGGTGATGTCTTCAGACTCCCACAGGGCCTCGTACATCGCCACCTCGCCGCTCTTGCCCTTGAGCGGTGCGAGATCGATCTGCCTGACTGCCGCGCGCCAGTCCGGGCCGAGGCGTTCGACCATGGTGTCGGTGATCAGCACCTGCGCCGCCTTGGCCTGGCTGGTGACGCGATTTGCCGTGTTGACAGTCGAACCGAATACGTCACGCTCCTCCGGGATCACCGGGCCGAAGTCGCAGCCGATACGGATCGCCAGCGGTGCGCCACCGCCCGACACCACCTCGCCCTTGCTGATCGCCACCTGCATGTCACGGGCGGCATTGAGCGCGCCGTCGGCGCTCGGAAAGGTTGCCATCACTTCGTCGCCGATGGTCTTCACCACGCGCCCGTTGTAGCTTTCCGTGGCGCGCCGCATGACATCGATACACTGGCCGATGGTCTCGCGCGCCTTGAAGTCTCCCAGCACCTCGTAAAGCTCGGTGCTGCCGACCACATCGGCGAACAGGACGGCGACAGAGAATTCCTTGGACATGACTCCCAGGCCGGTTGTGGTCCGGTGCGCCCGTTACAGGCTTATCGGCGCGGAGCATACTCGCTGCGCGCCGGCCTTATCAACTCGGTGCGCGTGCCCGCCGGGAAGTTCAGCCCCCCGACTTGCAGGCAGCGACGTAGGCGATCCAGGCGGGGTCGGCGTCGCCTCGCTCGACCTGCGAGAACTCGCCATTCGGATCGCCGTCCTCGTCCTCGCCCTGCCAGTAGACCACCGAGCGCGCGAAGCCTGCCTCGGCCAGCAGCTCGCGCAGCTCCGGCAAGGTCCAGAGGCGCCAGTCGTAGCTGAAGGCGCGCGGCAGTTCGGATCCGTCAGGAAAGCGGAAATGGATGTAGCAGCGGTAACGGGCGCTCACCGGATCGAAGCTCGACTGGTCCCAGACATAGCTGAACAGCGAATACTCGGTTTCCTCTTCCTGCTCCACGTAGGCGTCCGAGCCGCCGTAGATGTCGAGCACGAACACGCCATCGTCGACCAGTGCGCGGTGCACGGCGCGGAAGTATGCCTTCAGCTCCCGGCGGGTCTTGAAGGTCCACCAGCTGAAGTTAAACGCCACCGCGACGTCCGACCGGCCGGTCCGGGCGGTGCGCACGTCGCCCTCCAGCAGTTCGAGGCGCGCCCGCTGCGCGGGGCTCAGGCGGGCCACGTTGCGCGCCCGACCCGAGGCGAGCACAGCCGGATCGATGTCCACCGCCACCGCACTGTGGCGACGACTCTCGCGCACCCATTCGCAGGCGGCCGCGGCCGTGCCACAGAAGTCCTCGCGCAGCTTCAGCGCCCGGCGGCCGGTGAGCTCGGTGAAGGCCGACTGCAGGAACTCGACTTCGTCGGCGACGCTTTGCACCGAGGCCTCGTAGAGCTCGTGCGGGTCAGCGAGGTCCGCCATCTTCGGCCGCGTTGCCGCCCTGCCACCCTTGCCAGCCCGCCTTGCCGCCATGCGCCGAACTCCTGCCCGCTTGAAAGCGCGGCATATTACCCGGCACTCGTAGTAAAGTAACGGCCCTGCCGCAGGCCACCCGGAGCCCGACTGATGTCCCGCGCCGTGCATGCGGTGCTCGCCGGCCTCGCGCTGTGCGCCGCACCGAGCTTCGCCACCGACCCGCCCGCCGCACTGCTCAAGGAAGCCGAGGCGCTGCGCGACCTGGCGCTCGCCGAGAGTAACGCCTGGCTGCACGCCTGGTCTCTCACCACGGAGGTCGGCCCGCGATTTGCCGGGTCGGCCGGCGACCGCGCGGCAGTCGCCTGGGCGCTCGCCAACCTCTCGGACCTCGGCTTTGACGACGTGCGACCGCAGCCCGTGGTGGTGCCGGCCTGGGAACGGGGCAGCGCCGAAGTGCGCATCACCCAGCCCTTCCCACAGTCGCTGGTTGCGGTGGCGCTGGGCAACACACCGGGCACACCGGAGGAAGGCGTCGAGGGCCCGGCGCTGGCGTTCACCAGCCTGGCGGAGCTGGAGGCTGCGACGGCCGCGCAGGTCCGCGGCCACATCGTGTTCATCGACGAACGCATGGAGCGAACCCGTGATGGCACAGGTTACGCGGCGGCCGTGCAGAAGCGCAGCCGCGGGGCCTCCGTCGCTTCGGAGCGCGGTGCGGTGGGCCTGGTGATCCGCTCGGCCGGCACCTCAGGCAATCGCCTCGCGCACACCGGCAACACCCGCTTTGCCGAAGGCGTGCGGCCGATCCCGGCCTTCGCGCTGTCCAATCCTGATGCCGACATGCTGGCGCGCCAGCTTTCCACCGGGCGCGCCGTGCAGCTCTGGTTCCGCTCGACCGCGCGCAGCCTGCCCCCGGCTCGCTCCGCCAACGTGATCGCCGACATCCTCGGCGCCGAGCGACCGCACGAGATCGTCATCCTCGGCGCGCACCTGGATTCCTGGGACCTCGGCACCGGTGCGCACGACAATGCGGCCGGCGTCGCTATCCTGATGGAGACGGCGCGGTTCATCGCGCTGCAGTCGCGGCGCCCATCGCGCACCGTGCGGATGGTGCTATACGCCAACGAGGAAGCCGGCCTGCACGGCTCGCACACCTATGCCGCTGTTGCGGCCGAGTCCGAGGAACTGCACATCGTGGGGCTCGAGGCCGACTCGGGCGGCGGGCTGATCTACGAACTCGGCAGCGGCGTCGGCGAGGCGGCGCTGCCGATCGTCGAAGCGATGCGCGGGGTGGTTCAGCCGCTCGGCATCGAGGGCGGCGACAACACCGCGACCGGCGGAGCCGACCTGTCGAAGTTGCGCGAGGCCGGCATGCCGATCCTGGCGTTGCGACACGACCTGAGCCAGTACTTCGACCTGCACCACACCGCCAACGACACGCTCGACAAGCTCGATCCGCAGGCGCTCCGCCAGGCGGTGGCCGCTTACGCCGCGACTACTTGGATTGCCGCCAACGTGCAGGCCGACTTCGGCCGCTTCCCCGTCCCGCCCGCCGAGCCCGGCGAGTCCTCCCACTGAGGGTGGCCGCAACCCTGTAGGAGCGGCTTCAGCCGCGATGGCAGGAGCCGCTTCAGCCGCAACCCATCGCGGCTGAAGCCGCTCCTACACCAGCCGCATCGCCTCGCGCAGCACCTCGATCCCCGCGCCCGGCGCACAGGTGCCCTCGGACAGCTGCCGCCGCCAGCGGCGCGCGCCGGGGAAGCCGAGATACAGTCCGAGCAGGTGCCGGGTCATGGCCGGCAGCCGGACGCCCTCAGCGAGACGCGCCTCGACGTACTCGAGGAAAGCCGCCATCACCGCCTCGCGGCCGGGCGGCTCGATGCCATACATCTCGCGTTCCAGCGCGGCGAGGAAATATGGATTGTGGTAGGCCTCTCGGCCGATCATCACGCCGTCGAGGCGCCGCAGGTGCTCGCGCACGCCATCGAGCTGGCGCACGCCGCCATTGAGCACGATACATAGCCGCGGGAACTCCGCCTTCAGGCGATACACGAAGTCGTAGCGCAGCGGCGGAACTTCCCGGTTCTCCTTCGGCGACAGCCCGGCGAGAATCGCCTTGCGGGCGTGCACGACGAACACTTTGCAGCCGGACTCGGCTACCGTGCCGATGAAATCCCGCAGGAAGCCGTAGTCGTCGTGCTCGTCGATGCCGATCCGGCTCTTGACCGTGACCGGCACGCGCACTGCGGCCTGCATCGCCGCCACGCAGTCGCGCACCAGCGCCGGGTCGACCATCAGGCACGCGCCGAAGCGCCCCGACTGCACCCGGTCGCTCGGGCAGCCGACGTTGAGGTTGATTTCGTCGTAGCCGAACCCCGCGCCGATCGCCGCCGCCTGCGCGAGCATCTCCGGTGCCGAGCCGCCGAGCTGCAGCGCCACCGGATGCTCCGCCGCATCGAAACCCAGCAGCCTGTCGCGATCACCGTGGATCACCGCCTGCGCCGTCACCATCTCCGTGTAAAGCAGCGCGCGCCGCGTGATGAGCCGCAGGAAAAACCGGCAATGCCGGTCCGTCCATTCCATCATCGGCGCCACCGCCACCCGGGGTCGGACCGTCATAAGCTCATGTTTCA
>CAZOSZ010000105.1:3635-8695 GCA_964582505.1 uncultured Ectothiorhodospiraceae bacterium | reverse complement strand
GCGCTCGGGGATGTTCGCGGGAAGTCACTGTTGGACCTCGCCTGCGGCGATGGCTTCTATACGCGGCGCTTCAGGGCGGAATGCGGGGCTGACCCCGTGATGGGCATCGACCTGTCCCCGAAGCAGATCGAGCGTGCGAAGGCGATCGAGCAGCACGAGCCCCTGGGCATCGACTACCGGGTCGGGGACGTCATGGAGCTCAGGCTGGATCGCCGCTTCGATGTCGCCACCGCCATCCACCTGCTGCATTACCTCGAGAGCGCGAAGGAAATCGCCGCGACGCTGCGCAGTATCCACGAGCTGCTCGAGGATCACGGCTGCTTCGTCACGATGATCGCCAACCCGGAGTTCGACCTCGACAGCCACGACGCCCAGGATTCCAGGACCCGGTTTGGCTACTACTTCTCGCTGGCCGAGCCCGGCAATGGTGGCCTGATGCGCTTTCATCCCGGGGGATTCGAGAAGGAGCGCGAGCTGACCGTCGAGTTCCGGCGCTGGGAGCGTGGCTTCCTTGACGGCCTTGCGGTTGACGCCGGGTTCACTCCGGAGTGGCACGACCCCTTCATCAGCGCCGACGGTCTCGGGACGTACGGCACGGATTACTTTGCGAACTACCTGGTCAATCCCCAAAGCAAACTCGTGCGGCTGACCAAGCATGTATGACCGTATCTGCCGCCGGAAAGCTTGGCCGGGCCACCGATCCGGAGGGCACCGCGACGGCCGACCACGCGGCGGGGTGGACAACCCCCGGCGAGGCTCACATCATCCGCCTTGACGACCTTGCCGAGCTCAAGCGCCGCAGCCCTCAACTTCTTCAAGAACCAGGAAAGGCAGCATGGCTGTACATCTCGATCATGTCATGATCGCGTCCCGCGACAAGGCCGCGTCGGCAAAGCTGCTGGCCGAGCTTTTTGGTGTTCCGTGGGCGGAATCTGCAGCCGTGGGGCCGTTCGCGGCCGTGTACGTAAACGATGGCCTGACGCTCGACTTTGACCAGGCAGTTGGGCCCTTTCCAGTAGGCCACTATGCCTTTCGAGTGGAACCGGAAGAGTTCAGTGCCATCATTGAAAGGATCAAAGCGGCCGGAATCGGGTATCGCAGCACGCCGCACGGACCGGTCGACATGCAGATCAACACCCAGCACGGCGGCATGATTGTCTATTGGAACGAGCCGGACGGGCACGTGTGGGAACTCCTTACCATGAGCTATGCGCGTCAAGCGAAGTGACCGCCCAGCGTGAAGGCGTGCGGCAGGATTGGCAGGGCGCGTCGGCACCGCTTAACATCAAACACGAAGGAGCGCGACTATGACCCTGCGAAGTCGAGTCCTGAGCGTCATCCTGGTACTCGTGACACTTGTCTTCGTGTCACTGGCATTCGCACTGAGCCACGACTCGCCTTGCACCGAGCCGGATTCCCTTCCTGACGGCACACAGAGCATGCAGGCCATAGTCTATCGTTGCTATGGCTCGGCCGACGTTCTGAAGCTCGAGGAGATCGTCAAGCCGGTCGCCGCGGACGACGAAGTCCTGGTCAAGGTGCACGCGGCTTCGGTCAATCCGCTCGACTGGCACTACATGACGGGCACCCCGTACCTGATGCGCATGACTTCGGGTCTGGGCACACCCAAGAGTACTCGCATGGGCGTCGACTTCGCAGGGATGGTCGAAGCCGTAGGCAAGGACGTCAAGCGCTTCAAGCCCGGCGATGAGGTCTTCGGCGGAAGAACCGGGGCCCTGGCCGAGTATGTGACTGTTCGCGAGGATCGTGCAGTGGCGCTCAAGCCGCCCAATGTGAGCTTCGAGCAGGCGGCGGCCATTCCCATCGCGGCGCTCACTGCCTTGCAGGGGCTTCGCGACAAGGGACGCATTCAGCCGGGCGACAAGGTGCTGATCAACGGCGCGTCGGGCGGCGTGGGGACGTTTGCCGTGCAGATCGCCAAGTCATTCGGAGCGGAAGTGACCGGCGTATCCAGTACCCGGAATGTGGAACTCGTGCTATCCATCGGCGCCGACCACGTGATCGATTACACCCAGGAGAATTTTACTGAAGGCGCGCAGCGCTACGACCTTATTCTGGACAACGTCGGCAATCACTCCCTGTCGGACACGAGGCGCGCCCTGAAGCCCGACGGCAGCCTCGTCATTGTCAGTGGCCCGAAACACAATCGGTGGTTCGGGCCGATGACCCGTGTGATCAAGGCCATCGTGCTGTCGCGGTTCGTCAGTGAGGAGCTGATCATATTCTTCGCCAGACTGGACCAGGATGACCTGAATACCCTGAGCGATCTGGTGCGGGACGAAAAGGTGACGCCGGTGATCGACAGGCGTTACAGCTTGAATGAAGTCCCCACCGCGATCCGGTATCTGGAAACCGGGCGCGCCCGGGGGAAAGTGGTGATCAGCCTGGAATAGCGGTTGGTGGCCGTGAATACCCTCGATATCCGCAGGCGCAGGCAATGGCGGAGCTGGCCGCGCGAGGGCTGGATCGTTCGCCGACGGACCAAAGCGGCGGCGCTCCCAGAGTCTCCGCACAGGACGAGACAAGGGAGCCTCGGATTCGTGAAGCCATTGCGTTGCCGGAAGCCGGGAAGAAACCGAGACCGAGATAGCGGCCGCGAGGTCAACCCGCGGTCGTTCCGCGAAGGTTTGAGCGCCCACGGTGTCCAGGCGCCGATTCAAGATGACAGCGAGGGCGCTTGTTGTGGTATATGAGATTTCGCTGCCTTACGGACCGCCGTGATACAGGGGCCCAATACGGGCAAACGTTCGGTGTTGCCCGTATTGTGGAGCTCGCCACACCAAGACTCGCCGAGGTGTTCAGCTCCTGTCTGGATCAGGCGCTCCCGGATGACATTTTCACGATGGTCAAACTGGCTGGTTCCGGTATCGAAAACCTGGGCACGCGCCCGGTGCGATGGGACGTTTCCCTCGAGACGCTTGGAGACAAGTGGCTGGGCATCGTCGTCCCGTTCATAGACAACGAAGCCCAGGAAGCTGTCGTTGATACCTGAGCACACCGATAGAGAGGGCTGAGTGATTCTGGTGGAATTGGCCGGGGCCATACGACTTCACGGGCTTCAATGTCGGCCATGTCATGGCGTTCGCCGGTATCTTGTCTCGTGACGCACGAACGCCTGCGTGCATGGCTCACTCATGAACTCGATTGATTTTCCTGGTGGCCGCAGGTGCATTTTCAGCCTCACCTGGCATGGTCATCAGTTTCGCAGATTTGAGCCAGTCAGCCATGGCCGCACAGCCCACTGATCGAAACGGGCGCCCGGTCGGCGTCGGTACGCGTGTACGGCTGGTCGGACTGTCCGGCCAGTGGCTGGAGGAGCTGCCCGCTGATGAGAAGCAGGATGTGCTGTCGATGATCGGGGAAGTCTTCGAGGTGGAGGAAATCGATGAGCATGGACATCCGTGGATACGCAAGTCCTGGCCCAACGAGGCGAAGGACGCATGCCATTCCCACTCAATCGCTCTCGAGCCTCAGGAAATGGAGGTCGTCGATGCCGTGCTGCCCTAAGGTCTCGTTGCGGCAGGCGGCGACGCCTGGCTCCGGGGCATCGGACGCTCCCTGAGGTGCCCGAAATCCCGCTAATCCGCAGGAGTCCGAAGGCAATGACAACCAAACGCCTTGGTTCACAAAGTCAGCTTCGCGAAGCGAATAATGAGTACCTGGCGACCTGTCGCTACGTTACGCCGCGTGGTCAGAGCGTCGTGGTGCTGGTGGTCATGGTAAGCAGCCACGAGTACGGCAAGCAGGCGTTTCGAACTGCACAGGACCAACCGTTCGAAAGTCAGGGGGTGCCTGGCGCAGGCGACGACGCCTTCTGGACCGGCGATCCGCTTTACACGCTGTACGTATTGCACGGCGACGTACACCTGACTGTCGGCGGCGACGTCCAGCTCGACCAGGTAAAACCGCTGGCATTGAAAGCCCTGGAGCGCCTTCCCTGAGCATGATCTCGTTGACCGACCTGCCTTCAGCCGCTTCCACCAGAACCACGCGAATCATCAAGGCTTCGCGCGATACGCTCTACCGGGCGTTCACCGACCCCACGGCTCTGTCTGCCTGGCTCGCGCCGGAAGGGATGAGCGGGAAGGTCCATGAGTTCAATGGCCGGGTCGGTGGTGGATACCGGATGTCGCTGTTCTATTCCTCTTCCGAGGAGGCCCATCGCGGCAAGACCGCTGAGCTTGAAGACCGTTTCACCGCGCGTTTCGTGGAGCTCACGCCCCCAGCAAGAATCGTTGCGGAGATCAGCTTTGACTCGGCCGATCCCGCCTTCGCGGGAGAGATGACCATGGAGGTCACGTTCGTGCAGGCCGATGGCGGGACGGAAGTCACCATCCTGTTTACGAACATACCGCCGGGTATTCGGCCCGAGGATAACGACGCCGGCACCCGCTCGTCGCTCGAGAAGCTGGCGCGCTATGTGGAAGTCCCCGGACATGATTGAGTGCCATTGAATTGCTGCAGCATCCCCTGCTCCGCCGCCTGTTCCCCTGGTTCAAGTGGAGCGTCTACACGCTGATTGGCATCAACGTCCTGTTGTTCTTCACGCAGCAGACCTTCACCGAGGGCCTCGACAGCCTGGCCTGGCTGTCGCTGCTGCTGCTGTTCGAGTGGGAAACGACCCGCCTGGACCGGCCCGCCGTGCCCGCCTCGCGCAAGAGTGTCGTGCACGCCGGGCGCGTCCTCGCCTACCTGATGGTCGTTTACAGCGCACTGAGTTATTCCTCCGCCGCCTACGCGGCCGAGCACGGCCGCCTCGACACCTGGAATGCCTGGACCTGGATCGCCATCGTGCTGGTGCTCGAGGCCGAGGTACGCCTCTCGCATCCCTACTCACGCGCCACCTGGCTGTTGCGCAACGCCGTCAAGTCACTGCTGTACTGCGCGCTGTTCGTCTATGCCTCGCTGTGGGGGCTCGAGGGCGACTGGCTGGATTGTTACGACGCGCTGTTGTGGATCCTGTGCTTCTTCGCCATCGAGATGAACGTGCTGGAGGCCGAGTCGCCGTCGGCCGTGTAGGAGCGGCTTCAGCCGCGACG
>CAZOSZ010000105.1:0-3535 GCA_964582505.1 uncultured Ectothiorhodospiraceae bacterium | reverse complement strand
TGTAGGAGCGGCTTCAGCCGCGACGGACTGGTCGCGGCTGAAGCCGCTCCTACGGCGCCGTTGCGGAGGGTTTATTTTCCGATGTGCGTCTCGAGGAACGCGAGAAGGCGCTCGTAGTACTCCTTGCGCAGCGCCTCGTCGAAAATGCCGTGGCCCTCGCCCCTCACCTCCATCCACTCGTGCGCCTTGCCGGCACGCTCCAGCGCGCTTTTCATCCGACGCGCCTGCGACACGTCCACGCGCCAGTCCTCGCTGCCGTGGATCAGCAGCACGGGGGCCTTGATGCGTTCGGCAAAATGCACCGGTGAGAAGGCGCGCAACAGCTCGCGATCCTGGCCGATGACCCTCTCCAGGTAGTCTCGCCCCAGCCGGGAACGCGGAATGTCGCCGGTCGAGAACATCAGCTCCAGGTCATACACGCCGGCGAAGGCGACCGCGCAGCGGTACAGCTCCGGCTCGCGCACCACGCTCATCATCGCAGAGTAGCCGCCGAAGCTGCCACCGTAGATGCAGATGCGCCCGGCATCGGCATGGCCCTGGTCGACCGCCCAGCGGGTCGCGTCCGCCAGGTCGTCCTGCATCTTGCCGCCCCACTCGCGGTAGCCGGCGGCCTCGAAGTCGAGGCCGTAACCGCCGCTGCCGCGGAAGTTGAGCTGCAGCACCGCATAGCCCTTGTGGGCCAGCAGCTGCACTTCCGGATCATATCCCCAGGTGTCGCTCACGCTGTGCGGGCCGCCGTGCGGCAGCACCACCATCGGGTGCGGGCCCTCCCCTTCCGGCTCGGTGAGATAGCCGTACAGGCGCAGGCCGTCGCGCGCGTCGAGCTCGATCGGGGTCTTGGGGCGCATCTCTCCCGTGTAGATCCATTTGCGCGCGTTCACCATCGGGTCCGCGCGCATCGATTCCAGGTCAAGCAGGAAATATTCGCCCGGGTTGACGTCCGACCAGACCCGCACGATGGCCCGCTTGCGATCGTCGGTCATGCTGGTGATCAGGATCGTCTGGCCGGCAAACGCCTTTTCCAGGGCCCGGTAGGCGCGCGCCTTCGGATGGTCCGGCACCAGCCAGTGGTACTCCGGCTTGCCGTGGTAGATCCGCACGCCGATCACCGGGCCGCCGCGTATCGTGTGGATGAGCAGGTCGATGTCGGCGGTAGCGTGGCCGTAGAGCTTTTCGACCGCCCGCGATTCCAGGTCGAGCTGGTACAGCGCATCCAGCGACTCGCCCTCGCGCACGCCGGTGAACTGGATTCCGCGCTGATCCTCGGTGAACGCCTGCGGCACGATGCTGTCTTCACGAAAGCCGGGCACTTCGAACTGCCGCCAGCCGGATTTCGGGTCCGGCTTCCAGATCGCGGCAAATCGCCCGTCCTCGGCCCGGCCGAAGGCGAAGCGGACCTCGTGGTTCGCGTCCACCAGCACCAGGGCCGAGGCCAGCGGCACCGCGCCCTGGCTGCGCTTGTCGCCGCTGAGGACATTCAGTCGCGCCAGGCGGGGGGCAGCGTCGCGGTTGACGTACCAGAAGCGCTGGCCCTCGCGCCACGGCTGTTCGCTGATCAGGATGTTGCGATCGTCATCGGGCAGGCGGCTGATGATGGTGGCCGTTGCGTGGCTCGATTCGCGCCTGCGCGCGTAGGCCAGGTCGGTCCGGATGTCGCCGCCGCTGCCGTAGATCTGGGCGTGTCGCTTGCCGTCGCGATCGATGGCGATCAGGTCGCTGGTCCGCGACGCATAACTGTTGCCCGGAAAGCGGTAGCCGGGGAAATACACGATGCGCGTGGGCGAGATCCACTCGTAATCGAAGATCTCGTGGTTGGTCCTGGCGGCGACGCCGCTCTCGAACTTCTTCTGCGCGATGTTGAAGAACAGCAGCCTGGAGCGTCCGAAGACGCCGGTCGTGATGGCCAGGAACTCACCGTCCGGCGAGATCTTGACCTCGCCGAACTCGTCATATCGGCTGAAGTCCTCGATGGGGATGATCAATTCCGCGGCCCGCGTCGACTGCAATGCTCCGACACACAGCAATATCCCTGCCGCGACTGCGGCGAGTACCCTGGGCATCGCGAACCTCCCTGTGGGTCGAATATCTCAGGCGGCCGGCTGCATTCTGTTGGTACCGCCGCGCAGTTGCAAGCATTACGTGGGGTGATTCGACCACCCGCGGGCGCGGGGGACCGGGCAATCGTTATCGAGGTCGGCCGGGGCCTGACCTCGCCACAAACTTGAGGTGCTTGACTCAGTGGCCGATGTGCCTGCCAAGGAAGTCAAGAATGCGAGCGTAGTACTCCTTGCGGACATCTTCCTCGTAGACGCCGTGCCCATGCGTCGCTTGTTGCCGGTAACGACATCCAGCCGTGTGATCAGCGGGAAGGCGTCGCGATTCACATGCCAGTAGCCGGGGCCCTCGCGCCACGGCTGCTCGGTGATCAGGATGGAACTCTCGTCGCCACGCAATGGGCTGACGATCCTCGCGGTGGCGCGGCTTGCCTCGCGCTTGCGGAGATTGGTGAACTGCGCCCGGATCTCGACATGGGGCCATAGATCAAGGCATTCCGCCTGCCGTTGCGGTCGATGGCACAGATTTCGCCGGTGGCTGTCGTGATGCTCTGCCCCGGCCAGCGCTGCGCCGGGAAGTACCCGAGACGGGTCGCCGAGATCCACTCGAAGTCGTCGATCTCCTGGCTGCCGCTCGCCTTGACTGCGCCGATGACCTGCTTCTCAGCGAGATTGTAAAAGCTGATCAGGGTGCGGCCGAAACGGCCTGAGCTCATGGCGAGAAACTCGCCGTCGGGTGAAATCTTGACGCCGCCGAATTCGTCGTATCGCGTGAAGTCCTCGAGTGGAATGACGACTTCCGCAGCCCGTGCAGACCCCAGCGCGCCCACACACAGCAAGATTCCTGCCGCGACGCCGGCGATCGCTGTACGCACCGCAGACCTCCCTGCCAGTCGCAAAATCGAGGTGGCCGGGACGCATTCTGTGACCGCCCCCGGCTCGTTGCAAGCATCAAATGGGCGGGTCCGGCCACGGCCAGGTCGACGGGCGGCCGGTGATCCGGTACCTGTAGTGGCGAAATGCCTTATCCTGTGACTCCGATCCACAAAGCCTGCAAGAGAGATGCCGAATGGCCAAACCCAACTACGCGTTCGCCAAGCGACAGCGAGACCTCGCGAAAAAGAAAAAGAAGGAAGACAAGAAGCTGCGCAAAGCCGGGACGACCGGCAGCCCGTCCGAGGACGCTCCGCCACGGCCACTCGGCGAGGACACCCCGCTCAGCTGACTGCGTGCCCGGCGGCTTGCCGCCATGCGACGCTCAGCGCGAGTAGAAGCTCTCGTCGTAGAGCCTGACCCAGTCGGGGCGATAGACGACCAGCATGCTGAGCAGGGCGCCGTTGATGAACGCCTCGGGGAACAGCACCAGCGGCAGGAAGGCAGCGACCGGCGCGCCCGCGCCCAAGCGCAGCGAATGGCCCGCGGCGCCCAGCAGAACCCCGCCGGCCAGCCAGGTCACGGCCACCGCCAGGCCGCTGCCGAAA
>CAZOSZ010000104.1:0-8702 GCA_964582505.1 uncultured Ectothiorhodospiraceae bacterium | reverse complement strand
GCGGACGGCGCGCGGGCCGAGCCCGGCGGGAAGGCGGCCGCCGACTTGCCGGCCTCCGGTGACGTCACGGCCGAGGATGATTCAACCACCGGTACCGAGGATGGCGATGAGCGTCGCGACGGCTGAGCTCCCCAGCAACGGACCTGCAGGCAAGGCGCGCGCGACGGCGTTGGCCTCGCTGGGCGCGACCGAGACGGCGCCGACTTCGCTGGTGACGTACCAGTCGCACGGCCGGGTCGCGGTGATCGGTCCCGAGGATGCGGCACTGCAAGCCGCCCGCACGCTCGCCGAGCACCTGCCGGTGACGGTGCTGGTGCCGGGGTCGGGCCGCCCCGACCCGGGTTCGACGGGCGGCATTGGCGTGGTCCGCGGCGGTATCCCGGAGGTGCAGGGACGACTGGGCCGCTTCACCGTTAACCTGGCGACGCCCGAGGACACGGTCGCGCTGGCCGAGGCCGCCGGGCTCGAGGCCGAGTACTTCGACCTGGTGCTGGATTTCAGCGAGCCACCGCTGTTCGATCACGAGGTGCCGCCGGTCGGCTATTACGCGCCGGCCGGCGACGCGAAGGCGCTGGCGCGCGCGCTCGACGAGTTGCCGGAGATGCGCGGCGAGTTCGAGAAACCCAAGTATTTCAACTTCAATCCGGAGTTGTGCGCGCACGGGCGCAGCGAGATCATCGGCTGCACGCGCTGCATCGACGCCTGCCCGACGGTCGCGATCTCTTCAGCAGGCGAGGTCGTGGCGGTCGACCCGTATCTCTGCCAGGGCGCCGGCAGTTGCGTCGCGGCCTGCCCCAGTGGCGCCATGACTTATGCCTACCCGGCGGTCAGCGACCTGCTGGCCCGTGTGCGGAACCTGTTCGAGGCCTATCGCGAGGCGGGTGGCGTTGAGCCCGGACTCGCGTTGCACGACGGCTGGTCGGGCCGGACCTTGTTCAAGAAGCTGGCCGGCGATATGCCCGAGGACATGTTGCCGCTGGAAGTCGAGGAAGTCGGATCCGTGGGGATGGACACCTGGCTGGCCGCGCTGGCCTACGGCGCGCGGGGCGTGGTGATTTTCGTCACCGACAACACGCCGCAACGCATGGTGCGGGAACTTGACGCCCAGGTCGGCTTCACGCGCGCCGTGCTCGGCGGCATGGGGTACCCCGCCGGCATGCTCACGCTGGTGAATTGCGATCATCCCGACCAGGTCGACGTGGCCTGGGCCGGCATGCCCGCCGAAGCACCGGCTCGCCCGGCGCGGTTCGTCGCCCCGGACGACAAGCGCGGCATTCTGCGGCTCGCGATCGAGCACCTGCATCGCCAGGCACCGTCGGCCCGCAAGGCGGTGGAGCTCCCGGCCGGCGCCCCGTTCGGCGAGATTCGCGTGGACAAGTCCGCCTGCACCCTGTGCATGGCCTGCGTGAGCGTCTGCCCTGCGGCCGCGCTCTCCGCTGGCGGCGACCTGCCGCAACTGAAGTTCACCGAGTGGAACTGCGTGCAGTGCGGGCTGTGTGAATCGGCCTGCCCGGAGGACGCGATCCGCCTGAGCCCGCGGTTCCTGTATGACGCCGAGCAGCGTCAGCAGCCCCGGGTGCTGCACGAGGAGCCGCCGTTCTGTTGCGTCTCCTGCGGCAAGCCGTTTACCACCTCGGGCCTGCTGGCCAAGGTGCAACGCAAGCTCGAGGGCCACTGGATGTTCCAGACCGAGGAAGCGCGGCGCCGACTGCAGATGTGCGAGCACTGCCGGGTGAAGGATATGTTCAAATCCGGCCGCGAGGGCGGTCCATCACCGCTTTGAACCGGGACATTTCTAGGCGAATGCTGGAAAAAATGTTCCATCCCACTACCGCAATCTCGTGAAAGATTGGTAGATAGCAGACTATTCATCCCTTTTGTCGAGTTTTCGCTGGCCCGTTTGTTGCTGTGAACTGGTTCACAGTTTATCGAGGTACCTATGCCCGAAGCCATCGCCACGGGGGCTGAGACACTCAACGGGAACGCGCGAGGGCTCGAGGAGCCGCCGCGCGCCGACGCGTGGACCCTGCTGGGACGGTTACTGGCGGCACCACCCGATGAGGAGGTACTCGAGTTGCTGGCGAGCACCGCGGCGACGACGCCGGCGGGCGACAACCTGCTCGCGGCCGCCTGGGACATGCTGGCCAAGGCCGCTGCCCGGACCTCGCCGGCCGAGGTGGAAGAGGAGTATCAGGATCTCTTCATCGGCGTGGGACGCGGCGAGCTGATGCCTTATGGCTCGTGGTACCTCACCGGATTCCTGATGGAACAGCCCCTGGCGCGCCTGCGCGGGGAACTGGCCATGCTGGGTTTCGCGCGTCGCGACGGCGTCTGTGAGCCCGAGGATCACGCAGCCGCGCTGTGCGACGTGATGGCGATGATCAGCACGGGGGACGACGCTGCACCGGTCGAGGTGCAGTCCGGATTCTTTTCCCGCCACATCGCGCCGTGGATGGGCAGGTTTTTCCGCGACATGCAGCAGGCGCCGTCGGCGCGGTTCTACCGGGCCGTCGGGCAGCTCGGCGAACAGTATGTCGCGCTGGAAGGGCAACATCTGAATGCGCCGGTCAAGATTCCCGGCAGCGGGGATCGGCCGACAACGGTTGGAGTGGCATGAATGGCATCTCGAGTGGAGAGTGCAATGAGCGGTAAGAAAACGGTGGATGCAACGGAAAGGCGGCGGGTCCTGAAGACCCTGGTAGCGGCAGGTGGCGTCACGGCCCTGGCGGCTGTATCGGGACGGGCCGTCGCGGGTCCGTCAGCCAAGACCGCTGAGCCTGCGCCGGATGCGCGCGGCTATCGGGAAACCGATCACATCCGAACCTATTACTCGAAAGCCCGTATCTAGATCCGCCGGATCTGGATATCGAGCGTTCAAACCCATAACGGGGAGTCTCGGCGATGAAGCTGATCAAGAAATGCAATGTTCCTAATTCGGGCCGGCCGACGGGCGACGGCGTCCTGGGTGCCGCGATCGACCGCCGGACATTCCTTCGCCGCACCGGGCTGGTGCTCGGCGGCGGCGCGCTGGCGACCGCGCTGCAACCGTCGATGATGGTTCGCACCGCAGAGGCCGCACGCGAGAAATCGAGTGCGCCGATTGAGTTGCGGCGTTCGGTATGCGGACACTGCTCCGTGGGCTGCGGCGTCATCGCCGAAGTCCAGAATGGCGTGTGGACGGGCCAGGAACCCGACTTCGATTCGCCGCTGAACCTGGGCGCGCACTGCGCCAAGGGCGCGGCGGTGCGCGAGCACGGCCATGGCGAGCGCCGCGTCAAGTACCCGATGAAGCTGGTCGACGGCAAGTGGAAGCGCATCAGCTGGGACGACGCGGTCAACGAGATCGGCGACCAGCTGCTGGCGATCCGCGAGAAATCTGGCCCCGACTCGCTGTTCTTCTGCGGCTCGTCCAAGTCCAGCAACGAGGGCGCCTACCTGCAGCGCAAGTTCGCGGCCTTCTGGGGATCCAACAACTGCGATCACCAGGCCCGCATCTGCCATTCGACCACGGTCGCCGGCGTGGCCAACACCTGGGGCTACGGCGCGATGACCAACTCCTACAACGACATGCATAATTCGAAGTGCATGTTCTTCATCGGCAGCAATGCCGCCGAGGCGCACCCGGTCGCGATGCAGCACATCCTGCGGGCCAAGGAGAACGGCGCGAAGATGATCGTCGCCGACCCGCGCTTCACCCGCACCGCGGCGCATGCGCACCAGCACGTCCGCTTCCGTCCCGGCACCGACGTACCGTTGATCTGGGGCATGCTCTGGCACATCTTCGAGAACGGCTGGGAAGACAAGGAGTACATCTCCCAGCGCGTGTACGGCATGGACGATGTGCGGACCGAAGTGGCGAAATGGACGCCCGATGTCGTGGAAAACGTCACCGGCGTACCGGAGGCCGACGTCAAGCGCGCGGCACAGACCATGGCCGAGAACAGGCCGGGCACCATCGTATGGTGCATGGGTGGCACGCAGCACACCTGCGGGAACAATAACGTGCGCGCCTACTGCGTGCTGCAGCTGGCGCTGGGCAACATCGGCATCAACGGCGGCGGCGCGAACATCTTCCGCGGCCACGACAACGTCCAGGGTGCGACGGACGTCGGCCCGAACTGCGACACCCTGCCCGGCTATTACGGTCTGGCCGAAGGCTCGTGGGGCCACTGGGCGCGCGTCTGGGACGTGGAACTGGACTACCTGAAGAGCCGCTTCGATTTCTCCCGGACCTACCTGGAAGGCAGCGCCGAGACCTACCGGATGTTTACACCGGGCGTACCGGTCTCCCGCTGGATCGACGGCGTGCTCGAGGACCCGGAGAACTTCCAGCAGCGCGACAATTTCCACGCCGTGTTCTTCCAGGGTCACGCGGTCAACAGCCAGGTGCGCGGGCCGGAAATGAAGAAGGCGCTGGAGAAGGTGGACCTGGTGGTCATTTCCGATCCGTTCCCGACCCACATGGCGGTCATGAGCGAGCGGAAGAACAACACCTACCTGTTGCCGACCTGCACGCAGTTCGAGCAGGCCGGGTCCGTCACCGCCTCGAACCGCTCGCTGCAGTGGCGCGAGAAACTGATCGAACCGCTGTTCGAGTCAAAGCCCGATGCCGCGGTCCTGTACGTATTCGCAAAGAAGCTCGGGTTCGCCGACGAGATGTTCAAGAACATCGCGGTCGACGACAACGGCATGCCGTCGCCGGAGGACACGCTGCGCGAGATCAACCGCGGCACCTGGACAATCGGCTACACCGGTCAGAGCCCGGAGCGGCTCAAGCTGCATGCCAAGCACAAGGCCACTTTCAACACGACGACCTTGATCGCCGAAGGCGGTCCCTGCGACGGAGACGTCTACGGGTTACCGTGGCCGTGCTGGGGCACGCCGGAGTTGAAACACCCGGGCACGCATGTGCTCTACAACACGCACCTGCCGGTGGCCAAGGGCGGATTGAATTTCCGTGCCAATTTCGGCCTGGAGCGCGACGGCAAGACGCTGCTCGCCGAGAACTCCTGGAGCGTGGACGCGGAAATCCAGGACGGCTATCCCGAGTTCACGGCCGATATGCTGAAGCAGCTCGGCTGGTGGGATGACCTGACCGACGCCGAGAAGGCGGAGGCCGAGGGCAGGAACTGGAAGACGGACATGTCCGGCGGCATCATCCGCGTAGCCATCAAGCACGGTTGCGCGCCGTTCGGCAACGCCAAGGCCCGGGCGCTCGTCTGGAATTTCCCGGACCACGTGCCGATCCACCGCGAGCCGCTGTACACGCCGCGCTTCGACCTGGTCGAGCAGTTTCCGACCTACGAGGACCGCAAGGCATTCTGGCGGCTGCCGACGCGTTATGCCTCGATCCAGAAGGCCAAGGACCACTCGAAGGACTATCCGCTGGTGTTCACCAGCGGGCGCCTGACGGAGTACGAAGGCGGCGGCGAGGAAACGCGTTCCAATCCGTGGCTGGCCGAGCTTCAGCAGCACATGTTCGTCGAGATCAACCCGGCCGACGCCAACGACCGGGGCATCAAGGACGGTCAGACAGTCTGGCTGGAGGGCGCAGAGGGCGGACGGATCAAGATCAAGGCGATGGTCACGCCACGCGTCGGTCGTGGCGTCGTCTGGACGCCGTTCCACTTCGGTGGCTGGTTCCAGGGCAAGGACCTGATCGACAACTATCCCGAGGGCACGGTGCCCTACGTCCGCGGCGAGGCCTGCAACACGGCGACCACCTACGGGTATGACGCCGTGACCCAGATGCAGGAAACCAAGACCACCCTTTGCCAGATCAGCGCAGCCTGAGCCAGGAGAGAGTCACCATGGCGCGAATGAAATTTCTCTGTGATTCCGAGCGTTGCATCGAGTGCAACGGCTGCGTGACGGCCTGCAAGAACGAGCATGAGGTTCCCTGGGGAGTCAATCGTCGACGGGTCGTGACCCTCGACGACGGCCTGCCGGGAGAGCGCTCGATCTCGGTGGCCTGTATGCACTGCACGGATGCACCGTGCGCCGCCGTGTGCCCGGTCGACTGCTTCTACACCACCGACGACGGCATCGTCCTGCACGACAAGGACCTTTGCATCGGCTGCGGCTACTGCTTCTACGCCTGCCCGTTCGGGGCGCCGCAGTTCCCGCAGAAGGAGGCTTTCGGCATCCGCGGCAAGATGGACAAGTGCACCTTCTGCGCCGGCGGACCCGAGGAGAACAGCTCCGAGGCCGAACTCACCAAGTACGGCACCAACCGCATTGCAGAGGGCAAGCTGCCGCTGTGCGCGGAGATGTGCGCCACCAAGGCCTTGCTGGCCGGGGACGGCAACATGGTCGCCGACATCTATCGGCAGCGCGTGCTCAAGCGCGGCAGCCGGCCGCAGACCTGGGGGTGGGAGACGGCGTACAAGGACGCCTGAGCGGCTGACAAGGTCACGGGCGGGACAGCTGCGGCTGTCCCGCCCGATGCAGGAGAATGAAAATGAGACTCACCATCCTGGCTCTGCTCATGGCGGCCACGCTGGCGCTTGCCGGCTGCTCTGACGTCACTTTCTACGAGCCCGGCGTCTACAAGGGCGCAAGCGACCCCCTGGTGGAAGACCTCCGCTCGGACGAGCTGAGGTCGGCCCTCGAGGAGCGACAGACGAAGCAGATGGATCGCTAGGCGGTCGGTCAGTACACGACGGGAGGATTCCACTGTGAAGGTCGAAAGAACTCAACCGGGGACCCGGGCGCGCAAGCTCCGCAGGATGATCTGGAGTATTGCCCTGGTGCTCGGTCTCTCCATGGTCCTGCCGCTCACCGGCTTGCTGCTGACGGAAGCCCCCGTGGGCCAGGCGGTGGCGCAGCAGAGCGAAGAAGCCGTGGAACAGGCTCGCGCCGACAGGGTGCGCACCGAGGAACAGCGCCGCGAATTCTGGCGCCAGGCGCGCGGCGGCATGCAGGGCTACTCGGCGGTGACCGGTCCGGAGACCGGCGTGCTGATCCAGAGCGGCGGCGACGTCTGGCGCTCGGTGCGCGAAGGTCCGCTGCTTCGCTGGGGCGGCATCGGCCTGGTCGTGGTATTGGCAGCCATCATCCTGTTCCACCTGGTGGCCGGTGCGGTGAAACTCGAGGAGCGCAGCGGCAGGACGATCACGCGCTGGACGCTGTTCGAGCGGGTCATCCACTGGTACACGGCGATCCTGTTCATCATCCTGGCGATCACCGGCCTGAGCCTGATGTTCGGCCGCAGCCTGCTGATTCCGGTCATGGGCAAGGAGGCCTTTGCGGCCTGGGCGGGGCTGGCCAAGCCGGTGCACGACTGGCTGGCCGTGCCGTTCGTGGTCGGCCTGGTCCTGATGGTGGTGCCGTGGATCGGCCAGAACATTCCCAGGTCGCACGACCTCACCTGGATCAAGTTGGGCGGCGGCTATATAGACAAGAGCAAGCACGCGCCGGCCGACTTCGTGAATGCCGGCGAGAAGATCTGGTTCTGGCTGCTGTTGATCGGCGGCATCGTGCTGGTCTGGTCGGGCTTCTACCTGCTGTTCCCGAACTTCGGCTGGGAGCGTGGCACCATGCAGTTCGCGCACATCGCGCACGCCATCAGCGGCGTCGCGTTGATCGCTTTCTCGCTCGGCCACATCTACCTCGGCACGCTCGGCAACCAGGGCACTTTCGAGGGCATGTGGACCGGCGAGGTCGACGAGAACTGGGCGAAGCACCACCACAACCTGTGGTACGACGAAATCAAGAAGCAGGGCACGCGGCCGGCGGCCGCGCAGGCTCCGCAGGGCGGCCACGCGGCCTCCACCTAGGCGCTGAAAAGAACTGGAGTCAGCGACAGCTTTTGGACAGAAAATGGGGGTCAGAGACAGGTTTCGACGGCGAAACCTGACTCTGACCCCCATTTTCGTTTTCTTCTGACCCCGATTCTCTGCTGGCATCCGGGCAACGGAATCGGCAAGCTAGGGACCATGCAGGGACGAAGCAAGGCAGGGTGCCATCGACGCCCCATGAACCGGTCAAGGCGCCGCGTGATGCTGCCGCTGGTGGCCGGTGTGCTGCTGGCGTTTTCGGCCACGGCCTCCGAGGAAGGCGCTGCGCCATGGAACGGGCCGTTCCCCTTGAACGGCGAGTTCGCGGCCCCGGCATCGGCGAGCAAGACTGAGCTGATGGGGGCCGCGGGGCAGGGCGAGCTGGATCGCGTCCGGCAGCTCCTCGAGGCCGGCGCAGAGGTCGACGCTCGCAACGCCAATGGCGGCACCGCGTTGATGTACGCCGTCTCGGCCGGCGAAGTGCGGATTGTCAGCCTGCTGCTGGAGTGCGGTGCGGATCCCAATGCACGTGCCCGGATCGGCTGGACGCCCTTGCTGATTGCCGCCGCCAAGGGCCGTGCGCGCGCGGCGCAGGTGCTGCTGGATGCCGGCGCGGACGGTGCGGCGCGAGACAGTTACGGCTGGACGCCGCTGATGCGCGCAGTCTCAGGCGGTTATCTCGCCGCCGTGGAGGTGCTGCTGGCTTCAGGCAGGGCGGAGCTGGAGGCCCGCGAGGAGTCCGGCGCGACGGCCCTGCACATTGCCGCAGGCCGCGGCCATGTGGAAATCGTGCAGCGACTGCTTGCTGCGGGGGCCCAGCCACTGGCGCCGGACGGCCGTGGACGCACGCCGGCGGAAGTCGCCCGCATGCTCGGGCATGCGGCGGCCGAGGCGCTGCTGAAGATCTGATCTCAGCCGCGACGA
>CAZOSZ010000103.1:0-8740 GCA_964582505.1 uncultured Ectothiorhodospiraceae bacterium | reverse complement strand
GTGCGGCGCAGGGTTCTCGCACTCTATCGCTGCGGCCGCTCGCGGCTCCAGCCGACCAGCGCCTGCACATAATCGAGCAGCGCGTCCGAGGCATGCACCCGGCTGACCTCACGCCGCAGCCGCAGCAGCGTTGCGGGATCGGCGGCCGGCACAAGCTGCGCCAGCAGTTCCCGGCGGTCTTCGCCGCGCAGCAGTTCGCGCTCCAGCGCCGGCTCCGGGTAGCCGAGCCGCACGCGCATCAAGAAGCGGTCAAGCTGCGACTCCGGCAGCGGGAAGGTTCCCACCTGGTCCTCCGGGTTTTGCGTCGCCACGACGAAAAAGGGATCGGGCAGGGCGTGGCTGACGCCGTCCACAGTCACCTGGCGCTCCTCCATCGCCTCGAGCAGCGCACTTTGCGCCTTCGGCGTGGCCCGATTGACTTCGTCGGCCAGCACCAGCTGGGCGAACACCGGGCCCGGGTGGAAATGGAAGGCGCCGGCGTCGCGGTCGTAGATGGACACGCCGACGATGTCCGCCGGCAGCAGGTCGCTGGTGAACTGGATGCGCTGGTAGGACAGGCCGAGCACCCGCGCCAGGCCGTGCGCCAGGATCGTCTTGCCGACGCCCGGGATGTCTTCGATCAGCAGGTGGCCGCCGGCCAGCATGCAGGTGATGCACAGCCTGAGCTGGCGCGTCTTGCCGAGAATCACGGTATCGAGCGCGGCCAGCGCCTGGTGCAGGCGGGCGAGCTGCTCGCTCGCCATTGGCTCGGCGCCGAGCGGTCGCTCAGGCGAGCGCACGGACCCGCTCCAGCTGATGCTCCAGGTTGGCAAGCGCTGACACCAGTTCCTCGGCGCGGCGGCGCTCCTTCTCGACCACGTCGGCAGGGGCATTATCCACGAAGGCGGGACGCTCGAGCTTGGCGCGCGTCTTGCCGAGGTCCGACCGCAGCCGCTCGCGCTGTTTCTCCAGCCGCGCCAGCTCGGCCGCCGCATCGATCAGTCCGGCCATCGGCACCAGCAGCCTGGCCTCGCCCAGCAGCACCGTGGCCGCCGGCGGTGCGGTCGCGCCCGCAGCCAGGAGCTCGATCGACTCCAGCCTGGCGAGCTGCAGCAGGAGCGCACGGTGCCGCGCCAGCCAGTCGGCGTCACGCTGCGTGGCATCCTGCAGCAGCACCGCCAGCCGCCGCCCGGGGGCGATGTTCATTTCGCCGCGCACCTGGCGCACGCCAAGCACCAGGGCCTGCACCCAGGCCAGCTCGGCCTCGGCTGCCGGGTCCCGCGGATAGCGGGCCGGATCGGGATAGGGCTGCAGCATCACGGTGTCGCCCTCGATCGCGGCCAGCGGCGCGACGCGGCGCCACAGCGCCTCGGTGATGAACGGCATCAGCGGATGCAGCAGGCGCAGCAGGGCCTCCAGTACCTCGACCAGAGTGCGGCGCGTGCCGCGGCGCTGCGCCGCGGACGCCTGCTCGTCGTTCAGCACCGGCTTGACCAGTTCCAGGTACCAGTCGCAGAACTCGTGCCAGGTGAACTCGTAGATCGCCTGGGCCGCCAGGTCCAGGCGGTAGGCGGCGAAGGACTCGAGCGCGATCCGCGCGGCCTCGCCGAGTCGCGAGCGGATCCAGCGGTCGGCGAGCCCGAATTCCAGTGCGCCGTTTGCACCGCAGTCCTGTCCCTCGGTGTTCATCAGCACGAATCGCGAGGCGTTCCACAGCTTGTTGCAGAAGTTCCGGTAGCCCTCGACACGGCCGAGGTCGAGCCGCACGTCGCGCCCGGTGGTCGCCAGCGAGGCGAAGGTGAAGCGCAGCGCGTCGGTGCCGAATGCCGGAATGCCCTGCGGAAATTCGCGGCGCGTCGCCGCTTCGACCTGCGCCTTCATCTGCGGCTGCATCATGCCGGTTGTGCGCTTGGCAATCAGGGTCTCGAGATCGACGCCATCGATCAAATCGAGCGGGTCGAGGACGTTGCCCTTCGACTTGGACATCTTCTGGCCTTCGCCGTCGCGCACCAGGCCGTGGATGTAGACCTCGCGGAACGGCACGTCCCCCATGAACTTCAGGCCCATCATGATCATCCGGGCGACCCAGAAAAAGATGATGTCGAAGCCGGTGACCAGCACCGAGCCCGGGTACCAGGTCGCCAGCGCCGGCGTGCGCTCCGGCCAGCCGAGCGTGGAAAACGGCCACAGCGCGGAGGAGAACCAGGTGTCGAGCACATCCTCGTCCTGGAACAGCGGCACCCCGGGACCGAGCCCGGAGCGGCGGCGCGCGTCGGCCTCGTCCAGTCCGACATGCACGCCGCCCTCGGCGTCGTACCAGGCCGGGACGCGGTGCCCCCACCAGAGCTGGCGGCTGATGCACCAGTCCTGGATGTTGCGCATCCATTCGAAATAGGTCTTCGACCAGTTCTCCGGCACGAAGCGCACCGAGCCATCCTCGACCGCGCGGATTGCGGGCTCCGCCAGCGGCGCGACCTTGACGTACCACTGGTCGGTCATGAAGGGCTCGAGCACCGCGCCGCTGCGGTCGCCGCGCGGCACCGACATGCGGTGCTCCTCGACGCGCTCCAGCAGGCCAAGCGCCTCCATCTCGGCGACGATCCGCTCGCGGGCGGCGAATCGGTCAAGGCCGCGATAGCCGGGCGGCGCATTGTCATTGAGCGCGGCGTGCGCATCGAGCACGTTGAGCAGCTCCAGCCCGTGGCGCCGGCCGATCTCGTAATCATTGAAATCGTGCGCCGGGGTGATCTTGACGCAGCCGCTGCCGAACTGGGGGTCGACGTACTCGTCGGCGATCACCGGGATGCGGCGCGCCGCGATCGGCAGCAGGACTTCGCGGCCGACGAGCGCGGCGTAGCGCGGGTCATCCGGGTGCACCGCCACGGCGGCGTCGCCCAGCATGGTCTCCGGCCGGGTGGTGGCGACCACCACGCCACCATCTCCGTCGGCCAGCGGGTAACGGAAGTGCCACAGCTTGCCGGTCTCCTCCTCCGTGGCCACTTCCAGGTCGGACAGCGCCGTTTGCAGCACCGGGTCCCAGTTGACCAGCCGGTGGCCGCGGTAGACCAGACCCTCCTGGTAGAGGCTGACGAAAGCCTGCGTGACCGCGCGCGACAGCTCCGGGTCCATGGTGAACTTGTGCCGCGACCAGTCCACGGACGCGCCGAGTCGCTTCAGTTGGTGCTCGATGGTGTCGCCGGAGGCCTGCTTCCAGGCCCATACCCGCTCGACGAAGGCCTCGCGGCCGATTTCCATGCGGCCCAGTCCCTCGGCATCGAGCTGCCGCTCCACCACCATTTGCGTGGCAATGCCGGCGTGATCGGTGCCGGGCTGCCAGAGCGCATTGCAGCCGCGCATCCGCTGCAGCCGGGTCAGCGCGTCCATGATGGTGTCCTGGAAGGCGTGCCCCATGTGCAGCGTGCCGGTGACGTTCGGTGGCGGCAGCATGATGCAGTAGGGCTCGCCGGCGCCCGAGGGGCCGAAGCAGTCCAGGCGTTCCCAGTCCGCGTAGATCCGCTTTTCGATGTCCTCGGGGATGTAAGTCTTCTGCATAGGGAATCGCCAGGCCGTGCTGCGGGCTCAGGTGCGCAGGTGATTGCGCAGCGCGCGCTCGACCAGCACCGGCAACTCCTCGCGCAGCCGCGACGACACCTGCTCGAACAGTGCCGCCTCGACTTCACGCACGGCGGAGTGCAGCAGGTCCACCACCACCTCCCAGGCCACCGCCACCAGCTCTGCCTTGAGCGCCGCGAGCTCGTGATCGGAAAGGTGTCGAGGTGGCGGGATCGCCACGGCCTTGAGCACCGGCGGCCCCGTCTTCGCCTCGTCGTCAGCCGCCTTGACCAGCACCGGCACGACGCCCGGCCTGGCGCGCCTGCCGCTGGCCTTGTCGCCTGCCTTGCCGGTGGCTTTCGCCGCCGGCCTCGTCGAGGCCCGGGACGCCGACTTGCCGGCCGGCTTGCTGCCGGCTTTGCCGCCTGGTTTGCCTGACGGCGTCTTGCTCATCCGCTGCGTCTCCCGATCGGGTGCGTTTCGAGTGCGTAACCGCGGTCACGATAGTAGCGGAAGCGCTCGCGGGCGCGGGCGCGCTGCGCGTCATCGCCGCCGACGATTTCCGCCACGCGTTCGAAGCGGCTGAAGAAATCCGGCACCTCGAAATCGAGGTTGATCAGCAATTCTGCCTCGAACGAGGGCGCCGCGCCGGCGCCGATTCGCACTGGGGTGGCGGCCGCCAGCTCGGCGTCCAGCTCGGCCGATTCCAGCACATGCGGCACGAAGCTGCGGTCGCTGAAGGTCCACAGCAGCGTATCGAGTCGCTGCGCCTCGGCGTCGCTGGCGGCATGCAGGTAGACCGCGTGCTTCAGTCGCCAGGCCTTTTCCGCGAGCCGGCAGGCGAAGCGCTCGCGTGCGGTGTCTGCTGTCTCCTCCAGCAAATAGAAATCGACGCGCGTCATCAGGGTCCGTGCGGCGCCCTCAGGCGACGCCGGCGCGGCTCATCAGGAATTGCGCCAGCAGTGCCACCGGGCGGCCGGTCGCGCCTTTCGCCTTGCCGGTCTTCCAGGCGGTGCCCGCGATGTCGAGATGGGCCCACGACAGTTCGTGGGTGAAGCGGGCAAGGAAGCAGGCGGCCGTGACCGCGCCACCTTCGCGTCCCGCGACATTGGCAAAGTCGGCAAAATTGCTCTTCAGCTCCTCGTCGTACTCCTCGGCGATCGGCAGTTGCCAGGCGCGATCCTCGGCGTCGATGCCGGCGCGCAGCAGCTCCCGGGCGAGCGTCTCGTCATTGCTCATCAAGCCGCTCAAGTGGTATCCAAGGGCGATCACGCAGGCGCCCGTCAGGGTGGCGACGTCGATCACCGTGGACGGCCGGAAACGGCGCGCGTAGGTGAGCGCATCGCACAGGATCAGGCGTCCCTCGGCATCAGTGTTGAGGATCTCGACGGTCTGGCCCGACAGGGTCTTGACGATGTCACCCGGGCGACTGGCCATCCCGTCGGGCATGTTTTCGGCCGCAGGCACCAGCGCCACCAGGTTGATCGGCAGTTCCAGGCGCAGCACTGTCGCCATCGTGCCAAGCACGCTGGCGGCGCCGCACATGTCGAACTTCATCTCGTCCATCGCCGGTGGCGGCTTGAGGGAGACGCCGCCGGTGTCGAAGGTGATGCCCTTGCCGACCAGTGCCACCGGCGCCTTCTGCTTCGGCCCGCCGTGCCACTCCATCACGATCAGCCTGGGCGGCTGGCGGCTGCCCCGCGCCACGGCCAGCAGCGCATTCATGCCAAGCTTCTTCATCTGCGTTTCGTCGAGCACGCTGACCTTCAGGCCCGGGCGGCGACCCGCCAGCCTGCGGGCCTCGTCGGCCAGGAAGCTTGGCGTGCAGACATTGGGCGGCAGGTTGCCGAGCCTGCGCGCCAGCGACTGGCCCTCGGCTACCGCCTTGCCATGTGCGAAGCCGAGCTGGGCTGATTTCTGCGCCTTGCGCTCGGCAAACCACAACGCAATCCTGGCGAGCTTCGGCGGCGGGTCTTCAACGGTGGATTTCATCTCGTCGAAGCGGTAAGCCGCTTCCTCGATGGCCTCGGCGGCGTGCCGCGCAAGCAGGTAGGCGTCGGCGTCGGGAATCTCCTCGGTGGTGAGCAGACTGAGCGCGTCCTTGGCACCGGTACTGAACAGCGCTCGCACGGCGGCGCCATGGGCCTTGCGCCAGGCCTTGACGGTCAGCTTGCCGCGATCACCGAGGCCGACCAGAAGCAGGCGCCGGGCGGCGATTCCGCCGGGGTTGGGCACCAGCAGCGTCTCCTCGGTGTCGCCACGAAAATCGCCGCGCTTGACCAGTCCCGCCACCAGGCCGCTCGCCGCCGCATCGATCTCGCGAGCCGCCGCCGACAGCCGCCCGCCCTTGTAGACGCCGACGATCGCGCAATCCGTACGCAAGCTCGGCGCGGTGCCCGTTTTCGCCACAAAATCCATATGCAGAAACTCCTCAGGTGCCGCATCCCGGGAGGTGACAATAGCCGAGCCGGGCCCCGGCGAAACAGGGCCCGCGGCATTCGCAGGCCGACCCCCCGGCGGCCGCGGACGCGGTAAGATGCCGGAGTTTAAATGATCGGGAGGCAGCCCGAAACTGCGCGCTTCGTGTCCAGCATCATCGATCGCTACCTGCTGCGCGAGACTTTCCGCACCTTCATCGGCGTGACTGTGGTGCTGATGCTGATCCTGCTGGGCGACCAGTTCGCACGTGGCCTGGCGCGCGCCGCTGCCGACCGGATCCCTCGCGACGCGGTGCTGAAGCTGATGGGCCTGACCAGCATCGAGTACCTCAGCCTGATGGTCCCCGCGGCGTTCTTCTTCGCCGTCATGCTGACCCTCGGCCGGCTCTACCGTGACAGCGAGATGGCGGCGCTGAACGCCTGCGGAGTGGGTGCCGGCCGGCTGCTGCGCCCGCTGCTCTGGGCGGCCGCGGTGGTCGCCACCGGGCTCGCGGTGCTGTCTTTCGATACCGTGCCATGGGCGGCGCGCAAGTCCATGGAAATCCGTCTCGAGGGGACCCGGCAATTGCAACTGACGGCGCTCGAGCCGGGACGTTTCCGCAGCGCCTCCGGCGGACGGCTGGTGTTCTACGCACGCGATCGCAATGCCGCAGGGCAACTCACCGGGGTGTTCATCCAGCAGCGCACCGAGGAACAGGTGGAGATCGTCACCGCGGCGCGTGCCGCTCAGCGCATCTCGTTGCAACGCGACGAAAACTTCCTGGTGCTCTATGACGGCATCCGTTACTCGGGCCAGCCCGGCAGCGCGGAGTTTCGCACCGCGCGCTTCGAGGAGCATGGCATTCCGCTGCCGATTCCCGGCCGGGAAACCCCAGCGCAGCAGCGCCGCCAGCTTTCCACCTTCGCGCTGCTCGGCACCGGCCTCGAGGAGGACCATGCCGAATTGCACTGGCGGCTGTCGGCGCCGGCCTCGCTGCTGGTGCTTACACTGCTGGCAGTGCCGCTCGGTCGCACGCCGCCGCGCTCCGGCCGCTACGGCCGGCTCGGCTTCGCCATCCTGGTATTCGTGCTCTACAGCAACTTGCTTTCCGTCGGCCACAGCCTGCTCGAGGACGGGAAGGTGCCGGGCTGGCTGGGGCTGTGGTGGGTGCATGCCGCGCTGCTTTCGGCGGGGTTGTTGATGCTGTACATGCAATCGGGCGGCGCCTGGCGTTTGCGGGCCCGCTGGCGGGGCGCATGAACCTCATCGACCGCTATCTGACGATCGCCGCGGGACGCGCCACCTTGCTGGTGATGCTGGTGCTGCTCGCACTGATCGGTTTCATCAGCCTGACGACCGAGTTGCAGGACGTCGGCCGGGGCAATTTCGAGGTGCCCGACGCCTTCCTGGTGGTGATCGCGCAATGGCCGCGAAACGCCTTCGACGTTTTCCCGATTGCCGCCCTGCTCGGCGGCATGATGGGCCTCGGCGCGCTCGCCCGGCACAGCGAACTGGTTGCGGTGCGCGCTGCCGGTGTCGGGCTGGCGCGCCTGGCAATCTCGATGCTGCTGGCCGGCGGGCTGTTCGCCGCAGCGGCGGCGGCGATCGGCGAGTTCGTGATGCCGCCCGCCGAGCGCTTTGCCGATGACTACGCCGACGAGCTGAAGCGCGATCGCACCAGCCTGTCGGGCCTGTCGGGGAGCTGGCTGCGCGATGGCGATCGCGTGTTCAATATTCTCCAGGTCGAGAGCCTCGAGCGGCTCGGCGGTGTCTACGTTTACCGCTTCGACGAGGCCGGCCGGCTCGACTCGGTGGCGCTGGCGCGGCGCGCCGAAGTCGGCCATGACCGCGTCTGGACGCTCGAGGACGTCCGCCTGACGCGTTTCGGCGAGCGCATCGAGACCGAACTCCAGCCGCGGCTCGAGCTGATGACCGGCATCGACCCCTCGGTGATGGAGGTGTCGGTGATCGACACCAACAGCATGAGCATCCCGATGCTGCGCGAGTACATCCGCTACCTCGAGGCGAACGACCTGCAAGTCGGCCGGTACGAGATGGCGATGTGGCAGCGGCTCGCCAATATCGCCGCGGTGCCGGCAATGCTGTTGCTGGCGCTGCCTTTCGTGTTCGGGCCGCTGCGCTCGGGTGGCAACAGTGCCCGATTCGTGGTCGGTTTCCTGATCGGAATCCTCTACATCCTTGGCAAGGGCGCGCTCGCCGACGGAGCCCAGGTATACGGCGCACCCGCCTGGATCACTGCCTGGCTGCCGGTGGCCGTGATCTTCGCCGCCGCCGTGTTCGGCATGACGCGCGTCCGCTGACAGCCCTTGCGTAGGAGCGGCTTCAGCCGCGATACGCTTCAGCCGCGATACGCTTCAGCCGCGACCCTTGAACACCAGCCGCGTCCGTGACAAGCGGTCGTGCCAGGCCAGCCCCTCGCGATCCACCAGCACCCACAGGAACCCCAGCCCGAGCGCGCCCCACGAAAGCAGCGCGCATCCGAAGCGCAGCAGCGCCCGGCGCCATCCCGGCGGCCGGCCGTCCGGCCCGATGAGCCTGAGCTTCCAGGCGCGCATGCCGAGTGTCTCGCCGCGGGTCCAGAAGAGCGTGAAGAGCGCGGCCGACACTCCCAGCAGGTAGGCGCGGAACAACCCGTCGCCGGGCGGCACGGCCGCGCGACTCAAGGCTATCCAGACGGCCCCCGCGACCATCATGACCGCGGCCAGCACCAGGCCGTCATACAGGCAGGCTGCCAGTCGCCGCGCCAGGCCCGGTGCCTGGCCGGTGGCCG
>CAZOSZ010000102.1:0-8800 GCA_964582505.1 uncultured Ectothiorhodospiraceae bacterium | reverse complement strand
CACTCGCGCAACCTGGTGAGCGGCATCGTGAACCCGTTTCACCGCATCGGCTACAAGGAGAAGGCGGAGCCCGGGCAGGAGGCCTGACCCGGCCAGGGCTGGACAGCGCCGGTAATCAGGCGGTGAGGCGGTTACCAGCCGAGGATTATGGCGAACATCAGCGGCGCCACGATGGTGGCGTCGGACTCGATGATGAACTTCGGCGTGTCGGCCGACAGCTTGCCCCAGGTGATCTTTTCGTTGGGCACGGCGCCGGAGTACGAGCCGTAGCTGGTGGTCGAGTCGCTGATCTGGCAGAAGTAGCCCCAGCGCGGGATGCCGGTCATGCGCAGGTCCTGCTCGAGCATCGGCACTACGCAGATCGGGAAGTCGCCGGCAATGCCGCCGCCGATCTGGTAGAAGCCGACCGAGGTGCCGGCCTCGACCCGTGCCTTGTACCAGTCGGCCAGCCAAGCCATGTACTCGATACCGCCGCGCACCGTGTGGACGTCGTTGATCTCGCCGGTGATGCAGTGGCTGGCGTAGATGTTGCCGAGCGTGGAGTCCTCCCAGCCGGGTACGATCACCGGCAGGTCTCGCTCGGCCGCAGCCAGGAGCCAGCTGTCCTTCGGATCGATCTGGTAATGCTCGGCCAGTCTTCCGCTCATCAGCACCTGGTACATGAACTCGTGCGGGAAGTAGCGCTCGCCGGCCTTGTCGGCCGCAAGCCAGTGCTCGAGCACCACCTGCTCGATGCGCCGGATCGCCTCTTCCTCGGGAATGCAGGTGTCGGTGACGCGGTTGAGATGGCGCGACAGCAGGGCCTCCTCGTCCGCCGGTGTCAGGTCGCGGTAGTGCGGGATCCGCACGTAGTGATCGTGCGCCACCAGGTTGAACACGTCCTCCTCGAGATTGGCGCCGGTGCAGGTGATCGCGTGGACCTTGTCGCGCCGGATCATCTCGGCGAGCGACAGCCCCAGCTCGGCGGTGCTCATCGCCCCGGCCAGGGTGACCATCATCGAGCCCCCCTGCTCGAGGTGCGCCGCGTAGGCGTCCGCGGCGTCCACCAGCGCGGCGCCGTTGAAATGACGGAAATGGTGGCGAATGAAGCGGCTTACCGGGGCGTCGGCCATCCTCTGAAACTCCTTCCGAGGCGCGTCCTTCCGAGGCGCGCGGAAATAAATCGTTTAGGTTAGGTCACGGGTCGGGTCACAGCAAGCGAGGCTCAGGCCGCGGCCGCCGGCACCTGCTGGGTGAGGCAATGGAACGCCCCCAGGCCGACCACCAGCTCGTTGGCGCGGACCGGCACCACGCGGCGACCCGGGAAGCAGCCCTCGAGGACGCGCTGCGCCCGGGCGTCGGCCGGCTGGTCGAACGCCGGCAGCAGCACCACCTCGTTGCCGATGTAGAAATTTCCGTAGCTGGCCGGCAGGCGCACGCCATCAAACGCCACCGGCGCCGGCATCGGCAGCTCGACGATGCGAAGCGACCGCCCGTCGTGCAGACGCATTGCGCGCAGCCGCGCCAGGTTCTCGGCCAGCGGCGCGTGGTTGGCGTCGGCGGGGTCGGGCTCGACCACCGTGACCACCGTGTCCGCGGCGACGAAACGGCTGATGTCGTCGACGTGCCCGTCGGTGTCGTCGCCGACGATGCCATCACCCAGCCACAGTACTTGGCGCACGCCGAACAGCAGGCACAGTCGCTGCTCGATGTCGGTGCGCGACAGCGACGGGTTGCGGTTGTCGTTGAGCAGGCATTGCTCGGTGGTCAACAGCGTGCCCGCGCCGTTGACCTCGATCGAGCCGCCCTCGAGGATCAGCCCGCCCTCGTAGCGCGGCAGGCCGAGCGCTTCGGCCATCCGCGCCGGAATCGCGTCATCGAGATCCCAGGGCGGGTACTTGCCGCCCCAGGCGTTGAAGCCGCAATCCACGGCTGCCAGCCGGCCGGCCTCGTCGCGGACGAAAATCGCGCCGTGGTCGCGACACCAGGCGTCGTTGGTCGGAAAATGATGGAACACCACCGCAGGGGAATCGGCGATCGGTCCGAGCAGCCGCCGCACGTGCGCCTGGTGCGCCTCGTCGAGCACGTTGATGCGCACGGCCTCGCCGCCGGCCAGCGCTTGCACGGCCGCCGCCATCGAGGCCTCGGCCTGCGCGAGCAGGCCGGGCCAGGTTTCCGGGTTGTGCGGCCAGGAGATCCACGTCGCCTGGTGCGGCGCCCACTCCGGCGGCATGCGGAAACCCTGCTCCGCCGGAGCAGGCCGGGTCATCTCCTTCATCGCCACCCTCCCAAAGGGCCGCCAAGTCTAGGGGAAATCAGGCGAAATGGGGACAGGTCCCGATGCATCTAGACCAAGGCGGGGTGGCGCAACGGCCGCGCCGGGTCCATATTTCCGTGTCACTGCATGAACAAAAAGGGGAGTTGCAATGACAGCACGCGTGGCACTGGTCACCGGCGGTACGCGCGGGATCGGCGGTGCGATCTCCGAGGCGCTCGCTGCGGCCGGCTACAAGGTGGCGGCCAACTACTTCGGCAGCCCGGACCGGGCGAAGGAATTCAACGAGCGAACAGGCATCCAGGCCTTCCGCTTCGACGTCGGCGACTTCGAGGCCAGCCGCGAGGGCGTGAAGCGGATCGAGCAGGAAGTCGGGCCGGTGGACGTGCTGGTCAACAATGCCGGCATCACCCGCGACGGCACGCTTCACCGGATGAGCTTCGAGGCCTGGGACGAAGTGATCCGCACCAATCTTTCCAGCTGCTTCAACATGTGCCGCCACGTCATCGAGGGCATGCGCGAACGCAAGTTCGGCCGGATCGTCAACATCGGCTCGGTCAACGGACAGGCCGGGCAGTACGGCCAGGTGAATTACGCCGCCGCGAAGTCGGGCATCCACGGCTTCACCAAGGCGCTCGCCCAGGAAGGCGCGAAGTTCAACATCACCGTCAATGCCGTGGCGCCCGGTTACGTCAACACCGACATGGTGCGCGCCGTACCGGAAAAGGTGCTGGAGAAGATCATCGAGCGCATCCCGGTCGGCCGGCTCGGCGAGACCAGCGACATCGTCCGCGCGGTGCTGTTTCTGGTGGCCGACGACGCCGACTTCATGACCGGCTCGACCGTCTCGGTGAATGGCGGGCAGCACATGTACTGACCCATCCCGCAGTCACACCGCGACCGTCGTAGGAGCGGCTTCAGCCGCGACCCCCGACCGTGGCAGCGGCTTCAGCTGTAGGAGCGGCTTTAGCCGCGATCCGTCATTGACCGTCCTGCACGGCGGCACGACGCCTGGCTCGGCTGCCGGCGCTCGCACTTGCGACTGAGTGAGGCGATCCGGGTGGGTGGAGTTCTCTGCGGGACCGGTCGCGGCTGAAGCCGCTCCTACAACTGCCGGGTCGCCGACCCGGAGGGGAAAGACCGGTCGCGGCTGAAGCCGCTCCTACGACTGCCGGATCACTGGCCTGGAGGGGCGACAACAAGCAGCCCCACCCGGCCGGGGCGCCGACCCGGCGGGACAAGCAGGCGTCAGCGGGTTTCGTCGAGCGTCTTGCGCACGTAGCTGCCGGGCGCGTCCTCGATGGCAGGATAGTCCGGGTGCGTGCCGGGCTTGCGCGCCTTCACCTGCCCGCCGGAGTGGCGCTTCAGCCACTTGCCCCAGTCCGGCCACCAGCTGCCGGCGTGCTCCGCGGTGTTCGCAAACCAGGCCTCCGGGTCGGCGGGCGTGTCATTGCCGGCCCTGAAGCCGTACTTCACCTTGGTCGGCGGGTTGATCACGCCGGCGATGTGCCCCGAGTTGCCCAGCACGAAGCGTCGCGGCCCGGCGAACAGCTGGGTGGTCTCGTAGCAGGTCTTCCAGGGCGCGATATGGTCGTCGCGGGCGGCGAGGATGTAGGCCGGCGTGGTGATCCGCGTGACGTCGATCGACTCGCCGGCGAGTTCCAGCGCGTTCGGCACGCGCAGCAGGTTCCGCAGGTACATGTTGCGCATGAACCAGACGTGGCAGGCGGCCGGCATGTTGGTCGCGTCCTCGTTCCAGTAGAGCAGGTCGAAGGGCACGCGCGGCTTGCCGAGCAGGTAGTGGTTGATGATGAACGACCAGATGAGATCCGGCGCCCGCAGCATGCGGAAGCCCCAGGAGACGTTGTCGCCGGGGATGTAACCCTTGCCGCGGCCGACGGCCTCGAGCCGGTCCACCAGTTCCTCCGTGAGAAACACCTTGATGTCGCCCACGTCTGAGTAATCCACCAGGGTGGTGAGATAGGTCGCCGAGCGGATCGGCCGGCGACCCTTGGCCTCCAGCCACGCCAGCATCGCCGCCAGCAGGATGCCGCCGAGGCAATAGCCCATGGCGTTGACCTCTTCCTGGCCGGTGATGTCGCGAATCACGTCCAGCGCCGCCAGCGGTCCCTCCAGCATGTATTGCTCGAAACTCTTGTCGGGCGTCGAGCCGTCCGGATTGATCCAGGAAATCAAAAACACCGTGTGGCCCTGCTCGACCAGCCAGCGCACCATCGAGTTGCCGGGCTGCATGTCGAGCACGTAGTACTTGTTCAGCCACGGCGGCAGGATCAGCAGCGGCCGGCGTGCCACCTTCGGCGTGCTCGGCGTGTACTGGATGAGCTGCATCAGCTCGTTCTGGTAGACCACCTTGCCGGGCGTGATGGCGAGATCGCGGCCGACCTTGAAGGCGCCGAGATCCGACATGCTGATCTTCAGCCGGCCGTTCTTGAGATCGAGGTCCGACCAGAAGTTGCGCACGCCCTCGAGCAGGTTGCGACCCTTGCTCTCGCGCGTGGCCGCCAACACTTCCGGGTTGCTGAGCGCGAAATTGCTCGGCGCCACCGCGTCGAGGAACTGGCCGGTGAAGAAGCGCAGCTTGCGCGCCGTGTCCTCGTCGAGCCCCGGCGTACCGTCGGCCAGCGACAGGGTGGCCCGGGTGGTGGCCTGCCAGGCGTGGCGCACCGCATTGAACAGCGGGCGGCGTTCCCAGGTCTCGCCGCTGAAGCGGCGATCGCCGGGGCCGTTGCCGCCGTTGCCCTGGGCAGGCGCACCGGCTGCCTGGCGCAGCAGCTCGCCGCCGATGTCGAGGTAATCCCCGGTGAGCGACACTGAATGCTTCATCACGAAACCGGGATGCGTGGCCAGCGCGGCCAGCCACTGCGCGTAGGCGCGGCCGAGGTCGGCCGACAGGTGCGTCATGACCCGCGCCATGTAGTACCGGGTCTGCAGATTGGAGGGGGAAAATTTGCTCAATACCGTCATCCGTGGCGCTCCATCTAGGCCAGTTGCTCGAAAATCGCGGCAATGCCCTGGCCCCCGCCGATGCACATCGTGACCAGTGCACGCTGCCCGCCGGAGCGCTGCAGCTCGTGCAGCGCCTTGACGGTGATGACGCAGCCGGTGGCGCCGATCGGGTGGCCGAGCGAGATGCCGCTGCCGTTGGGATTGAGCTTCTCGTCGGGCAGATCCAGCTCACGGGCCACGGCCAGCGCCTGGGCCGCGAAGGCTTCGTTGACTTCGAATACGTCGATGTCGGCCACCGACAGGCCGGTGCGCTCGAACAACGCGCGCACCGCCGGCACCGGCCCGATGCCCATGTACTTCGGTTCGACTCCGGCGAAACCATAGCCGACCAGCCGGGCCAGCGGCTTCAGGCCGCGCGCCTCGGCCGCGCCGCGTTCCATCAGCACCACCGCGGCGGCGCCGTCGTTCAGGCCCGAGGCATTGCCGGCCGTGACGCTGCCGTCGCCCTTGAACGCCGGCTTGAGCTTCGCCAGGCTGTCCAGCGTGGTGTCGCGGCGCGGGTGCTCGTCGGTGTCGAACGCCCGGGTCTCGCGTTTCACGCGCACTTCCACCGGCACGATCTGCTCCTTGAAGCGGCCCTCGTCGATGGCCCGCACGGCGCGTTGCTGGCTTTCCAGCGCCAGCCGGTCCTGGTCCTCGCGGCTGACGCCCCAGCGCGCCGCGACGTTCTCGGCGGTGATGCCCATGTGGCAGGCGTCGAAGGGATCGCTGAGCGCGGCGACCATGGCGTCGATCACCTGGCCATCGCCCAGCCGCTGGCCGAAGCGCAGACCGGGCAGCCAGTACTGGGCCCGGCTCATGCATTCTGCGCCGCCGGCCACCGCGCAGTCGGCATCACCGTGTCTGATCAGCTGCGCGGCCGAGACGATCGCCTGCAGTCCGCTGCCGCACAGGCGGTTGACCGTCAGCGCCGGAGTCTCCACCGGCAGGCCGCCGTTCACGGCCGCGACGCGCGCCATGTACATGTCGCGCGCCTCGGTGTGAATCACGTTGCCGAACACGCAGTGGCCCACCTCGCCCGCTTCGATGCCGGCGCGGCTGACGGCCTCGCGCACGCACAGCGCGGCGAGATCAGCCGGCGGCGTGCCGGCGAGCGCGCCCCCGTAGGTGCCGATGGCCGTGCGAACGGCGGAGATGACGACGACTTCGCGTGGCGGAGAGTTCATGGCAACTGCCTCTGGTTTGTGCGGGTCTGCGGCCTCGTGCCGGGCGGCTCAACTTGCCATCCGGCGCCGGTCGCCGCAAGGGCCACATGGCCGGCGGGATCGTGTAGGAGCGGCTTCAGCCGCGATCAGTGTGGGAGCGGCTTCAGCCGCGATCAGCCGCGATCAGCCGCGACGGATCGCGGCTGAAGCCGCTCCTACAGTCATTTGGCCACGCTCATCGGCACGAAAAACGGGCGGGACTGCGAAGTCCCGCCCGTCGGAATCACCGCCCGATCAGGCGGCCTTCTTGCGGCCCGGCTTCGGCGCAGCCGTCTGGGCGGCGCTGACGGCATCCTCGAACGAGGACTGGGCCTGCTTGAAGCCACGCTCAGCCCAGGTGGCGAAGCTGGCCTGCGCCTCGGAGGCGACGGCCGCCAGGCCCTGGGCACGCTTCTGCAGACGCGCGGCGTAGGCTTCGACGAGCTTCGCCTGGGCCTGCATGTAATCGGCCGGATTGGTCGCGGCGGAGGCGGTCTTCAGCTCGTCGACGGCGAAGTCGATCGCATCGCCGAGCAGTTCGGCCTGCAGCTGGAAGCCCTTCTCGATGGCCTCGAAACCGTACTCGGTGAGCTCAGACCAGGGGGCAGCAGCCTCCTGGGCCTTGGCGTAGAAATTTTCGAATCCGTAGTTCATGGCGTGTACCCCGTGGTGGTTCTGCAAAAGGCGCATGGCTGGCATGCGAGTCTGTGGGATACGCTAGCAGAAAAGTTTGTGCAGTGCAAAAAACCCTGCAATGCCGAAACTGGTACTAAGAAATAACAATTACTTACGAGATTTCTTGTTTCCAGGTTCCTTTTGCATTTGCGCAGAACCCGACCCGAAGAAGCCCTTCTGCAACTCCTTCCAGGCGGCAAGATTCTGCTCCGCCAGCTGGCTGACGGCCGCCAGCGGAGAGTCCTTCATCACTTTCAGCAGCTGGTCCTGGAAGCGCTCCTGCTGGGCGACGAAACTGCCCACGCTGCGTTCCAGGTAGGTCGCCAGAAAATCCTGCAACGCACCGCCATAGAAGCGGATCAACTGCTCCAGCAGCTCCGCCGACAGCAGCGGCCGGCCGGCTTCCTCGCGTTCGACGATGATCTGCAGCAGGATGCTCCGGGTGAGATCCTCGCCGGTCTTCGCGTCCTCGACCCGGATCTTGTCGCCGGCGACGACCCGCTCGCGCACCTCGTCCAGCGTCAGGTGGCGGCTCTCCGTGGGGTCGTAGAGGCGGCGGTTGGCGTATTTGCGGATGACGCGCACGGGTTGGTTCATGGCCACATCATGCAGCCCCGGACGGCGACAGGAAAGAGCCGGACGCGGCGGGCCCTCAGCCCATGTGGTAGCCGCCATTCACCGACAGGTCGGTGCCGGTGATGTAGCCCGCATCGTCGGCGGCCAGAAACAGCACCGCGCGGGCGATCTCGGCGGGCTGGCCGAAGCGCCCCACGGGAATCTGCTCGCGGATCCCGGCGCGGATCTGCTCGGGCACGTTCATGATCAGCGGCGACTCGATATATCCCGGCGAGACGGTGTTCACGGTCACGCCCTTGCGGGCGACCTCGCGCGCCACCGCCATGGTGAATCCGTGGACCCCGGCCTTGGCCGCGGAGTAGTTGGCCTGGCCGAACTGGCCGCGCTGGCCGTTCACCGAGGAGATGCTGACCACCCGACCGAAGCCGCGCTCGACCATGCCGGCGATCACCGCGCGCGTGGCGTTGTAGACGCTGTCGAGGTTGGTCCGGACCACCGCCTGCCATTGTGCCGGCTCGAGATTCACCAGCCGGCCGTCACGGGTGATGCCGGCGGCATTGATGAGCACATCGACCGGCCCGAGCGTCGCCTCGACGGCTGCCACGCCGGCCTGGGTCGCCTCGTAATCGCTGGCATCGAAGGCCTCGATATGCAGCGGCAGGCCCCGCGCCGCGATCTGCCGGCCCCATTCGGCCGCATTGGCCGCGTCGCCCGGATGGCAGTTGGCCGCCACCCGGTAGCCTTCTCCGGCCAGGGCTTCGCAGATCACCCTGCCGATGGCGCCCGTGCCGCCGGTGACCAGCACTGTTCTTGCGCTCATGCCCGGCTCCAGATCCCGTCACGGCTTATGCCGCTATGCAGCATAACCGGTCGTATTGTGCAATGCAAAAGCATTTTCCGACGCGCCAAAAGCGGCGGGCGGCCCGAAGGCCGCCCGCCAGGTCCGACGCCGGGGTCGGGGTGCGTGGATCAGAAGAACAGCTGCGCCTGGATGCGGAATGCGTCGACCTTGCTGGTGCCGACGAACTGGTCGTCGATCGAGTATTCGGCCTTGATGTTGGCGCGATGGCCGCTGATGTAGTAG
>CAZOSZ010000101.1:0-9100 GCA_964582505.1 uncultured Ectothiorhodospiraceae bacterium | reverse complement strand
CCTCCGGGCGGGCTGCCGCGAACGCCGCCGAACTCACATGCGGCGGCACTGTAACGTCATCGCGCACCACCGTGATGCCGGCCACGAAATCGCCCTCCAGCGACTCGGCGACCTCGGCGACGCTGTCGCCGGCCGCGAGTCGCGCCAGCGCCTGCTGGCCGAGCGCGCGGAGCCGCTCTGTGGCGCGCTCGCGTCGCAGTTCGACGGCAATCTGTTCGGCCACCGTCTCCAGCGGTTGCAGTTCCTGCGGACGGTGTGCCGCCACCCGGATGACCACGGCGTGGCCGTCCTCGACCTCGATCAGCGGGCTGTTCTCGCGAGCGTCGAGTACGGCCTCGCGCCACGCCGCGGCGATCACCTCCGGACTGGCCGCGATGCCCGGGCCGCCACCGCGCGTCACGCCGGCGACGGTCCTGAGCTCGAGCCCCAGCTCGGCGGCCACCGGCTGCAGGCTGTCGGAAGTCTCGAAGGCCTGCTGGGCCAGCGCCTCGGCCTGCTCGTAGAAACGATCCTCGGCCATCCGCCGGCCGTAGTCCGCGATCAATTCTTCGCGGGCCTCCTCGAAGCTCGCGCCGCCGCTGGTCTCGAGTTCCTGCAGCAGGATCAGGTGCCAGCCGAACTCGCTGCGCACCGGCGCGCTGAGCTCGCCCTCCTCGAGGGCAAACAGCGCATTCTCGAAGGCCGGCACCATGAAACCGCGTTCCACCCAGCCGAGCTCGCCCCCGGCACGGGCCGAGCCCGGGTCCTCGGAAGCCTCTGCGGCCACCGCCGCGAACTCCTCGCCCGCCTCGATGCGCGCGCGCAGCGCCTCGATGCGTTGCTGTGCATCCTCGCCCGTGCGCACCAGGATGTGCGCCGCCTTGCGCCGCTCCCGGCCGGAGTAGCGCTCGGGCTCGCGGCGCACTTCCGCCTCGTAGAATGCCCGCAGCTCGTCCTCGCTGATCTCCACTTCGGCGGCGAGTTGGTCGAGCCGCAGCTCGAGATACTCGAGGTCCACTGACTCCAGCGTCATCCAGCGGTCGGCACTGGCCTGGTAGCGCTCCTCGACGTCGGCGTCGCTAATCTCGACTTCGTCGAGAAAGCGGTCGAGCGGCAGCGATACCCATTCGATCTCGCGCAGCTCGCGCTCCAGCGCGATGCGTCGCTCGATCTCGTTGCGGGTGACAAATGTGGAAAGCGCGATCGCGTTCTGCAGCTGCTGGATCTCCAGCACGCGCCGCTGGTCCGCCTCGAACATGCGCGGTGTATAGCCCGCGCCCGCCAGCGCCGCGCGGTAGGCATCGATGCTGAACTGGCCGCCGACCTGGAAGGCCGGGATGCTCTGAATGTGCTGCATCAGTTGCTCGTCACCGACCCGCAGGCGCGCCCGGGTGACGCGCTGCTGCAGCAGCTCGCGGCGCACGAACTGCTCGATCACCCCGCGCCGCATCTCGCTGGTGAATTCCTCCGGCACGTCGCGACCAAAGGCCTGCTGGAAGCGCGACAGCTGCTCCTGGTAGGCGCGGCGCACCGGCTCGATCGGCACGTCCTCGCCGTCGACCTTGGCGGCCACGGTGCGCGGCGTGAAACTGAAGTCGATGCCCCAGACCGCGAACACCAGGCCGATGGTGATGAGGATCGCCCAGGCGACCCAGCCGGTGATCTTCTCTCGGATTTTCTGCAGCATGAGTAGCCTCAGCACTCCTCGCGGCCGCGGCCGCCGGCGGGACCGGAAACGGAAAGGGCGCCACACGGGCGCCCTTTCATTCTATGGCGGAGCGGACGGGACTCGAACCCGCGACCCCCGGCGTGACAGGCCGGTATTCTAACCAACTGAACTACCGCTCCGGAACTCAAGCTGGTGGGTGCTGAAGGGTTCGAACCTTCGACCTTCGCCTTGTAAGGGCGACGCTCTCCCAGCTGAGCTAAGCACCCGCGCTCCCCGGGAGGGCGCGCTAGTTTACTGCGTCCTTCAGGGCTTTGCCAGCCTTGAAACCGGGGACGCGACTCGCGGGAATGAAGATCGCTTCGCCGGTCTTCGGATTACGGCCCTGGCGCGCTGCGCGCGACTTCACCGCAAAATTACCGAAGCCGACAATCGATACCTGCTCACCCTTTCTGAGTGTGCGGGTGACGGTGTCAATGACCGCCTCGACGGCCTTGGTGGCATCGGACTTCGTGAGGTCGGCAGCAGCCGCCACGGCCTCGATCAATTCGCCCTTGTTCATCAGGTTACCTTCGCAAGCTGTATGTGTGTGTCAATGAACCGCCCCGCGGTTCCCCAAAACCGCACCCGCAGTGCGGAGCGTCCGTGCCCAGGCGTCGAGCGTCGTCACGGTCTACGCCTGGCGCCGCCTTGAAAGCGCTCGGCCCGCCTTTGCGGCGGGCCGCACAAACCAGCGCCCTGAGGGGCCGAGATTTATAGCAAGCGCGTCTGCCGAGGTCAATTGTAAAGGCGTAGGAGCGGCTTCAGCCGCGACAGCAAAATCGCGGCTGAAGCCGCTCCTACGGAAGCCGCACCCCTGTTTCAATGCGCGTGGACGCTCTTCTCGCCGCCCTTGGACTCGGCCGCGGGAGGTTCCTCGACGGTCGTGTCCGGCGCGCCGGAGGGCATGTGCTGCAGAGCGACTTCGAGCACCTGGTCGATCCACTTGACCGGACGGATATCGAGCTTGTTCTTGATGTTCTTCGGGATCTCGGCGAGATCCTTCTCGTTCTCGTCGGGGATCAGCACGATGCGGATGCCACCGCGGTGCGCGGCCAGCAGTTTCTCCTTGAGGCCACCGATCGGCAGCACCTCGCCGCGCAAGGTGATCTCGCCGGTCATCGCCACGTCGGAGCGCACCGGGATGCCGGTGAGCGCGGAGACCAGCGCAGTGCACATACCAATGCCCGCGCTCGGGCCGTCCTTCGGCGTCGCGCCTTCCGGGACGTGGATGTGCACGTCGTGCTTGGCGTAGAACTCGGGATCGATGCCGAGCACGCTCGAGCGGCTGCGCACCACGGTCATCGCCGCCTGGATGGACTCTTTCATCACCTCGCCGAGCGTGCCGGTATGGATCAGCTTGCCCTTGCCGGAGACGGTGGCAGCCTCGATGGTCAACAGCTCGCCGCCGACCTCGGTCCAGGCCAGCCCGGTGGCCAGGCCGACACGGTCGGTCTCCTCGGCGCGGCCATAGCGGAAGCGCCGCACGCCCAGATACTTCTCCAGGCTGGAGGGCTTGATGCTGACCTTTTTGTGTTCGCTGTCGAGCACCATCTCCTTGACCACCTTGCGGCAGATCCGTGCCAGTTCGCGCTCCAGATTGCGCACCCCGGCCTCGCGCGTGTAGTAGCGGATGATGTCGCGAATGGTCGCCTCGCCGATGGCCAGCTCGCCCTCCTTGAGGCCGTTGTTCTTCACCTGTTTCGGCACCAGGTAGCGCAGCGCAATATTGAGCTTCTCGTCCTCGGTGTATCCGGGGATGCGGATGACTTCCATCCGGTCGAGCAGGGGCGGCGGGATGTTCAGGCTGTTGGCAGTGCAGATGAACATCGTCTCGGAGAGGTCGAAGTCCACCTCGAGGTAGTGGTCGTTGAAACTGGAGTTTTGCTCCGGGTCGAGCACCTCGAGCAGCGCCGATGAGGGATCGCCGCGGAAGTCCATCGACATCTTGTCGACTTCATCCAACAGAAACAATGGGTTGCGCACGCCGGTGCGCGCCATGTTCTGGATGATCTTGCCCGGCATCGAGCCGATGTAGGTGCGCCGGTGGCCACGGATCTCGGCCTCGTCGCGCACGCCACCCAGGCTCATGCGCACGAACTTGCGGTGCGTGGCGCGCGCAATGCTCTTGCCCAGCGAGGTCTTGCCGACGCCCGGCGGGCCGACCAGGCAGAGGATCGGGCCCTTCTGCTTCTTCACGCGCTGCTGCACGGCCAGGTACTCGACGATGCGCTCCTTGACCTTTTCCAGGCCGTAGTGGTCTTCCTCGAGCACCTGCTCGGCTTGCGCCAGGTCGCGCAGCACCCGGGTGCGCTTCTTCCACGGCGCCTTGACCAGCCAGTCGATGTAGTTGCGCACCACGGTCGCCTCGGCCGACATCGGCGACATCATCCTCAGCTTGTTCAGCTCGGAGACGGCCTTCTCCTTGGCCTCGGTCGGCATGCCGGCGGCCTCGATCTTCTTCTCCAGCTCGGCGACCTCGCTGGCCTCCTCGTTCATGTCGCCCAGCTCTTTCTGGATCGCCTTCATCTGCTCATTGAGGTAGTACTCGCGCTGGCTCTTCTCCATCTGCTGCTTGACGCGGCCACGGACGCGCTTCTCGATCTGCAGCACGTCGATCTCGCCCTCGACCAGCGCAAGCACCAGCTCGAGCCGTTCGCGCAGGTTGGCGGCCTCGAGCACCCGCTGCTTGTCGGCCAGGCGCAGCGACATGTGCGCTGCCACGGTGTCGGCAAGCCGCCCCGGCTGGTCGATGCCGGCCAGCGAGGTGAGGATCTCGGGCGGCACCTTCTTGGAGAGCTTCACGTAGTTTTCGAACTGCGCGACGATCGAGCGCATCAGCACTTCGCTCTCGCGTTCCTCGCGTCCGGCCGACTCATCGAGCACCTCGATGTCGGCGTTGAAGTACACGCCTTCGCGGATATTGTTCAGCGCCACGCGCTGGCCGCCCTCGACCAGCACCTTGACGGTGCCGTCGGGCAGCTTCAGCAGCTGCAGGATGGTCGCCAGCGTGCCGACGCCGTACAGGTCCTCCACCCGCGGCTCGTCCACGTCCGCCTGCTTCTGCGCGACCAGCACGATCTGCTTGCCGGTCTGCATTGCGGTGTTAAGCGCCTGGACCGAGCGATCCCGGCCGACGAACAGCGGAATGACCATGTGCGGATAGACCACCACGTCCCTGAGCGGCAGCACCGGTGCGCCGATTTCCGCGGGCGGTGGGGTCTGCGTGCTCTGCAGGGTGTCTTCTGTCACGTCGGTGAAATCCTCGTGAAATCAACATTCATGCTGTGGCCGGCGCCGGCCGGTGCGACCTCAGCGGGATATGGGGGCGGCGCGGTCGATATCAAGTAGACCGCAAAACCGGCGGGTTTGCTCAATCGCCTGATCGATGCCAGACAAGGTAGGAGCGGCTTCAGCCGCGACGGGCAAGGATTCGCGGCTGAAGCCGCTCCTACGGAGGCCGTTCGGCCCCACGGGGCCGGGCTCAGAATGCGGTCCCGGAGGGGCGGCGTTGCTCCCGCTGCAGTTCTTCGGAGGCGTACATGATGTACGGCTTGTTCTCGCCGTTGACCACGGCTTCATCTACCACCACCTTGGAGACGTTCTCCATGGAGGGCAATTCGTACATCGTGTCGAGCAGCACGTTCTCGAGGATGGTCCTCAAGCCCCTCGCGCCGGTCTTGCGCAGCATCGCCCTGCGCGCCAGCGCACGCAGCGCGTCGTCGCGGAACTCCAGCTCGGCACCTTCCATCTCGAACAGCCGGCGGTACTGCTTGGTCAGGGCGTTCTTCGGCTCGACCAGGATCTGCACCAGCGCGTCCTCGTCGAGCTCGTCGAGCGTCGCGACCACCGGCAGGCGGCCGACGAACTCGGGGATCAGGCCGTACTTGATCAGGTCCTCAGGCTCGACCTCGTGGAACAACTGGCCGGCGGACTTCTGCTCCTTGGCACCCATCACCTCGGCGACGAAGCCGATGCCGCTCTTCGCCGAGCGGTTGGTGATGATCTTCTCGAGGCCGGCAAACGCGCCGCCGACGATGAACAGGATATTGCGCGTGTCGACCTGCAGGAATTCCTGCTGCGGATGCTTGCGCCCGCCCTGCGGCGGCACCGAGGCAATGGTGCCCTCGATCAGCTTGAGCAGTGCCTGCTGGACGCCCTCGCCGGACACGTCGCGGGTGATCGACGGGTTGTCTGACTTGCGCGAGATCTTGTCGATCTCGTCAATGTAGACGATGCCGGTCTGCGCCTTCTCGACGTCGTAATCGCACTTCTGCAGCAGCTTCTGGATGATGTTCTCGACGTCCTCGCCCACGTAGCCGGCCTCGGTGAGCGTGGTGGCATCGGCGATGGTGAAGGGCACGTTCAGCAGCCGCGCGAGGGTCTCGGCCAGCAGCGTCTTGCCGCAGCCGGTCGGGCCGATCAGCAGGATATTGCTCTTGGCGAGTTCGACTTCCTCGCCGCGACCGCGTTCACCGCCGGCGCGGCTTTCGAGGCGCTTGTAATGGTTGTAGACGGCGACCGAGAGCACTTTCTTGGCGCCGGCCTGGCCGATCACATACTGGTCGAGCACCGCCTTGATCTCGTGCGGGCGCGGCAGCTTGCTCTTGCCGGAGTCGCCCTTGTCCTCGAGCTCCTCGCGGATGATGTCGTTGCAAAGCTCGACACACTCGTCGCAGATGAACACCGACGGGCCGGCAATGAGCTTGCGCACCTCATGCTGGCTCTTGCCGCAGAAGGAGCAGTAAAGCAGCTTGCCGTCGTCGTGCTTGCCGCGGGAGTCGTCAGCCATGCCAGAACCTCGTGGTGGTGCAAAACCGCCGCCGGCCCGGCCTGTTACCGGCAGCGCTTATATATCACGGGGCCCGCGCCCGCTGCAAAGCGCCGGTTCGCAGTTTCCGGGATCAGCGAGCCAGTGGCAGGGCCTCGCCGCGGCGATTGAGCGTGCGGTCCACCAGGCCGTAGGCCACCGCCTCTTCGCCGCCCATGAAGAAGTCGCGATCGGTGTCCTGCGCGACCTTCTCGACCGGCTGGCCGGTGTGCGCCGCGAGGATCTGGTTGAGGCGGTCGCGAATCTTCAGGACTTCGCGAGCGTGGATGTCGATGTCCGAGGCCTGCCCCTGGAAGCCGCCCAGCGGCTGATGGATCATGATGCGGGAATGCGGCAGACAGAAGCGTTTGCCCTTGGCCCCGCCCGCCAGCAGCACCGCGCCCATGCTCGCGGCCTGGCCGACGCAGATCGTCGAGATGTCGGGCTTGACGAACTGCATGGTGTCGTAGACCGACAGGCCCGCCGAGACCACGCCGCCGGGCGAATTGATGTACAGGTGAATGTCCTTGTCGGGATTCTCCGACTCGAGGTACAGCAACTGGGCAACCACCAGGTTGGCCATGTGGTCCTCGATCGGGCCGACCACGAAAATCACCCGCTCCTTGAGCAGGCGCGAGTAGATGTCGTAAGCGCGCTCGCCCCGCGCGGTCTGCTCCACGACCATCGGGACGAGGTTCAATGCCTTGGTGCTCATGTGGCGTTCTCCAGGTTCATCAAGGCGTTGAATGACATCGGCTTGTCCGTGATGCTGGCGCGCTCGAGCAGCCAGTCCACGACCTGCTCTTCGAGCACCGCAGTCTCCACCTGAGACATCAGCGCCGCGTTGCTGCGGTACAGCTTGACGATCTCGGCGGGATTTTCATAGTCCGAGGCGATCATTTCCAGCCGCCTGTTGACCTGCGCGGCATCGACGCGGACTTGCTGCTCGCGCACGATCTCGCCGATCAGCAGGCCGAGCGTCACGCGGAATCGGGCGGGCGCCTCGAAAGGCTCGCGCGGCGGCAGCGGCGCGGCGCCCGGTGCAACACCTGGGTTCATCCGGCGAGCCATGTCTTCGCGCAGCGCCTGGATCTCCTGCTCGATCAGCGACCCCGGCAGCTCGACCGTGTTGGCCGCCACCAGCTTGTCGAGCAGCTGGCGCTTCATGAGACTGCGAACCCGCTGGTTCAGCTCCTCGTGCATGTTGCTCTGGACTTCGCTGCGCAGCTGCTCCACGCTGCCGTCCTCGACCCCGAATGAGCGGCAGAACTCCTCGTCCACCTCGGGCAGGTGCAGCTCCTCGACGCGCTTCGCCTTGACGGTGAACTGCGCCGTCTTGCCGGCAATCTCCGGTGAGCCGTAATCGCCTGGGAACTCGACCCTGATCTTGCGTTCCTCGCCGGCCGCGAGGCCGACCAGCCCGGCCTCGAAGTCCATCAGCATGCGTCCCTCGCCGAGCACCACGCCGACGCCCTTGCCGGCGCCGCCCTGAAAGGGCTCGCCGTCGATGGTCCCCTCGAAATCCACTGTGACCCGGTCGCCCTGCGTGGCGGCGCGTTCGACCAGGTGCCAGTGGCTGCGCTGGGTGCGGAGCCTTTCGATCATTGCGTCCACGTCGGCGGGCTCGATGGTCGCGATCGGGCGCTCCACCTCGATGCCCTCGTGGCCACTGAGCTCGATCTCGGGGAACACCTCGAACACGGCCGTGTAGGTCAGGTCCTTGCCCTGCTGCGCCCCGGGGGTCTCGATGCGCGGCCGGCCGACCGGGCGAAGCTGATTCTCGCTGACCGCCTGAAACCAGCTCTGCTGCACGATTTCCGAGACGACGTCGTCGCGGACTCGCGCGCCGTACTGCCTGCGAATCACCGTCAGCGGAGCCTTGCCCGGCCGGAATCCCTTGATTCTGGCACTTCGGCCCATCTCCTTGAGCCGCTTTTCGATCTCGCCCTCGACGCGCTCTGCCGGCACCTCGACTTTCATGCGCCGTTCGAGACCCTGGGTCGATTCCATGGAAACCATCACTGCGTTGTTCCTCATCTGACAGCCAGGCATCGCGGCGCGCCGCGATGCGCTCGGCAATCCCGCCCCCTGCGGGACCCTCAAGCTGGTGCGAAAGGAGAGACTCGAACTCTCACGGGGGATCAACCCCACCGGGACCTAAACCCGGCGCGTCTACCAGTTCCGCCACTTTCGCTGCGGGGCCGGGACTGCCGGATCCGGCCGCGCCAGACCAGCCCGGAAGTATACCCCAGCCATTGTAGGAGCGGCTTCAGCCGCGATACGCCGATCATCGCGGCTGAAGTCGCTCCTACAGCCGCTCCTACAGCCGCTCCTGCAACTGCAGCCAAAACGACGAGACCGCCTTGCGGCGGTCTCCTGCCGGATCGAAGTGGTGGGCCGCGTAGGAATCGAACCTACAACCTGCGGATTAAGAGTCCGTTGCTCTGCCAATTGAGCTAGCGGCCCGGATTCGACACCGCCACGCAGCGACGAAGTCGGAAAATTCTGGCGACGCGGGTCGGCTTTGTCAAAGCGCCCGCGCGCCGGCATTTGGGGTGGACGATGGGACTCGAACCCACGACGACCGGAATCACAATCCGGGGCTC
>CAZOSZ010000100.1:0-9393 GCA_964582505.1 uncultured Ectothiorhodospiraceae bacterium | reverse complement strand
CCTGCGAGGCCGGACCGGCGGCGCGGCGCGAAGCGCGGCCGCAAGCAGGGCTTCGAACTGTTCCTCGTCGGCGACGATCTGTTCGCGCCGGCGCCGTTCCTCCGGGGTCGACCGCATGCTCATTCCGCCGCCGGGCCCGTCGACCCGTCCTCCAGGAGGTCCTGCTTCAATTTCTCGCGCGCGCGGTGCAGGCGCGTCAGTACCGCGCCCTGCGTCATGCCGAGCTGCGCGGCAATCTCCTCGGTCGAGTGGCCCATCAGCACCTGCAGGGCCAGCGGCTCGCGGTAGTTGAGATCCAGCCTGAAGATCGCTGCGCGCAATTCCTGCACCAGCGGGTCCTCGCCGTCCGCGGCAATCTCGTTCAGCATCTCCGGATCCATGGCTTCATCCCGTTGACGTTCCCTGAACCGCAGGAATTCGCGCCTGACGATCGTCACCAGCCACTGGCGGGCCTTGGCCTCGTCCTGCAGGCCGTCGAAGCCCCGCCAGGCCCGTAACAGCGATTCCTGCACGATGTCGTCCGCGGCCTGCGGTTCCCGGCTGAGCCACAACGCGTAACGGTACAGGTCCATGCGCAGTTCGCCGGCCAAACGCTCGAATCGCCTGCGCGCGGCCAGGTTCAGGATCTTCGCCTTCATGCAGCCAGACCTTACGGAGCCAGAACTTATTACAGCCACAAGCACCCCGCGGCTGGCAAGGGCCGGGGAATCGGGCGACAATTGCTGCCTTGCCGAATCGCCGGATAACCCGATGAACGCTTCACCGCAGGGTAAGTTCCCTACGACCCGCTTGCGCCGGATGCGGCGCCACGACTTCACCCGCCGGCTGGTGCGCGAGTCCCGGTTGTCGGTGGACGACTTGATTTGCCCGGTGTTCGTGCTGGACGGCGAAAACCGGCGCGAGCTCGTGCCGTCCATGCCGGGCGTCGAGCGGCTGTCGATCGACCAGTTACTCCGGGAGGCCGAGGCCTGGCTGGCGCTCGGACTGCCGGCGGTTGCGCTGTTTCCAGTGACCCCGCCCGAGGTCAAGACCGAGGACGGCCGCGAGGCGTGGAACCCGGACGGCCTGGCGCAACGAACGGTGCGGGCCCTGAAGGCCGCGCTGCCGGAACTCGGCGTGATCACCGATGTGGCGCTCGATCCGTTCACCACTCACGGACAGGACGGGATCATCGACGGCAATGGCTATGTGCTGAACGACATCACCGTCGAGGCGTTGGTCCGCCAGGCGCTGTCGCATGCCGAGGCAGGTGCCGACATGGTCGCGCCCTCCGACATGATGGACGGCCGTGTCGGCCGGATTCGCGAGACGCTCGAGGATGCCGGCCACGTCAATACCGGCATCCTCGCTTACTCCGCCAAGTACGCGTCCAGCTACTACGGTCCTTTCCGCGACGCGGTCGGATCGGCGGCCAGCCTGGGGGGCGGCAACAAGTACGGCTACCAGATGGATCCCGGCAACAGCGACGAGGCAATCCGCGAGGTCGCTCTCGACATTGCCGAGGGCGCCGACGCGTTCATGGTCAAGCCGGGCATGCCGTACCTCGACATCGTGCACCGGGTGAAGAGCGAGCTCGGCGTACCGACCTTTGTCTACCAGGTGAGCGGCGAATACGCGATGGTCAAGGCGGCGTCCGCCAACGGCTGGCTCGACGAGAAGGCGGTGGTGCTCGAGGCGCTGCTGTGCATGAAGCGTGCCGGGGCGGACGGCATCCTGAGCTATTTTGCGCCGGTGGTGGCGCGCTGGCTGAAGAACCCCTGAGGCCTTGGCCGCACCCGATCGATACGCGGTCTTCGGCCACCCGGTCGGCCACAGTCGCTCGCCCTGGATCCACGCGCGTTTCGCGGTGCTGACCGGCCAGTCGCTGGTCTACGAGGCGCGTGACGTCCCCGCGGGAGATTTCGACGCCGCTCTCTCGGAGTTTCTCGCGGCAGGGGGCAAGGGGTTGAACATCACCCTGCCGCACAAGCTCGCCGCGCACGCCGCAGCGACTCGCCTGAGCGATCGCGCACGCCGCGCCGGAGCGGTCAACACACTTGCCGTCCAGGCGGATGCCTTGCTCGGCGACAATACCGATGGCGCCGGACTGCTGCGCGACCTGCGGGACAACCTCGGGCTGGATCTCGCCGGCCGGAATATCCTGCTGGTGGGCGCGGGAGGCGCAGCACGCGGCGTGCTGGGACCATTGCTCGACGCGGGGCCGGGCCGGGTGGTGGTGGCCAATCGCAACGCCGGGAAAGCCCGGCAACTGGCTGCGGATTTCGCCGCCGGTGGTCGAGTCACGGGCATCGGCCTGGAGGCGGTCCAGGGCCCGTTCCACCTGCTGATCAATGCCACCTCCGCGAGCCTGGCAGACGAGGTTCCGGCCCTGCCGCGGGATGCCGTCGGACCCGCAAGCTTCTGCTACGACATGGCCTATGGCACCGGCCCCAGTGCCTTCATGCGCTGGGCCGCCGCGCGAGGTGCCGCCGGCTGCGCCGATGGCCTCGGCATGCTGGTGGAGCAGGCTGCCGAGTCCTTCGAGCTCTGGCGCGGCATCCGCCCGCCGACCACCGCCGTGCTCACCGAGCTGCGGGCTCTGCAGGAGAGGCCGTAGGAGGGGCCGTAGGAGGGGCTTCAGCCCCGATTCCTCACCTAATCGGGGCTGAAGCCCCTCCTACGGCCCCTCCTACGGCCCCTCCTGCGACGGCCCCTCCTGCGACCGCTCCTGCAGCTCTTCCAGGTACCGGTCCTTCAGTCGCACGTAGTGCGCTGCCGAGTACCGCAGCATCTCCAGTTCCTGTGCGTTGAGCGCGCGCACCCGCTGTGCCGGGCTGCCCCTGTACAGGCTGCGCGCCGCGAGGCGCTTCCCCGGCGGCACCAGGCTGCCGGCGCCGAGAAATACCTCGTCTTCAATGACCGCGCCGTCGAGCAGGGTCGAACTCATGCCGATCAGGCAGCGGTCGCCGACGGTGCAGGCGTGCAGCATCACGCGGTGCCCGACAGTGACCTCCTCGCCGATGATCAGCGGCATACCCCCCGGCGAGTACGGCCCGTCGTGGGTGACATGCAGGATGCTGCCGTCCTGGATGTTGCTGCGCGCGCCGATGCGGATGAAGTTGACGTCGCCGCGCGCCACGGCCGTCGGCCAGATCGAGGTATCGTCACCGAGGGTCACCCGGCCGATCACCACGGCATCCGGGTCGATCCAGGCTCGTGCTCCGACGACTGGAAGTTGCCCGCCAAAGCGCCGCAGGCTCATTGCGGCGGGCCTTTGAGCGTGACCAGCTCCTCGGCAGTGGTCGGGTGGATCGCGACGGTGTCGTCGAGATCACGCTTGCGCGCGCCCATCCGTACTGCGACCGCGAAGCCTTGCAACAACTCGTCGGCGCCGAGGCCGATTGCGTGGCAGCCGACCACCCGTTCGTCCTCGCCGACCGTGACCAGCTTGACGGCCGCCGGTACTTCGCGTCCGGTGACGGCGTGATACATGGGATTGAAGCGGCTCTGGTAGACCCGCACGGCGTCGCCATAGCGCTGCCTGGCTTCCGGCTCCGACAGGCCGACCGTGCCGATCGGCGGATGACTGAAGATCACACTCGGCACGCTGTCATAGTCGAGTCGCCGCCCGGGCATGCCGCCGAACAGGCGGTCGGCCAGCCGCCGCCCGGCGGCGATCGCGACTGGAGTCAGCGCCACTCGCCCGGTGACGTCGCCGACGGCATGGATTCCGGCCACGTTGGTGTCCTGCCAGGGGTCCACCGGCACATGGCCTTCCTCGTCGCGATCCACGCCGACGTGCTCGAGACCCAGGCGCTCGGTATTCGCCGTCCGCCCGATGGCCCAGAGCAGCAGGTCGAAAGCGCCGATACGGCGTCCGTCAGCCGTCTCGAGGCGCAGTCCGTCCTCGTCACGGCGCGCTGCGACAGGAACCGCGCCGGTCATCATGCGTATGCCGTCCCGGCGCATCTGCTCCGTCAGATGCTCGCGCAGCAGCGGGTCGAAATTACGCAGCATGCCGTCACGACGCACGGCCACCGTGACCTCCGACCCGAGGGCGTGAAACACGCCGGAAAGCTCCGCTGCGACATAGCCGCTGCCGGCGATCAGCACCCTTTGAGGGCGAGATTCGAGCGCGAAGAATCCGTCCGAGGTGATGCCCAGCTCGGCGCCGGGGATCTCCGGCACGATTGGCCGGCCGCCCGTCGCGATGATCACGTGGCGGGCCCGGTATTCGTCGCCGCCGAGCTTCAGCCCGCCGCCGGGCGCAAAGGCGACGTGCCCCCGAAGCAAGGTGACACCACGGCGCTCCAGGTTGTCCTCATAAAGAGCGTTCAGCCTGGCGATATAGGCATCGCGGCGGGACTGCAGTCCGGCCCAGTCGTGACCTTCCACGCTCACGATGAAGCCATAACCGGGAGCATCATGCAGGGCGTGAGCCAGGCTGGCGGCGTTCCACATGATCTTCTTCGGCACGCAGCCGACGTTGACGCAGGTACCGCCGAGCGGCCCGCTCTCGGCCACTGCCACGCGGGCGCCGCACTCGGCGGCGCCTTGTGCCGCCGCCAGGCCGCCGCTCCCGCCGCCGATCACGAACAAATCAAACTGCTGGCTGTCAGACATCTGCGTTCCCCGGCTGGAATGCGCGCAATTCTAGCCCGGCCGCATGGTGGGAGCGGCCTCAGCCGCGATCTGATCGCGGCTGAAGCCGCTCCCACCATGCGGCCGGGCGGCAGGGGCACTGCGCCGGGCCGTGTTAACATCCGGCGCCGCGTCAGGCACCCCGGAGCATGTATGGACAATCCCCTGCTCGATGACCGATCCCTGCCGGCCTTCTCGAAGATCCGGCCGGCGCACGTCGAGCCGGCGATCCGCTCACTGATCGACGAGAACCGGGCGCGCGTCGAGACGATCCTGGCGGCGGCAGAGCCGCCGCGCTGGGATAACCTGGTGGTGCCGCTCGAGGCGCTCGAGCACCGGCTGGCGCGCGCCTGGGCGCCGGTCGGCCACCTCAATGCCGTGCAGAACACCGAGGCACTGCGCCAGGCCTACAACGCCTGCCTGCCGCTCCTGTCCGACTACAGCTCCGAACTCGGCCAGCATGAAGGGCTGTTCCGGGCCTACGGCCGGCTGCTCGCCGAGGAGCGTGCGCGGCTCAGCCCGGCGCAGCGCAAGATCCTCGAGGATGCACTGCGCGACTTCCGGCTGTCCGGCGTGGCGCTGCCGCCCGGGCCGCGCGCCCGCTTCCGCGAGATCATGCAGGAACTTGCAACGCTGGGTGCGAAGTTTGAGGAGAACCTGCTCGACGCCACCCAGGCCTGGCGCCTCGAGCTCAACGACGGGACGCGGCTGGAAGGCCTGCCGGAGGGCACCCGCGAGCGGGCCAGCCAGGCGGCCCGCAGCCGTGGCCTGGATGGCTGGGTGCTGACGCTGGATTTTCCCTGCTACCACGCGGTGATGTGTCACGCGACAGACCGCGAACTGCGCCGCGAGATGTACCAGGCATGGGTCACGCGCGCCTCGGAACTTGGCCCTGGCGGTGGAGGCTACGACAACGGACCGGTCATGGCCTCGATCCTGCGCCTGCGCCAGGAGGCCGCCCGGATCCTGGGCTTTGCACACTATGCCGAGCTGTCGCTGGCAACCAAGATGGCGGCCACGGTCGCGGAAGTCCGCGGATTCCTCGAGGACCTGGCGCGTCGCAGCCGTGCTGCGGCTACAGCCGAGCTCGAGGCGGTCCGCGAGTTTGCCGGCCAGCCGCTCGAGCCCTGGGACATCGCGTTCTGGTCGGAGCGCCTTCGCGAGCATGCCTACCAGGTGTCCGACGAGGAACTGCGGCCCTATTTCCCGGCGGGCCGGGTGCTGGACGGCTTGTTCGAGACGGCGACACAGTTGTTCGGCATTCGCATCACGCCGGGCGGCGAGGTGGACACCTGGCATCCCGAGGTGCGCTTTTTCCGCATCGAGGACGCCGACGGCACGCTCCTCGGGCAGCTTTATACCGACCTGTACGCGCGCGAGCAGAAGCGGGGCGGCGCGTGGATGGACGAATGCGTCGGCCGCGCGCGGCTGGGCCGTGATGCGAGCCTGCCGGTGGCGTTTTTGGTGTGCAACTTCATGCCGCCGGTGGGCGAGCGCCCTGGCCTGCTGAGCCATGACGACGTGGTCACGCTGTTTCACGAGTTTGGCCACTGTCTGCACCACCTGCTGACGCGCATCGACTGGCCGAGCGCCGCCGGTATCAATGGCGTGGCCTGGGACGCGGTCGAGCTGCCGAGCCAGTTCCTCGAGAACTTCGCCTGGCATCCGACGGTGCTCAGTCGGCTTTCGGCTCACTATCGCAGCGGCGAGCCGCTGCCGCAGCTGCTGCTCGAGCGACTGATCGCCAGTCGCAATTTCCAGTCGGCCATGCAGATGCTGCGCCAGGTCGAGTTTGCGCTGTTCGACATCCGCCTGCATGCCCGCGAGGATGCTCCCGCCGCCGCAGGCGTGATGGCCGAGCTGGAGGCGGTGCGTCGCGAGGTGGCGGTGGTGGAATACCCCGCGTTCAACCGTTTCGCCCACGGTTTCTCGCACATCTTTGGCGGCGGCTACGCGGCCGGTTATTACAGCTACAAGTGGGCCGAGGTGCTATCAGCGGACGCCTTCAGCCTGTTCGAGGAAAACGGCGTACTGGACCCGGTGGCCGGACGCCGATTTCGCGAGTGCATTCTCGAGGTCGGCGGCAGCGTCGATCCTCTGGAGGCCTTCATCGCTTTCCGCGGTCGGCCGCCCGAGCCGGGCGCGCTGCTGCGACTGGCCGGAATAGGTGAGGAGACGGCCTCGGCCGCCTGAGGTGATGCGCGTCGCGAGCTGGAACGTCAACTCGCTGAAAGTCCGGCTGTCGCAGGTGCTCGACTGGCTCGCTGCGCACCAGCCCGACGTCCTCGGCCTGCAGGAGACCAAACTGACAGACGAGGCCTTTCCGGTCGAGGTCTTCCGTAAGGCCGGCTACCAGGTGAGCTTCAGCGGCCAGAAGACCTACAACGGCGTTGCCCTGCTGACGCGTGCGCCCCACGGCGAGGTGATCACCGCGCTCGACGGGCTCGACGATTTGCAGCGCCGCGTGCTGGGCGCCACCGTCGACGGACTCAGGGTGCTGAACCTCTACGTGCCCAATGGCCAGGCCGTAGGCACTGACAAGTACGCCTACAAGCTGGCCTGGCTGGAAGCACTGCGCGCGCAGCTCGCGGCCGAGCTGACGCGCCATCCACGGCTGGTGGTGATGGGCGATTTCAACATCGCGCCCGAGGACCGTGACGTCCATGACCCGGAAGAGTGGGCCGGCAAGGTGCTGTGCAGCGAGCCGGAGCGCGCCGCGCTGGCGCGGATCCTCGAGCTGGGCCTGGTGGACACTTTCCGGCTGTTCGAGCAGCCTGAAGGGGTGTACAGCTGGTGGGACTATCGGGCCGCCGGTTTCCGGCGCAACCGCGGGCTCAGGATCGACCTCGTTCTGGCGAGCCACTCGCTGGCCGGCGCCTGCACGCGCTCCTGGGTCGACATCGAGCCGAGGCGGCATGAACGGCCATCGGATCATGCCCCGGCGGCGGCCGTGTTCGAGGGCCGGCGCTGACCCTGTGATCCTGGTCACAGATCAGGGGTGCCGGCGTGGTCAGCAGGCAGATGCTCCCCTAGACTGCCCGGTATATGGACGCTCGAGCCAAAACGGGCCATATCCTGATGCTGCGCGACCGGCGCAGCGATCACGATGTCACCAACAGCGTGCCCGTGACCCGTTGGGAGCCGGTGTGGGAGGCGATCCACGATGCCTTTACGCGCCTCTACCCGGGCACGCCGCTGCGCGTGATGCGCCAGGCATTCGAGGACTTCAATCTGCTCTTCCGCGGCCGGATGCCCGGCTATCTCGGCTGCGACACGGTGTACCACGACATCCAGCACACGCTCGACATGACGCTCGCGATGGGCCGGATGATCGAGGGACACGAGCTCTCGGTTGCTGCCGACGACCGCCTGGGCGCGCCGCGTGCGATCCTCGGCATCGTCACGTCGCTGTTTCACGATTCAGGCTACATCCGGCATGCCCGCGACGAGACATTGAGAAACGGTGCCGAGTTCACCCGCTCGCACGTCAGCCGCAGCGCCCAGTATCTCGACCGCTACCTGCATCACATCGGCCTCGGGGCGGCCTCCGGGATCGCGCGCCAGCTGGTGCATTACACGGGCTACGAAGTGCGGCTCGAGCAGATCCGCCTGGCGGTGCCCAAGGACCGCAAGCTCGGCCACCTGATGGGCACGGCGGACCTGCTGGCGCAGATGGCCGACCGCTGTTACCTGGAGAAATGCCGCGACCGGCTGTACCCCGAGTTCGTGCTCGGCGGCATCGCCGCCTGGCGCGATCCCTCAGGGCAAACCATCACCCGCTACCGTTCCGGCCTAGACCTGCTGCGCCAGACGCCGGCGTTCTACCATCAGGTGTGCGCGCCGCGTCTGGAACGCTCCTTCGAGGCCGCCTATCGCTACATGGACGCGGTGTTCGATGGCCGAAATCCCTACATGGTCGCGATCGAGCGCAACCTGTTCTACCTCGAGCGCGTCCTCGAAGGCGAGCGCTGGCCGCTGCTGCGCCGCCGCCCGCCCTGCGAGCTCGCCGACACCCAGGCCATCGAGCGCATTCGCCGCCTGGTCGCCGAGCAGCTCCGCGACCTCCGCACCGAAGCCGCCTGATTTCGGGAAACCGGCCAGAATCGCGGTTCCAAGGCCTGGAATCGCCTGAAATTTGCAAGGACACTCTTTGCCATCAGGGCGTTCCCAGTGCTCTCATGGCGCCACTGCTAAGCCGTGCCTCGCCTATTTCTGAACGCTACGCCTGAATTGCCACACTGACCCTCTCCTCGAGCCGGGTTTACGCTCCCAAGCGTCGGCCATAGCCAGCCGTCAGCGGCTGCGCGGCTGCCTCGACCGCCTTCGCAGGGACGCGAGCCATGACCGAGGTGCCGGCCGGCGCGGTCTCGGAGAACGGTGCCGTCTACCGGCGCCATCGGCCCGAGGACACGCTGCTCTACCAGATCGTTGCGCAGCACTACCGGCCATTCGCGGCGATGATGCATGCCCAAGGCCGGCCACTGCCGGGCTTCGTGCAACGGGAGTTCGAGGACTACCTGAAGTGTGGCTGCCCGGAATACGGCTTCCTGCGAGTCCGTTGCGCAATTTGCCACGCCGAGAAGCTGGTCGCTTTCAGCTGCAAGCATCGCGGTTTCTGCCCGAGCTGCGGGCTCGGTATCGTCATCCGCGCCATCGAGGCACGACTCGTCGCCCGAGCCGGCTACACCCGCGCGCGTGCACAGACCGGCGCGGTGACGGCCACTCCCCGCCCCGACGCCCGCGGCACTGCAAGGGCTGTTGGAGCGTATCACC
>CAZOSZ010000099.1:0-9476 GCA_964582505.1 uncultured Ectothiorhodospiraceae bacterium | reverse complement strand
GCTGTTCCTCGGTGCGTTCGTGTACGCGATCGCATTCATCGGCAACTTGCCCATGGTGCCAAAGACGATTGACAGCGGCATGCCGGGTCCGCTGCTGCCGTCTTTGGTGGTCAATGCGCTGCTGCTCGGGCTGTTCGCGGTGCAGCACAGCGTGATGGCGCGCCCGGCGTTCAAGCGCTGGTGGACGAAGATGGTACCGTGGCCGCTGGAGCGCTCGACCTTCGTGCTGGCGGCTTCGTTGGTGCTGATCCTGATGTACTGGCTGTGGCAGCCGATGCCGCAGCCGGTCTGGACGCTGACCGATCCACTTGCCGTTGGGATCGTCATGGCGCTGTTTGCGGCCGGCTGGCTGATGGTGCTGGTCAGCACCTTCCTGATCAGTCACTGGCAGCTCTTCGGTCTGGCGCAGGTTCTGGCGCGATTCCAGAACAAGAGCTTGCCGCCGCCGAGCTTCCAGACGCCGGGGTTCTACAAGTGGGTACGTCACCCGATCTATCTCGGCTTCATCGTGGCGTTCTGGGCGGCGCCGGAAATGACCTACGGCCGGCTGCTGTTCGCAGTGGCGACGACCGGCTACATCCTGGTCGGCATCTACCTGGAGGAACGCGACCTGATCACGCTGTTCGGCGACCGCTACCGGAGCTATCGTGAGCAGGTCCGGATGCTGCTGCCGCTGCCGCGGCGCAACACTGCGACCCAAGACACTCCAATGTCCGACTAGGAAGCTGCCGAACCCGGCGGCTGCCAACCTCCCAGCGCGGCCTCGAGGTGCTGCGCCGCGGCCAGCCGGTGAGATTGTAAGGCACTGTATACAGCCCGATCGTCGGCGGCATGGCATGCTCCTCGCGCCACTCCAGGATGGGCGGCGGCGCGGCGTGGGCGGCGGCCGGGCAGACGATCAGGTCAAAATCGCTCATGAAGGCCAGCATCCGGCTGCGGTACAGGTCCAGGGCGACGAGTGTGGCACCGAACTCGGAGGTCGAGGTCGCGGCCCGATTGGCGGCCTCGAGCACTGTGGCGATCGCGGGCGAGAATTCGGTGGTGCCGAGCTGGCCGAGGTAGGCCTTGAGGCCGGCGCAGCCGTCGCGCCAGCAGTCAACTGCCACGGCATCGCTGCGGCGCCGAAAGTGCCTGCGAGCCGCGCCAGCAATTGCCGTCGCGTAATCAAAGCCTGAGGTTTCATTGGTCCGTCCCCCGGCCGACCGCCTGTCACGCCGGAGTATAGGAGTGCCGGGACACAGTTTCGCAGTTATTTGCTCAGTCAGGTCCCTTCCGCGGAACCAAGGCCTCCTGCCGAACAGATAATTACGCAACTGCGACCCGGCACCAGAGTCACCGGACGTGGATGTTGCCCTGGATCACGGGGTTGGTGCGAGCGTTGTCGTCCGGCCAGGGCTTGACGGCGCAGTACTCGAGGGAGGTGATGACGTCGGCATCACCCTCGAAGCCCACGAAGGTGCTGCGGTCCGGCTCATCACCGCCCTCCGCGTTGTCCAGCACGCGGAACCAGATATCCCGGCCGGGCTGGGTCCGCTCGGTCGTGAAACTGGGATGCTCGGAATTGTTGCGCCGAATGATGCCGCCAATCCATGCGCGGCGGTTCTCCGGATCGACGCTGACGCAGGTGACATCACCATAGAACTCCACCAGCTGGTCCTGCAGGGTCACGGAGTGGCGAAACTTGCCGTGGGCCGATCCGTCGGCCTTCTGCACGGCGCTGAACGCAAACTTGACGTCCAGGACGCCGATCAGCAGATGTCCACCGCCGATGGCGGACGCGACCACGCCGGCGCCGCCGTCGTGGGACTGGAGTTCCGCGATGGGGTTGGCGCCGGCCGGATACGCCAGCAGCAATGCGGCCAGCGCGCCGAGCGAGGCACTGTAGGATCTCCGGACGTGTCCGGTTCGAATTGCAGTCATGACTGACTCCCTCCTGTTATTTTCAGGTCGCGGGTCCGTGTGACCCGCGCAGTCAGTCTGACCCAGGCACTGCGCCGGTACTGCCACGCAGGGCCTGAAATTTGCCGAGGCTTGGTGGGGAAATATGAGGATCGGCTGCCAGGGCTTGCGGTTGAGGCTCGAGACCCAGCTGCGTCAGCAGCTGTCGGAAGCGCGGCTCACTGTGCAATTCGGCGAACTCCGGCATGGCGCCCACATACAAAAGCTGCGGCACACGGTGCGACATCGCCAGCTCGAGAACCGTGAGCGCTTCGTCGCGCTCGCCGAGCAGCGCGTGAAAGCCCGCCACCGCCACCGGATTGCGCGCCACCCCATCGGCGAGAATCCGCCGCAACAGCGTCGCCGAGTCCGCCGCAGTGAGGCTGGCACGTTCTGCAGTCGAGAGCGGTCGTGTCGCCTCCCACATCCGGATGAAAGCCCTGCGGGCCGCATCCTCGTCACCCCTCGACCAGTACGCGGTGCCCATGATGCGCAGCACCGCAGGCTGAAGCTGGGTGGTGCGCTCCAGCCGCTCGAGCTCGGCGATAGCCGCGTCGAGTTGTCCCGCGTAGAGCAACAGCGCGGCCATGTCCTCGCTGGCGTAGTAGAGCGGATCCAGCAGGCGCACCTGCTCGATCTCCGCGGCGGCCGCCGGGTAATCACCACGCGCGACCAGCAGCCATGCATAACGAATGCGTGCCACGGGTTCGCGGGGGTCCATGCGAATCGCATCCCGGTAGAGGGACTCGGCGCCCGCCAGGTCCCAGTCCAGGAACAAGCGCACCTGGCCGAGACAGACTGCCAGTGGCGCGCTCGGCCCGGCCAGCTCCATCGCCCGCTCGGCTGCGGCACGCGCCTGGCGCAGCTGCTCGACATCGCCGCCCAGCTTGAACAACTCCAGTCGCGCCTGCGCCTGGCCCAGCCAGGCGGGGGCGAAATCCGGCCTGCCAGCGACCAGCTCGGCGAAGGCGGTCAGGGCCGAGTCAAGGGACGTGGCGTCTCTGCGGGCGAGCCAATAGCGCGCCTGCAGATACTGTGCCCGGGCGGGTTCCGCAAGTCCGGCTGCCGCCTGGATCGCGGCGTCACCGCTCGGACCCGGGCGCGCGAGAAAGGCCACGCCTCCCAGCACCACGGTCACCAGCATGAAGGCCGCCACAGCGCGCCGCAGGCGTCGCACCGGACGCACCGGCGCGATCAACCGGTAGCCGACGTTGTTTCGCGTCTCGATGTAGCGCGGCTGCTGCGGATCGTCGTCGAGCGCCTGGCGCAGCGCGTGCACCGCGCGCGTCAGGCGGTCGTCGGAGCTCGGGCGGCGACCCCAGACGGCGGCGAACAACTCGCTCTTGCTGACGAAATGCTGCGGCCGTGCCGCCAGCGCGAGCAGCACCTGCATGACTTTCGGTTCCACCCGGCGGCGCGATCCCGCCGGCCAGGGCCGTCGCAGCACGCCGCCCCGCGGCTGGACGCGCCAGTGGCCGAGGCGAAACCCCCGCTCCAGTTCCGCGACGGTGAATTGGGTCTCCATCGTTGCTCCGACGAACTCCCAGGTCCAGCGCACCTGTTTTAGGACTGACTATCGAAGCGGCCGGTTCCGCCGCGCCCGGCAGTGCCGGTCACCCGTCCCGATTCCGGGACAAGGCCGAATCCGGAATGTGCCCGCGCCTGCACCGGGGTTCTGAAATATCAACAGCTTGTCAGTTTGGCCGACGTGGCACGCTCTTTGCTGGGCTACTACAGCATGGATATCCCGCGTCCGGAAAACAAGCGCCGCAAGCAGATCCGCCGGGTGGTGATCGGTGGCGGCATTGTCGTTTTGCTTGGCGGCGTCACGCTCGGCCTGTCCAGGCTCGAACCCGCTGCCCCGTCGGTGACGCGTGCCTCGGTGTGGGTCGACACGGTGCGCGAAGGCGAGATGCTTCGCCAGGTGCGCGGGCCAGGCACGCTGGTACCTCGCGAGATCCGCTGGGTCGCCGCCCAGACCGACGGCCGCGTGGAGCGCATCCTGGTGCGCCCGGGCGCGGTGGTCGAGCCCGACACCATCCTGGTCGAGCTGTCCAACCCGGACCTGATGCAACAGACCGAGGAAGCGCGCTATTCGCTCGAGGCCGCCGAGGCCGAGTTTACCGAGACCGAGTTGCGGCTGCGCAGCCAGCAGCTCGACCAGCGCGCCTCACAGGCCGTGGCACGCGCCGAATACGAGAGCGCCCGGCTGCAGGCCGAGGCCGAGAAGATCCTCGCCGCAGAGGGCATCGTTTCGGCGTTGCAATACCGCCGTTCGGAGCTGCTGGCTGAGCAGCTGCACATCCGGCTGGAGATCGAGACCGACCGATTCGAACAGTTCTCCTCATCGATGCAGGCACAGATCGCCTCGCAACGCGCCCGGCTCGAGCAGGTGCGCAACCAGCTTCAGCGCCGCCAGGAGCAGGTCGCCTCGCTGCAGGTGCGCGCCGGCATCGGCGGCGTGCTGCAGCAGGTGCCGGTCGAGGAAGGCCAGCGCGTGACGCTGGGCGCGAACATCGCGCGTGTCGCGCGACCCGACGAGCTGCAGGCGGAACTGCGCATTGCCGAGACCCAGGCGCGCGACGTGCAGATCGGCCAGCGGGTCGCGGTCGACACCCGCAACGGCATCGTGGAGGGACGCGTGGTGCGCGTCGACCCGGCGGTGCAGGCCGGCACGGTGCAGGTCGATGTCGAGCTGACCGGCGAGCTGCCGCGCGGCGCCCGGCCCGACCTGTCGGTCGATGGCACGATCGAGCTGGAAAGGCTGGAGCACGTGGTGTTCACCGGCCGGCCGGCCTACGGCCAGCCGAACTCGACGGTCGGCCTGTTCCGCCTGACCGACGGCGGCCGCGGCGCGGTGCGCGTGCCGGTCGAGCTCGGCCGCAGCTCGGTCAATGCGATCGAGATCGTGCAGGGGCTGCAGCCGGGCGACCAGGTGATCCTGTCGGACACCTCGTCGTGGGACAACTATGACCGCATCCGCCTGGACTGAGGAATACAACCAAATCCACACTTGAGGCATCCAAGGTCAATGGCTGGCAAGTGGACAACGTGATGGCTGCAGCGCGATGAGCGTGGTTTCCCGCGCAGGTGTCAGTGTGGCAGCGTGGCTGGCCTTGACTCTGGGCATCGCGCTGAACACGACGACGTTCAGCACTCTGGAGGGCTTTCTGATGCGGCCGCTGCCGATTCATGAGCTCGACTCCGTGGTCCGTGTCCGCGAGGTGGCGCGCGGCAACGGCGCCGAACAGGTTTTCAGCATGTCCCCGTTGTCCTTCGTCAGCTGGCGCGAGCATAACCAGGTATTTGATGACATGGCCGCGGCCACCGGCCAGGCGCTCACGCTGACGGGCGGGGCGGAGCCGCTGCGCGTAGCTGGCGCCAGTGTCAGTGCGAATTTCTTCGATCTGCTCGGGGTTCGTGCAGCGCTCGGACGCACCTTCGCCGAGGGTGAAGACCGCAGTGGCGAAAACAATGTCGCGGTACTTAGCCATCGATTATGGCAACGACATTTCGGCGGCGATCCCGGGCTGCTCGGGCGTACCGCAATTCTCGACGGCCGACCCCACACAATCGTCGGCATCATGCCCCGCGGTTTCAGCCATCCGTACGATGCTGAGTTGTGGACGCCGTTTGACATCGATGCCCTGCTGCGCGGGCCGAGTGGCAACTACCTGTACGTGCCGGCGCGCCTGCGCTCCGGGCTCGATATTGCTGCGGCCCAGGACGAACTGGACCGCATGGCCGGCGTCCTGCATGTCGAATTGCCGCAGCTGGGTGCCACCAACGCCAGTCGCCTGACCCCGCTGCGCGATGAAGTCCTTGGCACACTGAGGCCGGTTCTGCTCGTACTTTTCGGCGGGTCGCTGCTGGTCCTGCTGCTGGCCGTGATCAATGTCGGTAACCTGTTGCTCACACGCAGTTTCAGCGAGCGGCATGATACTGCAGTCCGCATCGCGCTGGGTGCCGGGCGCAGCCACCTGTTCCGCCGCGCGCTGCTGCGCAGCGGCACTGTGGCAGCAGGCGCGTGGTTGGCCGGCCTGGGCGTGTGCCTGCTGTCGATGGAACCGATGCTGGGCCTGGCTGGAGCCTCATCCATCAACGAGTTCGACGTCGCGCCTCGGGTCAACGCGGTTACCGCAGGCTATGCGCTGGCCGTCGCCCTTGCCGTCGCGCTCGCCTTGGCGTTGCTCGACGGCCGCGCATCGCGCGTGGACGGGCCGGTCCAGATCGGGCGGGAAAAGTGCGGCAGCATGCCGGTGCGATTGCGCCGGACGCTGGTCGGGCTGGTCGCGGCGCAGTTCGCCCTGTCATTTGCGCTGGCCGGGGCCACCGTGCTGGTGGCGACCGGTTACTCGGACCTGGTCGACGGCGACATCGGCTACGAGCCCGCGGGCCTGCTGGCGGCCGATCTGGCGTTTTCGCTCGACCGGTATCCGGATCCGGCGTCCCGCGCTGCATTCGTGAACCGCACGCTGGAAGCGTTGCGCGCTGCGCCCGGCGTGCTTGCGGCTGGCGCTTCCACCGTCACGCCCGATGCACCCGGATCGTGGGGCGCCGGATTCGTGGTGCCGGGCTACGAACCGCCGGCCGTGCCGGGATATGAGTTGACGCACCACCGCGTCGCCAGCGCCGGTTATCTCGCGGCGCTCGGCGCGCCGCTGCTTGCCGGGCGAGATTTCGACCATGTCAATCCATCGCGGGATGCGGGGTCCGTCGTCATCAGCCGTCATTTTGCGGAGCAGTACTGGGGCACGCCGCACGACGCGCTCGGCCGCACGATGACGCGGGTCACGCGGGCGGGAACGGTCGACCTCACGGTGGTCGGGGTCGTCGGCGACGTGGCTGAAGCCGAGCAATCCTCCAGCTTTGACGTCCCGCGGGCCTGGTACCTGCCGCTCGCGATGGGTACCGACTACGACTTCAGCGGCGTGACACTGGTCGTGCGCGGCGGTAGCGAAGCGGCTGCCAGCCTGCGTCAGGTCATCCAGCGAATGGATCCGAACCTGGCCCTGCACCGCCTGTCGCCGATGAGCGAACGCCTGGCCGGAACCTACAGCCGTGAACGCTGGAGCCGGTTCATGTTCGGCTTGTTCGGACTGACCGCGTGCGTGATCGCGGTCGTCGGCCTATACAGCGCAATGAATTTCATCACCACGCTGCGCCGCCGCGAATTCGGCATCCGCATGGCGCTGGGCGCGCAGCCGGCGTCGATTGCAGGCGGTATCGTGTTCCAGGCACTTGCGGTCGGGATCGTCGGCGTGGCTTTCGGCTTGCCACTGCTGATGGGGATGATCGCCCTGCTGCAATCTTATTTTGCCGGGATGGGTCCGGGTGATGCCGCCAGCGTGGCGTGGATGGCGATAGTGCTGTGCGCGGTTGCCGCGGCCGCGGCGCTGCCACCGGCCCTCAGAGCTGCCCACGTCGCGCCGATGCAGGCACTGGCAGAGGAATGACTTGAAGATCGACTTGAAATTTCGGCACGGCGATTGCGTGCTACCTGTCACGACCGTATTTCCACTGATGTTGGGGGCGTCATGAATAATGCAGCCGAAGCCATTGCAATTGAGCCAGCGAAGTCGCTGATCCTGCTCGAGGACCTGCAAAAGGTCTTCTATACCGACGAGGTCGAGACCCACGCGCTCTCAGGCGTACACTTCGACATCAGCAAGGGCGACTACATCGCCATCTCCGGGCCGTCCGGCTGCGGCAAGTCGACGTTGTTGTCGATCCTCGGCCTGCTGGACACGCCGAGTGGCGGCCACTACTGGCTGAACGGCACCGCCGTGCAGGAACTCGACCACTCGCAGCGCGCACACATCCGCAATCGCGAGATCGGCTTTATTTTCCAGGCCTTCAACCTGATCGGCGATCTGACGGTGTTCGAGAACGTCGAACTGCCGCTCACCTATCGCACCGGGCTGAACAAGGAGGAGCGGCGGCAACGGGTGCTCGAATCACTGGAGCGCGTCGGCATGGCGCACCGTCTGCGCCATTACCCCTCGCAGCTATCCGGCGGCCAGCAGCAGCGCGTCGCGGTGGCGCGCGCGCTGGTCGGCAAGCCCTCGATCCTGCTGGCTGACGAGCCCACCGGAAACCTCGACTCGAAAAACGGCGAGGCGGTCATGGCGCTGCTCGCCGACCTGCATGACGAGGGTGCCACCATATGCATGGTGACGCATGACCCGCGCTATGCCGACTACGCCGAGCGCCAGATCCACATGTTCGACGGCCGGGTGGTCGACGAGGAGACCCTGCACCGCTTGCGGGCGGAGGAGGACCAGCGCATCGCCGACCAGGCGCGGCGCGGCCGGAGCTGAGCGCCGTGAAGACGACTCTGCGGTCCCTGTCCCGGAGTCCCGCGTTGTTTGCCACTGCGGTGCTGTTGCTGGCAATCGGCATCGGCGCGACCACGGCGCTGTTCAGCGTGGTGCACAACGTACTGCTGGCGCCGCTGCCTTACAAGGAGCCGGACCGGCTGGTTCGCATCTGGTCGGAACTGACAGCGCGCAACGTCAAGTATTTTCCCGAGTCGCCCACCAACCTCGAGGACTTCCGCAGCCAGGCCACGCTTTTCGAGGACATCGGCGGCGTGATCACTGGCGGCGCCACGGTGCGTCGCGCCGGCGGTGAGCCGCGCCAGGTGCAGGTCGCCAACGCGACCTGGAATTTCCTTGAGGTGCTCGGCGTCGGGTCGAAGCTGGGCCGCAGCTTCACGGCCCTGGATGGTGCGTTCAGCGTCACCGACGTGCCGGCTGGCGCGCAGTTTCCCGCCAATGCCTTCGCCAATCCAAGGGTCGCCCTGATCAGTCACGCATTGTGGCAGTCTGAATTCGGCGGCCGTCCGGACGCGCTCGGCGAATTGCTGGAAATCGACGGCCTGGCGCTCGAGGTGATCGGCGTGCTGCCGCAGGACTTCCGCCTGTATATGGGCGCGGCCGCGGGGCTCGCGCCGGACCTGGACGTCTGGGCGCCGGTGCGCGCAGACCTGGCGACGGCACCGCGCAACAACGTCTTCCTGCACCTCGTGGGGCGCTTGCGGCCGGGCGTGACCGTGGAGCAGGGGCAGGCGGAAATCGACACGATCGCTGCGCGCATGTACCAGTCGAATCCGGTGATGCTGGCGGCGGGCACGCGCAACTGGGTGGTACCGTACAGTGAGGAGATGGTGGCCGATGTGCGCACTACCATCTGGGCGCTGCTCGGCGCTGCCGCCTTCGTTTTGCTGATCGCCTGCGCCAACGTCGCCAACCTGCTGCTGGTGCGCGCTGCCGGGCGCACACGCGAGCTGGCGGTGCGGGCCGCGCTGGGGGCAAGCCGCGGACGGCTGCTGAGGCAATTGCTGCGGGAGTCTGCCCTGCTGGCGGCTTTCGGGACCCTGGGCGGGGTGTTGCTGGCGTACGGCTGCCTGGCCGTGATTCTCGAATCGGCGCCCGCAAACATCGCGCGGCTCGACGCCGTGCGCATCGACCTGTCGGTGCTGGGCTTCGCCGTGGCGAGCGCCGCGCTCACCGCCCTGCTGGCGGGCATCGCGCCGG
>CAZOSZ010000098.1:0-9537 GCA_964582505.1 uncultured Ectothiorhodospiraceae bacterium | reverse complement strand
GCCCCCGCCGGCAGACTCCGACGGAGACGGGGTGCCGGACTCCCGGGACCGTTGCCCCGGCACGCCACCCGGCGTGGCGGTGGACGAGCACGGTTGCCCGTTGGACACGGACGGCGACGGCGTGCCCGATTACCGTGACGACTGCCCCGGCACACCGCCCGGGACCCGGGTGGACAGCCGCGGCTGCCCGATTGCGGACGTCATCACCCTGCAGGGCGTGGAGTTCGCGTTCGACTCCGACCGGATTGCCTCGGACGAGCGCGGCATCCTGAACGAAGCTGTCGACATCCTGACGCGCTACCCGGAGATCCGGGTGGAGGTGGCGGGCCACACCGACTCCGTCGGGTCCGCGGCCTACAACCAGAATCTCTCCGAACGCCGTGCCCGCTCGGTGCTCGAGTTTCTGGCCGCCGCGGGGATTGCGCGCGACCGCATGACAGCGCGCGGATACGGCCTGACGCAACCGGTGGCCGACAATGCGACCGAGGCGGGCAGGGCCCAGAACCGCCGCGTGGAATTGCGCATCAAGGAGTAGCCTCGCGACCGGACGGAGCGTGATGCAGCAAAGGCCCGGCGGCGCAACGCCGGGCCTTTGAATTTCGACGCGGATCGGGCGACCCGCCACATCCTGCAGGTCCGGTCCGCAGGGAAGCATTGACAATCCCGCGAACTGCGGTTTTAGTAGGCGACTTTCATCGCCTGACCCCTGATAAAAATCAAAGCGAATCGATCTTGCGGATCGACATGCACGGACCGCTCGCTTGTCCGGCCAGTCACGGCAAGTGCATTATTTCAAGTTCGGGCCCGACGAGCGGTTGGGCTGAGGAGAGTCCATGAAACCTACCCTTAGCGTACTCACTGCCCTTTGCTACGGCGCGGTGGGCATCCTGCTGGCGACTGCTGCACCTGCACAAAACCTGGACCGGGTGCTGAGCCAGAGCGAGCAGCGCATCCGCATGGCCCAGGAGTCACAGGAGCGAGTCGACCGGGTCGTCACCCAGACGCGCAGCCTGACGGACCAGTACCGGCAGATCCTGCGTGAGATCGAGGGGCTCGAGGTTTACAACACGCTGCTGCAGCGCCAGGTGGTCCGTCAGGAGGACCAGAAAAAGCAGATCCAGAGCTCGATCGAGCAGGTCACGGTCATCCAGCGGCAGATCGTGCCGCTGATGGACCGGATGATCGCCGGGCTCGACCAGTTCGTCACGCTCGATGTGCCCTTCCTCGAGGAAGAGCGCAGGGCCCGCATCGACCGCCTGGGCACGATCCTGGAACGCCAGGACGTCACCGTGGCGGAGAAGTTCCGCCGGGTGATGGAGGCCTACCAGATCGAGAACGAGTACGGCCGGACGATCGAGGAGTACAAGGGATCGCTGGAGGTGGACGGCCTGGTCCGCGAGGTCGACTTCCTGAGAATCGGCCGCATCGCCTTGATCTACCAGACCAGCGACGGCCAGCGGCAAGGGGTGTGGGACCAGCAGAACGGCCAGTGGGTTGCGCTCGGCAGCGAGTACCGCAACCGCATCAGGCAGGGCTTCCGCGTCGCCCGGCGCCAGATCGCGCCTGAACTGCTGATACTGCCCGTCCCGGCTCCGGAGGACCTCTAATCATGAAGCTCAAGTTCATCCTGGGAGCAGCGGCCGCCCTGCTGATCGCGGTCCAGCCCCAGCCGGCAGGGGCGCAGGAGCAACAGGCGCGCAGCCTCGACGAGCTGCTGCGGCTGGTGGAGCAGGGCCGCGCGCGCGACTCGCAGGAGCTGCGCCAGCGCGAGCGCGAGTTCGAACAACAGCGGGCGGAGCAGGAGCGGCTGCTCCGGGAAGCGCGCGCACGCCAGCAGGGTCTGGAGCGCAACAGCGAACAGCTCGAAGGCGTCTTCGGCACCAACGAGCGGGAAATTTCCGTCCTCAACCAGCAACTTAACGACAGCCTCGGCGAGCTTCGCGAGCTTTTCGGCATCGTCCAGCTGGTGGCCGGCGACGCCGCCAGCCAGTTCGAGAACTCGCTCACCAGCATCCAGTACCCGGGCCGCCGCGAGTTCCTGCTGGACCTGTCAGAGCGGATGGGCCAGACCGCCCGGATCGCCAGTGTCGAGGACCTCGAGAGGCTGTGGTTCGAGCTGCAGCGCGAGGCGACCGAGCTCGGCAAGATCACGCGCATGCCGCTCGAAGTGGTCAGCGTGGACGGCAACCGCGAGACCCGCCAGGTGGTGAGAGTCGGCGCCTTCAACATCGTTTCCGACGGCAAGTACCTTTCCTACGAACCGTCCACCGGCGCGGTCGCGGAACTGGTCCGCCAGCCCGAGCAGCGCCGGTTCATCTCCAGCACGTCAGGCCTGGTGAAGTCGCAGGATGGCTTCGCACCGTTCGGCCTGGACGTGACCCGCGGGCAGATCCTGTCGCTGCTCATTCAGCAGCCCAACCTGCGCGAGCGCATCGCCCAGGGCGCCGAGATCGGCTACCTGATCATCGGCCTGGGTATTCTCGGCCTGCTGCTTGCCCTGGAGCGACTGGTCACGCTGACGATCCTGAGCCGCAAGGTGACGGGGCAGCTCAAGGACCCGGAGCCAAGGGAGGACAACCCGCTCGGGCGTGTGCTCAAGGTGTACGCCGACAACAAGCATGTGGACATGGAAACCCTGGAGCTGAAGCTCAGCGAGGCCATCATCAAGGAGACCCCGAGGCTGCAGCGCTTCCTGCTGTTCTTGAAGATCATCTCGGTGGTCGCGCCGCTGATGGGTCTGCTCGGCACGGTCACGGGTATGATCCAGACTTTCCAGGCAATCACGCTGTTCGGCACCGGCGACCCGACGCTGATGGCGGGCGGCATCTCCCAGGCCCTGGTGACGACAGTGCTGGGCCTGTCGGTGGCGATCCCGATGGTGCTGCTGCATACCATCGTCAGCGGCCGCAGCCGGCGCATCGTCAACGTGCTGCAGGAACAGAGCGCCGGCATCGTGGCGCAGCATTCCGAGTCCGAGAACGTCATGCTGACCGGGGCGGGCCGCGCAGGCTAGGGCCGGGGCCGATCATGCAGTTCGCAATCGACACCTTCGAGGCGATTCGCGACTTCCTGGAACTGGGAGGCAACGTCCTGGTCGTTATTGCATGGACGATCTTTTTCATGTGGGTGCTGATCATCGAGCGCTTCGTGTTCTTCCGCACGCGGATGAACGTGCTGGCGCAGGAAGCGATCGACGCCTGGGAGGCCAGGCCCGAGCGGCAGTCCTGGGAGGCGCACCGGATCCGCGACCTGATGATCTCGAATATCCGCATGGCAGCCACCGCCGGCCTGCCGATGATCAAGACCCTGGTGGCGCTTTGTCCGCTGCTTGGACTGCTGGGCACGGTCACCGGGATGATCGAGGTGTTCGACGTGATGGCGGTCACCGGCACCGGTAACGCCAGGGCGATGGCTTCCGGCGTCTCCAAGGCAACCGTGCCCACCATGGCCGGCATGGTCGGCGCGCTGTCGGGCGTGCTGCTCGCATCGGTTTTGACCAGCTGGGCGAACCGCCGCGTGGCGCTGATCGAAGACAAACTGGTTACGGATCACTGAGGCGACAACCATGCGTTCCATGTTCGAGGCCGCAGGCACCGAGGAAGAGGAAAGCGAGATCAACATCACGCCGATGCTCGACGTGGTGTTCATCATGCTGATCTTTTTCATCGTGACCGCATCTTTCGTCAAGGAGGCGGGTATCGACGTGAACCGGCCGGACGCCGAGACCGCCGTGCGCCAGGAACGCGCCAACATCCTGATCGCGATCTCGGAGAACAACGAAATCTGGATCGACCAGCGGCAGGTGGACCCGCGGGCGCTGCGGGCCAACATCGAGCGCCTGCATGCCGAGAATCCGGAGGGTTCGGTGGTCATCCAGGCGGACAAGAAATCGATCACCGAGACTCTGATCCAGGTCATGGACTCGGCCAGGCAGGCCGGCGTCTACAATGTATCCATCGCGGCCCAGGACCACTGATGATGCCGGCCGGTGCCGCGGCGGCGCGCAGCCTGCCGGAGCACTCGGCGGGTCGCGTTGAGGAGGGTGGAAACTCGTGGGCCGCGTAACATTCTCTGCAGCCTTCGGCGCGCTGGTCGCCCTGTCGCTGCTCTGGGTCATGCAGTACCTGATCGCGACCGGCGTGACGGCCATGAGCGAGGAGCGGACCTTCCGCTTCGTGGACTTCGTGCGCGTGCAGCGCGACGAGCGGCTCGAGATGAAAGAGGACAAGGTCGAGCGCCCGCCGGATGCGCAGCCGCCGCCGCCGATGCAGCCCGACCGGCAGCTCGACGACATGGACTCGAGCACGATCACGATCCCGGTCAGCGCGCCCCGGGTCCAGCATGACATCAGCATCGGCCGGGACGGCTTCTTCAGCGACGGCGAGTACATGCCGATCGTCCAGGTTGCACCGCAATATCCGCGCCGCGCCGCGGAGCGCGGTCTGGAAGGCTATGTCATCCTGGAGTTCACCGTCACCCGCGAGGGAACGGTGCGGGACCCGGTGGTCATCGAGTCTTCGAGCTCTGTCTTCGACCGGTCGGCCATGGACGCGGTGCTGCGCTTTCGTTACCGGCCCAGGGTGATCGACGGTGAACCCGTGGAGGTGCCCGGGGTCCGATTCCGTATCACGTTCGAGCTCGAGGGCTGATCACCGGTGGTGTGCAGAATTTTCAGCAATACGGCCAAGACCAGCCGGGCGCGGGCCGCACTGGTGCCGGCGCTGGTGCTGGCAGTCGCGTGCTCGGCAGGTACGCTCGTCCCGGCAGGCAGCGCGCAGGCGCAGCGCGTGGGAGCGGATCGCGAGGAGCAGCGGCAGACCCGCCAGGTGCAGGCGCTCCGAGAGCGGGTGTTCCAGGCGCTGGCCAAGGCCCAGGAGCACGTCGAGGCCAAGAACTATTCCGCGGCCCGCCGGGAAATCGACCAGGTCCGCAGCATCACTGATCTCAACAGCTACGAGCGCGGCCAGATCCTCTATTTCACCGGCATCATCGAATACGAGCAGGACAACATCTCCGCCGCGGTGCGTGCCTTCGAGCAGGTCATTCAGCTGCCGGATCTTCCGCCGGGTTTCAGGGCCGACACCATGTGGGCGCTGGTGCAGTTCTCGATGGCGGCCGAGGAGTACCAGAAAGTCATCGAGTATGGCACCCAGTGGCTGCGCGACGCCGAGAACCCCACCGGCGACCCCTTCTACCTGCTGGCCGTGGCGCATTACCAGCTCAAGCAGTACCGCCAGTCGGTCGACCTGGTGACCCGCGCCATCGAGATTGCCGAGCGCGACCGAGGCGCGCGCGAGGAATGGTACGGGCTGCTTCGCGCCGGTTACCACGAGCTGGAGGACAACCGCCGGCTTCGCGAGGTACTGGAACTGATGGCGGTCCGCTGGCCGAAGAAGGATTACTGGATCCACCTTTCGTCGGTCTACGGCGAGCTCAACCAGGAGCGCCGGCAGGTGGCCGTGCTCGAGACCATGTACGAGGCCGGCTGGATGAATCGGGAGAATGAGGTGCTGCAGCTCGCGCAGCTCTACATCCAGCTCGGTGGGGCCTACAAGGGCGCCAAGATGATCGAGAAAGGCATGGCCGACGGGCTGATCAGCCGCAACGAGCGCAACTATCGGCTGCTTGCCCAGGCGTGGATGCAGGCCCAGGACGACCGGCGGGCCATCCCGCCACTGCGCGAGGCGGCGCAGCGCGCCAACGACGGCCAGCTCTATGTGCAGCTTGCCCAGTCGCACCTGAATCTCTACCAGTACGACGAGTGCATCGAAGCGTCCAACGCCGGCATTCGCCGCGGCGGACTCAGTCGGGCCGATACGGCCAACCTGGTGCTGGGTACCTGCCTGCTCGAAAAACAGCGCTATGGGCCGGCCAGGGAGGCCTTCCGCGCCGCCCGGACCGACGAGCGCAGCCGCCGCACCGCGGACAACTGGATCCAGTTCATCGACCGCGAAATCGAGCGCAAGCGCGATCTCGAGCTCCAGCTTGCGAGGCTGGAGCGCAGCTAGCTGCAGCTTGCAGGAGCGGCTTCAGCCGCGACCGGACCCTTCGGATCGCGGCTAAAGCCGCTCCTGCGGCGCAATATCCCCGAACTCCCCTCCCTGCCGGGCTGTTGCGTTTATGCAACAGAATTGGTGCTCAACGGTTACGACGCAGTCTAAGGCCGCGCTCCGGCTCGAATTCCTGGGGACAGGGCCGGGCGGCAAATCCTCCCATTGCTGTTGCGTTTTCGTCAGAAGGCTATCTATACTCGGCCCCACGCTTCGCTCGATGGCGTGGGTCGCTGCTGGGCCCGTGTCTCGATCGAGGGTCACAACCGGAGAGAACGGCGACGACCTGGGTCGGGCCGTATCTGCTGAACGACAACTGCTCCGAGGGAGGAGATATGGCGAACCGAAAGATTGCGCATGCCGTGCGCGTAGCACTCTTGACGGCAGGCGCTGCAAGCGTTGCAGGCGCCGGCCTCTACAGCCCGACATTGGCGGCGCAGGAAGCGCTCGACGAAATCGTCGTCACCGGCTCCCGCATTGCCAAGCGCGACGCGATTGCCGAAAGCCCGATCTACACGATTGACCAGGACGCGATCACCCACAGCGGCTACGTCACTGTCGACCAGTACCTGAACACGCTGCCGCAGATCGTGCCGAACATCAGCTCGCAGTCCAACAACCCGAGTTCGGGCGGCCGGGCCTTCGTCGACCTGCGCGGTCTCGGACCGAACCGCAACCTGGTGCTGATCGACGGCCGTCGTGCCATGGGCCAGGCCAGCGGCGGCACCATCGTCGACGTCAACACCATTCCGAATGCGCTGATCGAGCGCGTCGAGATCATCTCCGGCGGTGCCGCCGCGGTGTACGGCGCGGACGCCATCGCGGGCGTGGTCAACTTCATCATGAAGAAGAGCTTCGACGGCTTTGCCCTCGACGGCCAGTACCGGCTCACGGATGCGGGCGATGGCGAGGAGATCAGCTCCGATCTGACCTACGGCAGCGACTTCGCCGGTGGCCGGGGCAGCGCGGTGTTCAACGCCAACTGGTTCAAGCGCCAGGCGATGTACAAGGGCGCGCGCGCATTCTCGGCACAGGCCTCGAGCGCGACCGGCATTTTCCCGAACGGCTCCTGGGCCACGGGCACCAATCAACCGAGTCAGGCCGCGGTCGACACGCTGTTCGGCCCCAACCTGTGTAACGCCAATGGCGGCGCGCGCGGCTACGGCTTCAATCCGGACGGCACGCTGTTCTGCACCGGCGTCGGCGGCGATCCGAACCGCAATATGGTCAACTACACGGGCCCGCAGGAGCACATTGCGACGCAGTTCTTCGAGCCCAACGGGGACAGCTTCTCGTACAACTTCGAGCCGGACAACATCCTGGTGCTGCCGCTCGAGCGCTGGGGCATGTACACCGCTGTGGACCTGGACCTGCACCAGTACTTCAAGCCCTATGTGCAGGCGATGTTCACCAACTACAACTCCCTGCAGGAACTCGCGGCCACGCCGGCCGGCGGCTTCATCGTGCCGGTGACCAATCCGTTCCTGCCGGCGCAGGCTGCCCAGCTGGCGGCCTCGCGCGCCGATCCGACCGCGACCCTGAGCTTCAACAAGCGATTCAACACCCTCGGCGGCCGCACCGGCTTCAACACGCACGACGTGTGGCAGCTCGTGGCCGGCAGCCGCGGCGACTTCACCGACAACTGGTCGTACGACGCGTACGGCTCGTGGGGCCGCTCGGTCCGCAACGAGATCCAGGGCGGCAACGTCCGCGTGCCTGAGGTCAACCAGCTGTTGGGGGCGGCAGACGGCGGCGCCTCGCTCTGCGCGGGCGGCCTGAACCTGTTCGGCGCCGCGCCGATCAGCCAGGCCTGTCAGGACTTCATCTCGCTGGAGGCCAAGAACCTCACGGTGGTCGAACAGGGCGTGCTCGAGGCTGTCGTGACCGGCAACGTGTTCGAACTGCCGGCGGGTCCCCTGCAGACGGCTATCGGCAGCAGCTACCGGCACCTCGACTTCGACTTCAAGCCGGACAGCGGCCTGAAGCCGGGCCTGGTGGCGGGCTTCAACGAGCAGCTGCCGGTGACCGGCAGGTTGTGGTACACGGACTTCTTCGCCGAGGCGTCGGTGCCGATCGTCAGGGACGTGGCGTTCGTGCAGAACCTGTCGACCACGCTTGGCCTGCGCACCACCGACAACAACGTGTTTGGCAGCGAAGAGAGCTACAAGATCACCTTCGACTGGACCATGACCGATACGGTGCGCGCCCGCGGCGGCTTCCAGCACGCGATCCGCAGCCCGAACATTGCCGAGCTGTTCTCGCCGCAGTTGAACAACTTCCCCAACTTCGCGGACCAGGATCCGTGTAACTTCAACAGCCCGTTCCGCACCGGTGCGAATGCGGCGCAGGTCCAGGCACTGTGCGCCGCCCAGGCGGCGGTGGCCGGCGGCCCGGCTTTCACCCAGCCCTTCGGTCAGGCGCAGGCGATCGTCGGCGGCAACCCCAACCTGAAGCCCGAAACAGCCGACTCCTGGTCCGTGGGCTTCGTGTTCAGCCCGCAGTTCGACAGCCCGCTGGTCGAGCGCTTCGGCTTCACCATCGACTACTTCACGATCGAACTCGAGGACGTGGTTTCGGCGGTGGGGGCGACGACGATCATCAACCGTTGTTACAACAGCGAGGGGGCCAACCCGACCTTCAGCATCGACAACCAGTGGTGCCAGCTGTTCAATCGTGATCCGGCGGATGGCCGCGTCATCGACCTGCAGCAGCTGCAGCGCAACCAGAGCATCTGGGAGCTCAGCGGCATCGATATGACGCTGAACTGGGGCTTCGGCGTCGGACCCGGCGAGCTGGACTTCGCGGTGCTCGTGAGCTGGCTGGAGAAGTTCGACATCCAGGTGACCGACATCGACCCGACGAACGACTTCGCCGGTACCATCAGCCAGACCACTGGCGGCTCGGCGCCGGAGTGGCGCGGCACCCTGTTGACGACCTACTCGCTCGCCAACCTGCAGCTCCAGGCGACCACGCGCTACATCAGCTCGATGTCGCACGCGGTGCTGGTGACCCAGCCGCTTGCCGATGCAACCGGCGTGGATTCGACGTGGTACCTGGACCTCGCGGCCCGCTATGACGTGACGGACAACATCTCGCTGCGGGCGGGCGTCAACAACGTGGCCAATCAGAGGCCACGGCTGTATAACCCGAACGTGCAGGCGAACACCGACCCGTCGCTCTACGACGTGCTCGGCCGCCGGTACTTCGTCGGCTTCAACTGGCGGATGTAATCCGCGCCGGGTTCCTGCCCGGAGCCACACGGGGGCGGAGAGGGATCTCCGCCCCCTTTTCTTTGGCCGTCCGCCTTCCTTGGTGGCCGTCCAGACCATCCGTTACACTGCCCTCCTGTCCGCCACCCATGGTGCCACTGACATGACACGGCTCGCAGTCCTGGCCGTGCTGCTTTTCGCCATGCCGGCCTGGTCCGCGCCGGACCCGGTCGCCGCGTGTCGCGCAGCGCACCGGGGCGATCCGGCGGCGCACATCG
>CAZOSZ010000097.1:0-9559 GCA_964582505.1 uncultured Ectothiorhodospiraceae bacterium | reverse complement strand
TCAGCCGCGATTCCCGAGCGCTTCAGCCGCGATTCCCGAGCGCTTCAGCCGCGATGTAGGAGCGGCTTCAGCCGCGACTTGTCGGTGGTCGGGGCTGAAGCCCCTCCTACACCCCTCCTGCGGCCCCTCCTGCAGCCCTAGAACCGCCCCGAGGTCGGCACCACGCTGACGCGCACCGGGATGCTGGTGCCGGGGTGCGAGGCCGTCGTCGTGACGTATTCGCGTCCGGCGTAAACGTAGGTCACCCGGTAGCCCTCGAGCCGCTCTTCCTCGCGGTAGCTGGTGGTCGTCTGGCAGCGTTCGACCGTGACCGGGCGCTCCTCGTAGGCCACCTGCGCGGGTCCATACGCCTGGTTGTGCGCCGCCTGGTTGGCCATCGAGGCGCCCACCAGCGCGCCGACCGCGGTCATGGCGTCACGGCCGCCGCCGCCGCCGAACTGCCGGCCGATCACGCCGCCGATGATGCCACCGGCAATGGTCGGGGCCGCGGTCTGCACCTTGCCGCCCTGGCTATAACTGCGGGTCTCGTGACGGACAGTCTGGTATTGGGTTTCCTGCCAGCACTCCTGGGCCGGCGTGGCGATCCGCACGTGACGAACGATCGGGGTCACGTCCACGACGCGCGCGTAGTCCAGGCCCGAGCCCGAACTCCTCGGATCCGCGGCCGCCGTCCCTGCGACACAGGCCATCAGGCCCGCCACAGCCAGCTTGAGCTTCAGGTTGGTCTTCATCGCCGTTCTCCTCGGGTAGTACCGCCACCGCCCCGGCGGGGCGGTCCGGCAGCCTCGGAGCAAGGCTATCGCCCGGTGGCTGAACCAAAGCTGAACGGCAATGGCCTGTAGGAGCGGCTTCAGCCGCGACCGCTGTAGAAGCGGCTTCAGCCGCGATCGGCACGTCGCGGCTGAAGCCGCTCCTACAGCTGTTAGCTGGAGGCCCGGGCGGCCTCGTAGCGGAGGCGCTCCTCGGCGAGGACTTCATCCAATGACTGGACGACGAGCCGCATTTCGGCCGATCCCGGATCGATTTCCAGCAGCCAGTGATGACTTCCGGGTGCCCCACGATAGCCCTGCCGGAGCGCCTCGCGCAGCCCGGGCCCGAGCTCGTCCGGCTGGCCCAGCAGATAGCCGGCAAAGCCGTCGGCCAGGGGTATGTAATTGAACTTCAGTCCCTGGTCCGCGAGCTGGCGCAGCACGCGCCGGAGCGCTCCGGCCAGCGCGGCGGCCTGGTCCCGGTCGCCCTGGGCGGCGAGGGCCGCGGCGAGCACGACTGCCGGCAGCAGCTCATCGGGATCGATCGACTCCGGTACCTCGTCGGCATCGAGGCCCAGGACCGCGCGCATCCGATTCTCGGCCTGGACATGCTGGCGGGCGCCGATTTCCAGGATGGCCCAATCCGCGAGCAACTCGTCGGTCGGGGCCTCCAGGGCCTCGACCGCAGAGCCGAAAATTTCCGCGGCTTCTGCTGAACGTCCCTCGAGCACGGCCGTTCGTGCCCGCATGGCCGCCAGAACCACGCGAATTTCCGGGTCCGCCAGGCGCTCGTCGGCCTCGACCACGAGCGATTCGGCCCGCTCACGGTAGCCGAGCATCTCCAGTGCCTGGGCGAACGCCACCACCGAGCCCGGGTAGTCGGGATTCAGTTGTACGGCGCGTTCCAGGTCCCGGGCGGCCTCGGCGACGTGACCCGACAGGAGCGCCGCACGTCCAGCCGCCATCCAGGTCATGAACCAGTCGGGCGCCACTTCCTGCAGCTCCGCCATCGCCCGTGCAAGCCCAACCTCGTCCCGCATATTGGTCGCGTCGATGGTCCTCCGGTACAGGATGATCGGCGACAAGGGGTCGAGTTCGTAGGCCCGCCGCAGGGATGCGCCGACCGCGACGTGATCGGGGGCCAGCAAGGGGGCGATCCAGAGGTGCGCCAGGGCATTGTTGGGATTGATCTCGATGGCGCGCTGCAACGCCTGCAGCGCCTGCGACTCGCGTTGCCGCGCGCCTGTTCCCTGGGTCAGCAGCAGCCCCTTGATGGCCCATGCCTCGTCGCTCAGCGGGTCGAGGGCCAGGGCCCGCTCCAGGGCCCGCTCGGCCAGATCGCGCGTCTGTGCGAGACTGCGGTAGCGATAATTGTCGAGCAATGCGTAGACCATCGCGATCCCCGCGTAGGGGGGTGCGTAGCCCGGATCGATGAGCGTGGCCTGGTGGAACTCTTCCAGGGCGCGCTCGAGCCCGGCGCGAGTGCGCAGGCGGGCGTGAAACTGGCCACGCAGGTAGTGGTTGTAGGCCTCGACGTCGCCCTTGGCACTTTGCTGGATCACCGCCTGGTCCGCGGCCAGCAGGGTCCGCCGCAGGGCCTTGACGACCTCGGTGGCTATTTCGTCCTGGATCGCGAAGATGTCATCGAGCCGCCGGTCGTAGGTGTCCGACCAAAGGTGGTATCCGCTGCGCGCGTCGATCAGCTGGGCGGTCACCCGCACCCGGTCGCCCTGCTTGCGGACGCTGCCCTCGAGGATGTTGGCGACATTGAGGCGTTCGCCGATGGCCCGCAGGTCCTGCGCCTGGTCCTTGAACGCGAACGAGGATGTGCGCCCGGCGACACGGAAATCCTCGATCCTCGCCAGGACGTTCAGCAGTTCCTCTGAAAGGCCGTCAGAGAAATATTCGTTTTCGGCATCCACCGACATGTTGACGAAGGGCAGGACCGCGATCGACAGGTCACGGGCACCGTCAACAGGCGGCGCGCGCGCCGCGCGGTCGGCAATCTGGTCCCAGGCGAGCAGCGCGATCGCCAGGACCAGCAGTGCAATCGTGGCCATGTCGAGCTTGCGCCCTTGCGCTGCTGCCGCCGAGTCTGCGCTGCGGTCGACCTGGCTCTCGAGCTTGATGCCATCCGGCGTAATCTCGAACGCCCAGGCCAGCAGCAGGGCAAACGGAAAGCCCAGCGCCAGAACGATTGCGATCAGTCGCAGAGAGCCTTCCGGGGCATCGGCGATTTCCAGCAGCACATCGGCCACCTGCAGGATCAGCCACGCGCCCGCGCCGTAGAAAATTCCGACGCGAATGACGTTACGACGTTTCAGCTCTGCAAACAGTGACTTCATCTCAACAATGGGGTCAGAGACGAACTTGCCTGAATCGGGCTCAGAGTCGGCATTGTTGCACCGGGCCTATTGTCAAGCCAACATCGGCCGCGGGCCGTGGCCCGAATCCCGACTGTGGCCCCACCTAAGCGGATCCGTCTCTGACCCCGATTCATTGGATTGGCGCCATGGCCGGTGCAACAATGCGTGTCTCGCGTGGAAGGCGAATGCGGTGAGCAGAGCGAACCAGGCACCTGGCGGAGAGCACGACGCGCTGCCGTTCGTCGCGCCGTGCCGCCAAGTGCCGGCTACGGCGCCCTTCCAGTGGCTGGCGGCCGGCTGGCGCGACATGAAGGCTGCGCCGGGCCAGAGTCTCGGCTGGGGGTTCGTCGTGCTGGCCTTGTCGTGGCTGGTCAGTCTGCTGGCGCTGTGGCTGGGCAACTGGATCGTGCTGCTGTCACTGCTGTCGGGCTTCGTCTTCATCGGCCCGCTGCTGGCAATCGCGCTTTACGCGGTGAGCTGGCAGCTCGAGCATGGCCGGGTGCCGACCTTCGACCGCAGCATCGACGCCGCCCGGCTGCGGCTCGGCGACAGCATGGTATACGCGCTGATGCTGCTGGTCATCTTTCTGGTATGGGCGCGCGCCGGCTCGATGGTGCACGTGTTCTTTCCGGCGGAGTCGAAGCCCGAATTGCGCCAGCTGGTGATGTTCCTTCTGATCGGCTCGGCCGTTGGCTCGATCTTCGCTGCGGTCGCCTTCGCCGCCAGTGCGTTCTCGCTGCCGATGCTGATGGACCGAAAGGCCGACACCGTCACTGCGGTGGTCACCAGCGTGAACGCCACCCTGAGGAACAAGTCCGCGATGGTGGTCTGGCTGCTGCTGATCGTGCTGCTCACAGGAATCGGCTTTGCGACCGCCTTCGCCGGGATGGTGGTGCTGTTCCCGCTGCTCGGCCACGCGACCTGGCATGCGTATCGCGACGTCGTTGATGCCTCGGCCTGGCCGGCCCATGAGCCTTAGGGAATCAGACTGTGGCAGCGGCTTTAGCTGTGGGCGCGGCTTCAGCTGTGGCGGCGGCTTTGGCTGTGGGAGCGGCTTTAGCCGCGATTCCTTAAACCGTCGCGGCTGAAGCCGCTCCTACAGGCGGTCAATCACCCCATGCCGACCAACGTCACGCCCGAATACAAGAAAGCCGAGGAAGCCTATCGCAAGGCGCGCGAGCCGAAGGACCGGCTGGAATGCCTGCGCCAGATGCTCTCGACCATCCCCAAGCACAAGGGCACCGAACACCTGCAGGCAGACATCAAGAGCCGCATCAAGGAGCTTACCGAGGAACTTACAGGACCGAAGAAAGGCGCGAAGCGCAGCGGGCCGGCGATCTCGATCCGCCCGGAGGGCGCCGCGCAAGTCGCGATGCTCGGCCCGCCGAACTCCGGCAAGTCGGCCCTGCACCTGCGCCTGACAGGCTCGCGCGCCGTGTCCGGACCCGGACCGTTCATCACCCAGTTCCCGGAACCGGGGATGCTGCCATTCGAGGACATCGCCTTCCAGCTGCTCGACCTGCCGTCCATGTCTCCCGAGCACAGCGCTCCATGGCTGGCCTCGACCCTGCAGACCTGCGATGCCGCCCTGCTGATCGTCGATCTCGGCGACCCGGCCTGCGTCGAGCACCTGCAGTTCATCCTCGCGACGCTGGCCGGCAGGAAGGTCCGGCTGGTGTCCAATTGGCCGGAACTCGCCACGGCCGTCACTGCGCCCGTGCGCGGCAACGATGCGGACGACCCGTTTTGCATCGAACTGCCGACCCTGCTGCTGGCCAACAAGTCGGACCTTCAGCAGGACCCGGAGGAGGTCGGGATTCTCGAGGACTTGCTCGGCGTGGACTTCCCCGCGCTGCGCGTTTCCGCAGAAACCGGACACGGCCTGGGCGAGCTGGGGCCCTGGCTGTTCCGCGCCCTGGGAATCGTCCGCGTCTACACCAAGGCGCCGGGCAAGGATGCCGAACGCGACCGGCCGTTCACCGTGCGACGCGGGCAGACCGTGCTGGACGTGGCGCGCCTGGTGCACAAGGACATCGCCGAGAGCTTCCGCTTCGCGCGACTGTGGGGCAGCAGCGTGTTCGACGGCCAGCAGGTCGGCGCAGACCACCAGGTGGCGGACGGCGACGTGGTCGAACTGCATGCCACGCGCGGCGGGATCTGAGTGGGAGGTGGGCGGATTTGGCTGTAGGAGCGGCTTCAGCCGCGACGGTTCAAGGAATCGCGGCTGAAGCCGCTCCTACAGGTAAAGCCGCTCCTACAACAACCCAAGCCCACGGCTGCTGCGCCGTGATAGGCTCGCGTCCGTGAGCGACAAGCCCCGGCCGCCTCAGTCCCGCCGCCAGTCCCGCGTCCCCGTCACCCGCACGGGACGCTTGCTACGCATGGGGCTGACTGCGGGCGAGCTGGCGATGGGTGGAATCGCCGAGGGACTGCGGCGCGCCACCGGCAGGTCGACCGGCACGGCCACCTCGGCACTTTTTTCGGGCGCCAATGCGACGCGGCTGGCGAAGCGCCTGGCGCACATGCGCGGCGCGGCGATGAAACTCGGCCAGCTGCTCTCCATGGAGAGCAGCCATGTGCTTCCCGCAGAGTTCGCCGAGGCGCTGTCGGTGCTCCGCGCCTCGGCCGACATGATGCCGCAGACGCAGGTGAAGCGGTTGATGGGACGCGAGTACGGCAAGGGCTGGGAACGCCGCTTCGTGCATTTCGACTACGAGCCCTGGGCCTCGGCCTCCATCGGCCAGGTGCACCGCGCGTTGACCCACGACGGCCGCGACATCGCCCTGAAGATCCAGTATCCCGGGGTCGCGAAGAGCATCGACAGCGACGTCGACAACCTCGCGATGTTTCTCAACGTCGCCCGGCTGCTGCCGCGCGAGCTGGATGTCTCGGACATCATCGACGAAGCGAAGCGGCAACTGCGCCAGGAAGCGGACTACGACACCGAGGCGGCCAATCTCGAGCGTTATGGCGCGTTGCTGGCCGACGACGAGCGCTTCATCGTGCCGCGGCTGCACCGCGACCTGAGCACCCGGCGCATCCTCGCAATGGACTGGATCGAGGGGGAAACGCTCGACCGGCTGGTGCGCGAGGACGTTCCCCAGGAAACCCGCGACAGGATCGCCACTGTGCTGCAGGAGCTGACCTTCCGGGAACTGTATGACTTCCACTTCATGCAGACGGATCCGAATTTCGCCAATTACCTGTACCGCCACGAGGACGGACGGATCGCGCTGCTCGACCTCGGCGCCGCGGTCGAGTTCTCCGACGATTTCATCGTGCGCTTCCGGCGCATCACCCGCGCGATCCTCGACCGTGACCGCGAGGCAGTGCGCAAGGCGGCCGCGGGAGTCGGCTACCTGCGCGAAACCGACACGCTTCGCCACCAGCAGCTGGTGGTCGATTTGATCATGCTGGTGTGCGAGCCGCTGACCACGGACGGCGCCTACGATTTCGGCACGTCCGACCTGCCTTCGCGGGCCGCCGCCGCCGGGCTCGACCTGGTGTTTCGCTCGCGCGAGTACCGCAACCCGCCGGCCGCCATGGCGGTTTTGCATCGCAAGCTCGGCGGCAGCTTCCTGCTTTGCCAGCGGCTGAAGGCGCGCGTCAGAATGCGCGAGTACCTGATGGAGACGGTTTGATGAGCGAAGCCGCCGGCAACGGTCCTGCGGTGCGCGTGCCGAGCCTGCTGCAGGCGCTGACGCCGGTGGTCGCGCTGATTGCGCTGCTTTCGCTCTCCATCTGGCTGTTCGGCGCCGATTCCTCACAGGGCGCCAACCAGATCGCGCTGACCATCGCGGCGGCGATCGCGGCGGCGATCGCCATCCGCAACGGCGAACGCTGGGCCGAAATCCAGCAGGCGATCGTCAAGGGGATCTCGACCGCCATGGGCGCGATCCTGATCCTGCTGGCGATCGGCGCGCTGATCGGCAGCTGGAGCATGGCAGGCACGGTGCCGGCGCTGATCTACTACGGCGTGCAGCTGCTGTCGCCGACGGTGTTCTACCCGACCGCCTGCCTGATCTGCGCACTGGTGTCGGTCTCCATCGGCTCCAGCTGGACCACCGCCGGCACCATCGGCATCGGCCTGATCGGCGTCTCTCAGGGGCTCGGGCTGGCGCCGGAGGTCACGGCAGGCGCGGTGATCTCCGGCGCCTATTTCGGCGACAAGATGTCGCCGCTTTCGGACACCACCAACCTGGCGCCGGCGGTGGCCGGGACCGAACTGTTCACCCACATCCGCCACATGAGCTACACCACCGGGCCGTCGTTCGTGATCGCGCTGGCGGGCTTCACGCTGGTAGGGCTGTTCGGCTCGGGCCCCGCCGGAGACGTGGCGCTCGGCGACCTTCCAGGAACCCTGGCGGCGAATTTCAGGCTGGGATTGTGGACGCTGGTGCCGCTGGCGGCCGTGCTGGGACTGGCACTGGCGCGCTTCCCGGCGCTGCCCGTGATCCTGTTCGGCGCGCTGCTAGGCGCCGTATTCGCCGTGCTGCTGCAGCCGGATCTCGTCGCAGCCTATGGCGGCGCGCCCGAGCACGGCCGTGCGCTGGCCATCCTGAAGGGCGCCTGGATCAGCCTGTTCGACGGCTATGTCGCCGATACCGGCAACGAGGCGGTGGACGACCTGCTGTCCCGCGGCGGCATGAGCAGCGTGCTGACCACCATCTGGCTGGTGCTCTCGGCGCTGACCTTCGGCGCGGTGCTGGAACATGCCGGCATGTTGCAGCGGATCATCCAGGGTGTGATCCGCACGGCGAAGAGCACCGGCGCGCTGATCACCGCCGTGGTGTTCACCTCGATCGGCACCAACATCGTCACCGGCGACCAGTACATCGCGATCGTGCTGCCGGGCCGGATGTTCCGCGCCGAATTCGGCCGCCGCCGGCTGAAGGCCCGCAACCTGTCCCGCACCATCGAGGACGCCGGCACGCTGACCTCGCCGCTGGTGCCCTGGAATGCCTGCGGCGCCTACATGGCCACCACCCTCGGCGTGGCGACGCTGGCCTACCTGCCCTGGTGTTTCCTCAACCTGGTGAACCCGCTGGTCGCGATCCTGCTCGGCTTTCGCGGCATCACCATTGAGCGAATTCCCGACGGCGAGCCGGTGCCGGACATCGACAGCTCGGCGCGCGCGTAGGTAGGAGCGGCTTCAGCCGCGATTCCACGACTCAGGATGCCTGCGCGTCGCGCTGGCGGAGCAGGCCCAGCCGCGGCCGCCAGTTCTCGACCCACTCTGCCTGCAGGCCGCTGGACGGAGTGCAGCGATAACTGCGCGCCTTGCTCATCGTCGCGAAACGTCGCGCAAGCTCTTCGAGCGCGACCTCGGGATCGAAACCGCGTTCCACCAGCCAGCAGCCGATCACCATGCCGGTGCGGCCGACGCCGTCGCTGCAATGGACGAACACACGCTCACCGGCGTCGAGACCGGCCTGGATGGCACGCAGCACGTCGACGACGTCCTCGGCGTGGTGGGGCACGTCGTTCTCGCGCAGCGGCAACCAGGCATAGCTGACACTGATGCCGCGGTCGCGGCAGATCTTCTCCAGCAGCGCATGATAGGGGCTGACCTGATCGGCCCTGGCACTGAGATCGATGAAGCGACGGACGTGCAGGTCGAGCAGCCTGGCAATCCGGCGGCGCGCCGCGCTTTCGTCCCAGTGGCCCGGGTGCTCGCCGGCGAGCAGCCGGCCTGGCTCGACCCAGTAACTGTCGCTGATTGGCCTGAAGTCCGACATGCTGGAGCCCTCCCGTATAGGAAAGCTTAGCCGCGCGTGGCGGGAGCGACCGTGACCGGTGTCTCGTTCCGCGGTGGGATTTCAGTGCGGCGACGCCAGTCGGTCGACGAGCTTCCGCGGAGGGTGCGCCTGCCGCAGCAGTTCGGCGAGTTCCGCAAGCAGGCCGCAGAGCTCCTCCTCCAGCCCCCATGGCGGAGCAGCGATGACCAGGCCACTGCCGTTGAGGCTCGCCGGATTGTCGTCCGGCCGGACCGACAGCTCCACGCGCAGCACTTCGCCGAGCCCTGAGGTTTCGAGCCCGCGGTAAAAGGGCGTCAGTGCCCTGCGATCCTTGATCGGGTACCAGGCCGCCAGCACGCCGACCGGCCAACGGCGGCGCGCCGCCACAAGGCCGGCCACGACCTTGCGAAACTCATCCGGCGCCTCGTAAGGCGGGTCCATCAGCAGCAGCCCGCGCCGTGGGGTCGGCGGCAACAGCGCACCGAGCGCCTCCCAGCCGTCGCGGCAATGTACCGCGACCCGCGCGTCGTGGCGGAACAGTTCGCGCAGCGCGGCCGCCTCGGGCGGCGCCCGCTCCGTCAACACCAGCCGATCCTGTTCCCGGAGCAGGCCGAGCAACAGGTGTTCAGTGCCAACGTAAACGTGGTTGAGCGCCTTGGCTTCCTTTGTAGCGAGGGCCAGGACTTTTTTCACTCGCGGCGTGTAA
>CAZOSZ010000096.1:0-9638 GCA_964582505.1 uncultured Ectothiorhodospiraceae bacterium | reverse complement strand
CGGCGCCGGCGCCGGTGGCGATCTGCGAAGGTCCCGCGATGCCCACCGCCGGGCTCATCTCGGCCCGATCCCCAGCTTGTCCGCAAGCATGGCGCGCAATGCGGCGCGCGCATCGCCAGCCATCAGGTTGATGGCCGGCACGCCGGCCAGCCGCCGCACCAGTGCCACGGCCGCGGTGGTGTCCGTTGCCGGCCCGGACACCAGGTCGGGCCGCAAGCCGAATGCCGTCTGCACCCCCAGGACCGCATAAGGATCCGAAGCGCACAGCAAGGTCATCCGGGTCAGCGGCTGGATCCGCTCCAGGGCCAGGTCGCCGTTATACGGTTCCAGCGGCGAGGCGCCCGCCTCCACCACCACGACGTCCGGGCGGGCCGCGGCGATCCGCGCAAGCATCCGGTCGAGCGCCGGCGCATAGTCCTCCGCCGCGCACACGGTCGAGGGCAGACCTTCATCGACGAAGTCGAAGACTGCAGCCGCGCCGGCGTCGCGAAAGCTCAGGATGTCGCGATAACGAGCCGCGCCGGTGACTTTCGCGGCAACCACCTTGAGGCCGAGCGCGCGCAGCTCGCGGATGATCACCCGACCGCTCGAGGTCTTGCCCGCCGACATCGATGTGCCGATCACCAGCACGATCGGGACGGCCGGTCCCGGCGGCGGCGGCGGCGCGACGAAATCGCCCATACCCAGCACCCGGCCGTCCCGCCACAGGTGCCCTCTGTACCGCAATGCCATGAACGGCGGCAGCAGCGGCGAGATCGACAGGGCCTTGCCGAGCAGGCCGGCGCCGGTCAGCGCCACCATTTCGCCGTCGTCGCCGATCTCGCGCCAGCTGCCCACGCCTTCCAGGGTGGCGGCGCGCTCACCCAGGGCGCCCACCAGCAGGTCTCCGCCGACCAGCTCCGCGATTCGCCCGGTCTTGGTTTCGCAACGGTACAGGGGACTGCGCTGGCCGACCACTTCGGCGACCACGAAGTCCGCGGCCTGCCAGCGCTCGCGGGGCTGGACGCCGAGTTCGAATGGGCGGACCCAAAGGTCGCTGCAACGCGTCACGGAGGAGTAGAAATAAAACGGCTCCATCAGGCCTCCATCGCCAACGATCCCGTGGCGGCTGCAGTGGCTGCCTCGTCCGGCGCCGCGATCAACAGTGCCAGCAGCGCAGTCCGCTCCAGGGTCCGCCGCAGGTACAGGCATTCGTCCGGCGCATGCGCGCCGGCGCCGACCGGCCCGAGGCCGTCCAGCGTCGCCGTGTAGAGGCTGGTGGTGCTGCCGTCCGAACCGCCGCCCGCTAGACCCTCTTCGAGTTCCAGTCCGAGCCTCCCGGCCGTCCTTTGCGCCAGCCGCCACAGCGCCCGGTTGCGAGCCGTGCGCTCCATGGGGGGCCGCCCGAAGCCACCGTGGACCTCGAGGCGGGTCCCGGGGGTCGCCGGGACGAGTCCGCGGATGGCCGTCTCGAGCGCAGCGGCGTCGGCATCCGTGCACACCCGCACGTCGGCCACCGCCCGGCTCTCGGGCGCCACCACGTTCGGCCGCAGGCCACCGTCCACCATCCCCACGTTGACCGTCGCACCGCGTGCCGGGTCGTTGAGCTCAAACAGGCGGCGGATCACGTGGGACAGCTCGAGAATGGCGCTCGCGCCGGCCTCCGGGTCGAGGCCGGCATGCGCCGCCCGCCCGCGAATCCGTACTGTGAAACGGCCCACGCCCTTGCGTGCCGTCTTCAGCTGCCCGGCAGGCCCGAGCGACGGCTCCAGCACATAGACCCGGCGAACGCGCCGGGCGATGCGGCGGATGTGGTCGCGCGACTCATGGCTGCCGATCTCCTCGTCGCTGTTGACGAACACCACGGGGGTCAATGGCGGCTCCACCCGGTGGCGGCGCAGCGCATCGAGGGCCATCAGCAGCATGGCCAGGCCGCCCTTCATGTCGAACACGCCCGGCCCGCGAACTGTGTCGCCGTCCACGGCAAACGGCATCTGCGCCAGCGTGCCCACCGGCCAGACGGTATCGAGGTGGCCGAGCAACAGCTGCAGAGGGCGACCGCGGACGCGTGCCGCGGGACGCGCCCAGACCTGGTCGCCGCAGCTGCGGCACGGCAGCCGGCGAACCACAAAATCCAGCGCCTCGAGCTCGCCGGCCAGCACGAACGCCGCGCCGTCGTACGTTTCGGGGGCCATCGACGGCGACTCCGCCTCGGTCAGGCGGCGCAACAGGCTGATCAGTTGGTCGCGACGTCCGGCGAGATCCTCGAGCAGCACCCGCGCTTCCAGGCCAACCGCCATGGGCTCAGCGCCGCATCCCGACCGAGAACGGGAACGCGCGTGATGCCGAAATCTCGGCAAAACGGCCGGGGTGGAGATAGGCCAGCATCGGTGCCGCCCGGATCAGGTCCTGGTCGTCCCGGTCCGGGGCGCGCAGCCGCGACTCGTGGACCGAGGCGGCCACGACCCGGCCGATCACCAGGCTGTTCTCGCCAAGATCATCCACCACACGGTCGGTGGCACATTCCAGGTGCAGCCCGGCGCCCGCCAGCAGCACACCGCTGACCGCCATCGCCGGGACGGTGGCAAGCAACTCGAGCGCGGGCTTGCCTTCAGCGGGATAACGGGGCGCCGCCGCGAGGCTGGCTTCCAGCCACTGCGACGGGGTCGGCCACGACACCGTGAAGGCGCCCTCGCGCACCGCGTTTCCATAGGTGTGGTGGCTGGGCGTGCACACAAAACCGAACCAGTTCTGCCAGCCCAGCGGTCCGGCCATGTGCTTGGGGGCCAGGTCGAAGCCGCCGTCGGGCTCGCGGGTGCCGACCAAGACCAGGGGCGAAACCGTGAAGAACCGCTCCCAGATGGGATGGTTGACGTCCAGGCTGATCATCTTCGCGGTCATGTGTCGCCCTCCCTTGCGGTCCGAGTCCAGTCCAGGCCAGCTGCTGCTCGCGCAGTGGGCTGCGTGTTTCGCCGGTGGGCCTTGTAGGTCACGTCGAGAATCGTGCCGGCGGCCGGCACGTTCCGGCGTCAGGCCGACAGCCCGCCGGACAGGTAGTCCAGGCAGCCTGACAGGGTCTCGAGCCACGCCCGGTCGGCCACCGGGATGTCGATCCCCGTCTCCCGGGCGAGCGCTTCGACGAAGCGCTCCGGGTCGAGCTCGAACTGCTCGGCGAGCGGCCGGTCGGGCTCGATCGGGCGGTCGCCGACGCCGCCCACCGCGTGCTCCAGCGCGCGCAGCACCGCCGCCTCCAGGTCGCGCTCGTGCATCCTCACCTCCTCGCAGGGCCTGCAGGCACGGAGCGTACCTCAAGGGCGGTCCAAGTCCAGCGGTCGCACCTTGGTCGAGCTTGCCACCAGGCTTGCGGCAGCCCAATGACTCAGGTCAAGGCAGGCAAGGGCACATCCAGCCATGGTTATTCCATGACCAGGAGTTGAATATTAGTTTTTTCTAATTTAATATCTGCACCCGTTCGACCCGCATCGGCCAATCCGGCCGCGCGGCGGGCGCGACATGGATGGGAGGTGCGGACTTGAAACAGGCCCTGCTGGATTTCGCCCTGCGTCGGCCGCGGTGGGTTTACCTCGCCACGCTGCTGCTGACCCTCGGGCTCGGCTCGCAGCTCCCGCGGATCCAGGTGGACACCGATCCGGAGAACATGCTTCCCGCCGAGCAGGCTGACCGCGTGTTCCACAACCAGGTGAAAGCCGAGATGGCGTTGCAGGACGCCATCGTCGTCGGCCTGGTGGATCGCGAACATCCCGATGGCGTCTACCACCCGGCCGCGCTGGGCGCCCTGCACCGCGCGACCGGGCGCATTCTCGAGCTTGACGGCGTGGTGGCCGCTGACCTGATGGCCCTGCCGGTGGCCGACAACATCGACCAGGCAGGCCCCGGCACGGTGCGTTTCGAGTGGCTCATGCCTGAGCCGCCGGCGACGCGCGCGGCCAGCCTCGCCCTGCGCAGTCACGTCGAGCGCCTGCCGCTGCTGAAGGACACGCTGGCCTCCGGCGACGGCCGCGCCGCCGCCATCTACGTGCCGATCTTGGACAAGAACCAGAGCCACCGGCTGGCGCGCGAGATCGAGGCGATCACGGCCGAGGCCTCGGCCGAATTCGGCGCCACCGGCGAATGGCATATCACCGGATTGCCGGTCGCGGAGGACACCTTCGGTTACGAGATGTTCATCCAGATGGGCATCTCCGCGCCGCTCGCCGGGCTGGCGATCTTCCTGCTGATGTGGCTCTTCTTCCGCAGCGTGCCGCTGATCGTCGCGCCCATGATCGTCGCCATGGTGACGGTGATAGCGACCATGGGCCTGCTGATCGGCATGGGCTTCACGGTCCACATCATGAGCTCAATGATCCCGATCTTCCTGATGCCCATCGCGGTGGTCGATTCGGTGCACATCATGTCCGAGTTCGCCGACCGTCATCGCCCGGGCCGCGGCCAGGACGAAACCCTGCGCGAGGTCGTCGGCCACCTGTTCCGGCCCATGCTGTTCACCTCGGTGACCACCACCGTGGGCTTCGCCTCGCTGGCGCTGACCCCGATCCCGCCGGTGCGTGTGTTCGGTGCGTTCGTGGCCTTCGGCGTGATGCTGGCCTTCCTGCTGACCATCGTCTTCATCCCGGCCTGGGTGTCGCGAATGAAGCCCGCCAAGCTCGAGAAGATGCAGGCCGTGCTGCATCGCCGCGAGGGCGACACGCTGCTTGCCCGCGTGTTGCGCATCGTCGGAGGGGCGGCCCAGGCGCGCTCCAGGCTGCTGCTGATTGCCTTTGCCGGCGTGTTCGCGTTGAGCGTGATCGGCATCGCCCAGATCCAGATCAACGATAACCCGACGCGCTGGTTCAAATCCGACCACCGCATCCGGATCGCCGACCAGCTGCTGAACCACCACTTCGCCGGCACCTACGATGCCTGGCTGGTGCTCGACAGCACCACGGTGCTCGACGGCACGGCGCTCGCCCGGCACCTCGCGGAAACGCTGGCCGAGGTGCCCGAAAGCGTGCATGCAGCCTGGGAGGAGCTCGCTCCGGCGCCGGGCGAAGAGGTCTCGGGCGAGCGCCTCGACGCGCTGATCTCCGGGCTCGATGACCGGCTGTTCGCTGCCGGCGACGAGGACGTCGCGGCCCTCGAGGCGCTGCTTGCCGAGGTCGAGGCCGTCGCCAGCGCGGCCAACTATTTCCAGCAGCCGGAGGTGCTGCGCTGGATGGAGGCCCTGCAGGCGGAGCTCGCCGCCAGTGGCCTGGTCGGCAAGAGCAACGGTCTGCCGGACCTGGTAAAGACCGTGAACCGCGAACTGCAGGGCGGTGCGCCGGCCGATTTCCGGATCCCTGACAGCGTGGCGGGCATCGCCCAGGCGCTGTTGCAGTTCCAGTCCTCGCACCGGCCGCAGGACCTCTGGCACATGGTCACGCCCGAGTTCCGCCGCGCAGTGATCTGGCTGCAGCTCAACAGTGGCGACAACCAGGACATGAGCGCCGTGAAGCGCCATGTCGCGGGCCTGGTCGCCGCCAACCCGCCACCCGAGGGGCTGGAGATGCGCTGGGCCGGCAAGACCTACCTGAACGTCGTCTGGCAGGATGCCATGGTGAAGGGCATGGTCACGAGCCTGGCCGGCGCCTTCGTGGTGGTGCTGGTGATGATGGTGGTGTTGTTCCGCTCGATCGGTTACGGGCTGCTGGCGATGCTGCCGCTGACGGTCACGATCACCTTCATCTACGGACTGATTGGCTGGACAGGCAAGGATTACGACATGCCAATCGCAGTGCTGTCGGCGCTGACTCTCGGCCTGTCGATCGACTTCGCGATCCACTTCATCGAGCGCTCGCGCGAAGCGCTGGCGCGCGCCGGCGACTTCCGCGCGGCCATGGCCGAGGTCTTCGAGGAACCGGCCCGCGCCATCAGCCGCAACGCCATCGTCATCGCGATCGGCTTTACGCCGCTGCTGCTGGCGCCGCTGGTGCCGTACATCACCGTCGGCCTGTTCCTGGCGAGCATCATGGCCATGTCCGCGATCGTCACGCTGCTGCTGCTGCCGGCTGCGATGCAGCCATATCTCGGCCGCGCACGCACCGAAGCCACCTGAATACGGAGCCCAGTGACATGAACAAGATCCTTTCCCTGTTCCTCGCCCTGCTCGGCCTGGCGCTGTGGCCCGCTGCCCAGGCGAGCGAGCTCAGCGAGGTCGACGAGATCGTGGCGAAGGCCAACCTGGCGACCTATTACGCCGGCGACGACGGGCGCAGCGAGGCGCGCATGATCATCGAGGACGCCCAGGGACGCAGGCAGCTCAGGCAGTTCACCGTGCTGCGCCGTAACCGCGCGCCCGGCGGCGACCAGGACTTCATGGTGTTCTTCTCGCGCCCCTCCGACGTGCGCGGCACGGTGTTCCTGGTCGCCAAGCATGTCGATCGCGACGACGACCGCTGGCTTTACCTGCCCGGCCTCGATCTCGTGCGGCGGATCAGCGCGGGCGACAAGCGCACCAGCTTCGTCGGCTCGCATTTTTTCTACGAGGACGTCTCCGGCCGCAATCCGGCCGATGACGAGCACACCCTGATCGAGACCACCGCAGGGCATTATTTGCTGGAGAGCCGGCCGAGGAACCCCGCTTCGGTGGAGTTCGCCCGCTACCGCACCCTGGTCGACCGGAGCACCTTCCTGCCGATGAAGACCGAATACTTCGATGCCCGCGACCGGGTCTATCGCGTGATGGAGGTCGCGGCCATCGAGGAGATCGACGGCCACCCGACCGTGACGCGCTCACGGATCAGCGACCCGCTGACCGGCAGTCAGACACTGATGGAGTTTCGCTACACTCAGTATGACGTCGGCCTGCCTGCCGAGATCTTCTCGGAGCGCTACCTGCGCACGCCACCGGTCGACTGGCTGCGGCCCGGCAGCGATTGAGCCGATGCGCAGCGCCTTCGCGCCGCTGCTGGCCATGATCCCGGCGCTGCTCGCCGGGCCGGGCGCGATCGCCGAGACCGGGCAGGATGCCGCGGATGATCCCTTCGCCGCCTTCGAGGAGGACTGGGACGAGCCCTGGACCGCCGCTGGCGGAGGACTGGTGTGGACGGGCTTCGTCGAGGCGGGACTGGGCGCACGATGGAGCAGCGTCGAGCACCTCGATCGCATGACCCTCGGTGAGCTGCGCTGGCGCGCCGAGACGCGCTACGAGCACAACCGTTTCCGGGTGGACTTCAAGGGCGACCTCTACCGCGACCAGGTGGTCGAGGAACTGGATGGCCAGCTGCGCGAACTCGCGCTGTCCTTCAGCCCTGCGGCGCGACTGGATGCCAGGCTGGGCCGGCAGGTGCTGACCTGGGGCACCGGCGACCTGCTGTTCCTCAACGACCTGTTCCCCAAGGACTTCATATCGTTCTTCGCCGGGCGCGACGAGGATTACCTCAAGTCCCCCTCCGACACCTTGCGCCTCAGCGTGTTCACCGCTTTGCTGAACATCGACTTTGCCTGGACGCCGCGCTTCACCCCGGACGATTACCTCTATGGCGAGCGCTTTGCGTTCTGGAACCCGATGCAAGGTGAAGTCACGGCGCCAGCCGAACCGCGCCGCGCCGACGAACCGGGTGGCGGCGAATTTGCCGTGCGCCTGTTCCGCACCGTGGCGGCGACCGAGTACGCGCTGTATGGCTATCGTGGCCGCTGGAAGCAGCCGCTCGGCGTGAGCGAATCCGGCGAACCGCGATTCCCGCGACTGAGCAGCTGGGGTGCCAGCCTGCGCACGACGCTCCACAAGGGTATCTTCAACGCCGAAGCGGCGTGGTACGACTCGCGCGAGGAGCGCCGCGGCGACGATCCGCGCCTGCCGAACTCGGAGCTGCGCCTGCTGGCGGGCTACGAGCAGGAATGGGTCCGTAACCTGACGGCCGGCTTGCAGCTCTACGCGGAACGCGTCCTCGACTACCGGGCGTTGCGGGCCAGTTCGCCGGATCCACAGCTCGAGCGAGACAAGTGGCGAACCGTCGCGACGCTGCGGCTGAACTACCGAGCCCTGCAGGACACGCTGACCAGCTCACTGTTCGTGTTCGTCTCGCCCAGTGACGAGGACTGGTACCTGCGTCCCGGCATTGCCTGGCGGCGCGACGATCGGTGGCTGTACTCCGCGGGGCTCAACCTGATGGGCGGGCGCCACGAGCACACCTTCTTCGGGCAGCTCGAAGACAACAGCAATGGCTGGATCCGGGTACGCTATTACTACTGAAACGCCGCCGGAGTTACCCCGGGGATGAGCCAGCATGACACCTCGCCGGAGTTCGTCGCGCAGCTCCTGAGGCCGCAGGCCTGGCCCTGGCCCGCGGATCGCGTCGAGCTGATCGAGACCCACATCTCCTGGGTGTTTCTGGCCGGCGAGTTCGCTTGCAAGTTCAAGAAGCCCATCGAGCTCGGATTCCTGGATTTCCGCGAGCGCGAACGCCGGGTGCATTTCTGCGAGGAGGAGTTGCGGCTGAATCGCCGGCTTGCGCCCGAGATCTATCTCGATGTGCTCGGCGCGCGGCAGACGCCGGACGGCTGGCGTGTGGGGCCGCCGGGTGAGGGTGCCGAACCCGCGGTGCGCATGCGGCGCTTCCCCGACGATGCGCGGCTTGACCGGCAGCTCGAGGCCGGATTGCTTGGCGGCGAGGAACTCGTGGTATTCGCGCGCGAGCTGGCGCGGTTCCAGCGGTCCTTGCCTCCCGCCCTGCCCGGCTCCGGCTTCGGCGACCCGCAGGCCGTCGCGCGGCCGCCGCTGGCAAATTTCCGGGCCCTCCAGGATCAGGGGCTCGATGCACATTCAGCGGCCAGGGTCGAGGCGCTGGAAGCCTGGACGCTTGATCGTGCAGCGAAGCTGGCGCCACTCTTCGATGCACGCCTTGCCGGCGGCTTCATCCGCGAGGGCCACGGCGATCTGCATCTTGCCAACATGGTGCGCCTGGCGGAGCGCATCGCGGCTTTCGACGGCATCGAGTTCGACCCGGCGCTGCGCTGGATCGACCTGCAGAGCGAAGTCGCCTTCCTGCTGATGGACCTCGAGTCCCGCGAGCGACCCGAGCTGGGCTGGCGGTTCTACAACGCCTGGCTGGCGGCGCTCGGCGATTACGACGGGCTGGCGGTGCTCGGCTGGTACCTGGTCTATCGGCACCTGGTGCGCGCCAAGGTGGACGGAATCCGGCTGGCACAGGCAGGGCTCGAGGGCGGCGAGGCGGCGAGGCTGCGCACGCGCCAGGCGCGGCACATCGAACTCGCGGCATGGCATGCCCATCCGCCGCCGCCGCTGCTGCTGATCACCACCGGCTATTCCGGCTCCGGCAAGAGCCGGCTCGCAGCGCGCCTCTCGGCCCGCCTGCCGGCCGCCTGGCTGCGTTCCGACCTCGAGCGCAAGCGCCTGCATGGGCTCGATCCCATGGCGGCGGCGCCCGAGGGCGTGGGCCAGGGCCTGTACTCCGCGGCCAGCACTGAGCGCACCTACACCCGGCTGGCGCAGCTCGCGCGCACCGCGCTCGGTGCCGGCTTCAACACGCTCCTGGACGCGGCATTCCTCGAGGCGGATCGGCGCGACGCTTTCGTCGAGCTTGGACTGCAAGCGGGCGCCCGTCCGGTCGTGCTCGCCTGTGAGGCGCCGGCGGAACTGCTGCGCGCCCGGGTGGCGGGGC
>CAZOSZ010000095.1:0-9703 GCA_964582505.1 uncultured Ectothiorhodospiraceae bacterium | reverse complement strand
GGCCGTAGGAGCGGCCGTAGGAGCGGCCGTAGGAGCGGCTTCAGCCGCGATTCCACCCCTGCCCCGGCTTCAATTCGCGGCTGAAGCCGCTCCCACGGCTGCAGTGGGGGCGTCCCCGGCCGTGCCCGCGGAGCGCCGCGCCAGCAGCAGCTGGCTCATGATGGCGCGCAGCGCGGCCGGCTTGACCGGCTTGCGCAGGATCGCGAAACCGGCGTGGCGCACCCGGTCGCGCACTTCCTCGCCATAGTCGGCGGTGATGATCACCGCCGGCACCTCGCCCCACTGGCTGCGGACCGCGTCGATGGTCTTCAGGCCGGTGTCGCTGCCGTCCAGGTGGAAGTCGGCGAGCAGCAGGTCGGGCGCGCGGCCGGCCCGGTTGAGCGCATCGATCGCCGAGGCCGTGTCCACCGCCGTGAGCACCTCGCAGGACCAGCCCTCCAGCAGCTGGGTCATTCCCTCGAGAATGCTGGGCTCGTTGTCCAGGCAGAGCACCAGCGCCTCGTCGAGCCGGGTGGCGGGGCGCGGCGATGCGAACTGGACCACCTCCGGGACCCGCAGCCCGGAGATCGGCACCTCGACCGCGAACATCGAACCCCGGCCCAGTTCCGAACGCACCCGGACGGGATGCCCCAGCGCCCGCGCCATGCGTTCCACGATCGCCAGCCCGAGGCCCATGCCCTTGGTGCCGGTCTCGTCGCGCGGCTGGAAGCGGCGGAACTCCTCGAAAATATCCTTTTCGAGGTGCTCCGCCGGGATCCCCGGGCCGGTGTCGAACACCTGGATCGACAGGACGTCGCCGCGACGCCGGCAGCCGATCAGTACCCGCCCATGCCGCGTGTAGCGCAGCGCGTTCGACAGAAAGTTCTGCAGGATGCGCCTGAGGAACTGCCGGTCGGTGCGCACCGCCAGCCGGCAAGGTACGGTGCGCAAACGGATGCCGCGATCCCGGGCGATGATGCCGAACTCGACGCCCAGCCCTGCCAGCACGTCGTCCACGCGGAAGCTGCTCAGGCGCGGCTCGAGCGCGCCGGCGTCCAGCTTGCTGATATCCAGCAACGCGGTGAGCAGCTCCTCGGCGGCGCGCAGTGAACTGTCGATCCGATCGATGGCGCGCAGCGTCTTGCCCTCATGGTCCCCCTGGCCGAGTGCCGAGGTGAACAGCCGCGCTGCATTCAGGGGCTGCAGCAGGTCGTGGCTGGCGGCCGCCAGGAAACGGGTCTTCGACAGGTTGGCGAGTTCCGCGTCGGCCTTGGCCTCGCGCAGCGCCCGCTCGATGCGGTTTCTGAGCTCGATCTCGCTGCGCAGCCGGCGGTTGACCTCGGACAGTTCCCGGGTACGGTCCTGGACACGCTGCTCGAGGGTGTCCAGGGCCTCCCGCAGGCTCCGCTGGGCGCGGCGCCTTTCGGTGATGTCGTGGAACAGCGCATAGAAGCCCTGCACCGCGCCCTCGGCGTCGAACTCCGGGATGTAGGTCGCCTCGGCGTAGCGCAGGTGGCCGTCCTCGCCGGAGACCGAGATCTCGAAGCTTTGCCGGATGCCGGCCAGCGCACCCTCCATATGGGCCTCGCGCTCCAGGAAGCGCTCCCTTCCCAGCACCTCGTCCACCCGCCGCCCGCAGATCTCCTCGCGATCCAGTCCGACGGAAGTCTCGTAGGCCTTGTTGACGAACTGATAGACCAGGTTGCGGTCCACGTAGGCGATCAGCACCGGCACGTTGTCGGTGTAGATGCGGATATTGCGCTCGCTCTCCCTGAGCGCCGCCTCGGTACGCTTGTGCGCGGTGATGTCGCTGAAGCTGGCCACGTACCCGCCACCCGGCAGGGGGTTGACACGCATCTCGATCACCAGGCCGTCGTCGCGCACCCGCTGGAACACGTGCGACTTGCCACGGCCAAGGTGCGCGACGCGCTTTGCCACGTGGACTTCCACGTCACCCGGACCGCAGCGACCGACACTGGCATTGTGGCGGATCAACTCGGCGACCGGCGTGCCGATCCTCAGCAGGTGCTCCGGGTAGCTGAACAATTCGGCATAGCGACGGTTCCAGGCGACCAGCCGGCCTTCGGCGTCGACCACGCTGATGCCTTCGGCGACGTTCTCCAGGGTGGTCTCGAGCAGGTCGCGGTTGAAGCGCGACACCAGGGAGGCCTCGCCGACGATGGTGGCGACGTCCTCGATCTGCAACTCGGCGCCCTTCAGTGCCGAGACCAGCACTGTGCGCGCCGCCGAGGCACCCATCGCCCCTGACAGCAGGCGCTCGGTCAGCTCGAGCACCTGCGGGTCCGCCCGCATTCCCTCGGCGAACGGCAGGCCGCGCTCGCGCAGGTGGGCCGCGAAGGCCGCGGTTGCCTTGTCCCGGCCGATGAAGCGCTCGGCAAGGATCATCAAGTCACCGATCTTGGCCGAGCCCTTGATGCGCTCGGTGCTGGCCGGCAGCAGGCCACCGCTGTCGCCGCCGACGAAGGCCGCCGCCTGGCGCCGCTCCATCAGCCGCGGCACCGTCAGCAAGGACACGCCGACGAAACAGGCAATGTTGGCCCCCAGGCTCCATAGGGTGCCGTGAGTGACGGGATCCAGGCCGTTGAAACCGAACAGCGCGTAGGGACTCAGCCAGGCGAGGCCGAACGGCCCCTCGCTCACCAGGCCGTGGGGCAGCCAGCCGGTCCGTGCAAAGGCCGGGATCAGCAGGGTCCAGATCCAGATCACAAAGCCGGCCGACATGCCCGCCACCGCGCCGGCGCGCGTCGCCCGCCGCCAGTACAGGCCGCCGAGCATCGCCGGGCCGAACTGCGCGGCCAGCGCGAACGACAGCAGGCCGATCGAGGCCAGCGCGCCGTACATGCCGATCACCCGGTAGGCAAGCCAGGCCAACAGCAGGATCCCGACGATCAGCACCCTGCGGATGCGGATCAGCAGCCGGGCCAGGTCGGGACGCCGCGACACCTCCTCGCCACGCAGCTTGACCAGCGCGGGCATCACCACCTCGTTGCACAACATGGTGCTGCAGGCGATGGTCGCAACGATCACCATGCCGGTTGCGGCGGAGAAGCCGCCGAGAAAGGCCAGCAGCGCCAGGCCGTCCTGACCGCCGGCCATCGGCAGGTTCAGCAGGAAGCCGTCGGCGTTGGCGCCCCCCTGGGTGATGATCCCGGCCGCAGCGATCGGCACCACGAACAGGGTGAACAGCGCCAGGTAGATCGGAAAGGCCCAGCGCGCCAGCGCCAGGTCGCGCGGGCTGGTGTTCTCGACCACGGCGACATGGAATTGCCGCGGCAGGCAGAGGATCGCCAGCATCGACAGCACCGTCAGCACCAGAAAGTTGTGACCGAAGGTGGCGTTGGAGAAGAGCCGGATCACCTCTGCGTCGGCCTGTGAGGCCCGGTACAGCGACAGCGGGCCGCGGAACATCCCGTAGACCACCCACAGCCCGACCGCCAGGAAGGCCACCAGCTTGACGGCCGACTCGAAGGCAACCGCCAGTACCATGCCCCGGTGGCTCTCGGTCGAGTCCACCTGGCGGGTGCCGAACAGGATGGTGAACACCGCGAGCAGCGCCGCCGCGACCAACCCGGCGTCCTGGCCGACCCGCGGCAGGACATCCATTCCCGCGCCGCCGGTGATCAGGCTGTAGCTGCCGGAAACCGCCTTGAGTTGCAGTGCAATATAAGGAAGCACCGTGACCAGGGCCATGACCGAGGCCAGCGCGGCGATTCCCTGGACCTTGCCGTAGCGGGCGGCGATGAAGTCCGCCACCGAGGTGATGCTTTGCTGCTTGCTGACCGCGACGATCCGCGCCGGCAGCCGGGTCAACAGCAGGAACACAATGATCGGCCCGAGGTAGATGGCCAGGAAGTCCCAGCCCCGCGAGGCGGCCATGCCGACCGCGCCGAAGAAGGTCCAGGAGGTGCAATACACGCCCAGGGCCAGGCTGTAGACGATCGGCGTAGGCATATAGCGGCCGAGACGGTGCATCCGGTCACCGAAATAGGCCACCAGGAACAGCAATACGGCATACGCCAGCGCCACGACCGGGGGGACCCAGGTCTCGAGCATCCGCGCTCCTCCCCGCCCGGCCGGTCAGTTTGCTTAGGGTCAGGGCCGGTCCGGACCGCCCGATGCTAACCAGAACGGCCGCCGCAAGAAAGCGGGCCGCCCGCCCCGGGGACCGACCCGCGGGTTGCGACTAAGGTCGCAGCGACAACCCCAGGGCGCACTGCTAGGTTCTGCGAACTGATCCAGGGAAGAAGTCCAGACGGGTGTCCGGCGAGGTCCGTGCGCCCGAACAACATAGACAAGACCTGGCGACGGATTCGTTCCCAGTCCGAGGGAGGAAACGCAGTGTCTCAACTCAGTGCCGAAAACCGTGCCGCGCATTGGCGCGCCACGCGTACCCTGATGATCATCCACCTGATCGTCTGGTTCATTTTCTCCTACGGGGTCCACTGGTTTGCCGTGGACCTGAACACCATCAATTTCCTCGGCTGGCCGCTGGGCTATTACTTCGCCGCGCAGGGCTCGCTGATCATCTTCGTGGTGCAGTTGTTCCTGTTCAACCGCCAGCAGCACGCCATCGACGTCAAGTACGGCGTGGCTGAAGAACAGAACTGAGGGGGGACGGGACATGAAAATGCAATGGGAAGGCAAGACCTTCATCGAGAATCTCCCCAAGATCTACGGGGTCTACACCGGCGGCTTCCTCGCGTTCTTCGCGTTGATGGCCATCCTGGAGAGGTTCGGCCTGGGCGCCGACGTGATCGGCATCCTGTTCGTCGCCTTCACGATCGCCATCTACGCGTTCATCGGCATCCTCTCGCGCACCATGGCGGTCGAGGCCTACTACGTCGCCGGACGCAGCGTCCCGCCGGTGTTCAACGGCATGGCGACGGCGGCCGACTGGATGTCAGGCGCGTCCTTCGTGGCGATGGCCGGCGGCGTGTTCATGGCCGGGCACGGCTATCTGGCCTTCGTAGTGGGCTGGACCGGCGGCTACATCCTGGTGGCAACGCTGATGGCGCCGTACCTGCGCAAGTTCGGCTGCTACACCGTGCCGGACTTCATCGGCACGCGCTACGGCGGCAAGTTCTCGCGCTTCTGCGCGGTCGTGGTGCTGGTGGTCGCCTCCTTCACCTACGTGACGGCGCAGATCACCGCCACCGGGACCATCGCAGCGCGCGCGTTGCTGATTCCCTTCGAAGTGGGGGTGTGGTTCGGCCTGGCGGGCATCCTGGTCTGCTCGATGCTCGGCGGGATGCGCGCGGTGACATGGACCCAGGTGGCGCAGTACATCGTGCTGATCATCGCCTACCTGATCCCGATCACCTGGATGTCGGGCGTGCAGGGCTTCGGCTGGCTGCCGCAGTACATGTACGGTCCGGCGGTACAGCGCATCATGGAGCTGGAGCCCCTGCTCGGGGTCGGTACCCCGCCGCTGGAGGCGGTCCCGGGACTGGGGGCGCTGACCACGCTGCACGCGACGCCGCGTGAGGGCGCGCTGGCGGCCTGGCAGTTCGTGACCTTGGTGGCGTGCATGATGATCGGCACGGCCTCGCTGCCGCACATCCTGATGCGTTACTTCACCACCCCGACGGTGCGGGATGCCCGCAACTCGGTGGCCTGGTCGCTGTTCTTCATCTTCCTGCTGTACCACTCGGCGCCCGCGCTGGCGACGTTCAGCAAGCTGCAGCTGCTCGATCCGACCCTGCCCACCTCGATCATCGGCAAGCCGATCGCGGACGTGCTGTCGCTGGAGTGGGTGGCGCGCTGGAGCGAGATCGGACTGCTCAGGGTCATCGACCAGAACGGCGACGGACTCGTCGGGGTCAACGAGTTCTTCCTCAACCCGGACATCATCGTGCTGGCCACGCCGGAATTCGCCGGGCTGCCCTACGTGATCTCCGGCCTGGTCGCCGCCGGCGGCATGGCCGCAGCGATGTCCACCGCCGACGGCCTGCTGCTGGCGATGGCCAATGCCCTGTCGCATGACCTGTACTACAAGATCATCGACCCGAAGGCCGAGACCAAGAAGCGCTTGTTGACCGCCCGCATCCTGCTGCTCGCCATCGGTGCGGCCGGCGCCATCGTCGCGAGCTTCAGGCTCACGGGGATTCTGGGCGCGGTCGCGTGGGCATTCTGCTTCGCGATGTCGGGCCTGTTCTTCCCGCTGGTGCTGGGCGTGTGGTGGAAACGCGCCAATCGCGCGGGGGCGATCGCCGGCATGGTGGTCGGCCTGGCCGCGGGCTGGTGGTATCTGCTTGCCGTACGCAACCCGGAAGCCTGGTATGGCCTCGCGCAGCCGTGGCTCGGCATGAACGACCTGCGCTTCGGCATGGTCGGCATGACCGCGAGCCTCATCGCAATGGTGGTCGTGACTCTGCTCACGCCCGCGCCGGATGAGGAGACCCAGCGCATGGTCGACGAGGTGCGCATCCCGAGCGGCGAAACGATCCTGGGCCTGATGAAGTGACCCGGGCGACCCGCTCGCATGACGCGAGCGGGTCAAGACGAAAGTGCCGGGGCGAGGCAACTCGCCCCGGCTCATTTTTGTATGAGAGAATTCCGGCTGCGAGCCCGGGGCGGACGCCGCAGTCCGGGCTTGCAGCACGGTGATCTACGGAGTGGCTTGATGATCCAGGGAATACCGGTCTGGGCGGTTGCGCTCGACTACGTCCTCGGCATGATCATGTGGACGCTGATCGGCCGCTTCGGGATGCGCCTGTTCCTGCCGGAAAACAGCAAGTTTTTCTTCAGCCGCTTCTTCATCCGCGTCACCGACCCGCTGATCCGGCTGTTCAAGCCGATTACTCCGGCGTTTCTGATCGCCCCCATGGTGCCGTTGTACGTGGCGTGGTTCTTCTTCATGTTCCGCTTCTACGTCATGCCGTGGATGCTGGGTTACGGGGTGATGGGAATGCTGTCTTTCCCGCTCGAGGGCCAGATCGCGCAGGGGATCTATCACATCGGCCGCCAGTTCACCAACTAGCGCCTGTTCATACCTGGCCCTGGCCCGGGTCCGGCTCCGGCAGCGAGGCGATCACGGCCTGCACGTCGAGGTGCCGGGCAAAGTCGCGGCGCACTTCCTGCCAGCGGAAGCGCACCGAGTTGATGACGATCTCCTCGTCAAGCTCCTTGAGCTCGTCGATCACCGGCGACCATTTCACCACCGAGGCCGGGCTCGCCGAGAAGGCCGCCTCGCCCTCGCCCACCGCCAGCCAGTCAGTGCGTGCCAGCCGTTCGCGCACCTGCGCGGCATGCTCGGCGAACTCGCCGCCGGCATCTGCGGGCGTGCCGGTGCGCTCCAGGATGTCGTCCACCAGCGCGTTGATCATGCCCGCGATGCGCGGCAGCTCCTGCGGCGCCTGCTGCGCCAGTCGGCTGCCCGCATAGACGGACAGGTCGGCGAGGCAGTCGAGCCAGGTGTGCCACTTGGCGATATTGATGCCTTCGACGAAGGGATCGTCGTCGAACAACTCCGGATAACGCATCCCGGTGCGGGTCCGCAGGTAGCCGTACAGCGAGGTTTGCGCAATGAAGCTGGCGCGCGTGCCGAGGAAGCGGCCCAGTGCCGCAGCGTCGGCAATCGCTTCGGGCGGGGCCGCGCGTCCCAGGCCGAAATAGGAGCGCAGCATCTCCCACAGCTCGCCCGGCCTTGGGAATCGCGGCCGCTCGCGCTCGGCGGGGCGATGGCGTCGCACCACGCGGCGAAAACGGGGCTTGGGGGCATCGGACATGCGGATTCCTGCTGCGGTTTCGACCTGCCGGCATTATAGGGTCCGGGCCGCGCCAGGGCGGCTCCCGCCGTGCATTGGCGGTATGATCGCCCGCATGAGCACGCCCCTGGCTGAAGTCGAGACCTTCCTCCAGGCCACGCCGCCCTTCGACCTGCTGGAGCCGGAGCTGCGCCGGCGCGCCGCCGCCGCATTCGAGGTCTCCCACCACGACAAGGGCGCGGTGCTGCTGGGGATCGGCGCGAAGAACGACACGCTCCACTTGATCCGGCACGGTGCCGTGGAGGCCCACGACCGGCGCGGCAGTCTGGTGGGTCGCTACGGCGAGGGCGAGAGCTTCGGGCTGCAGTCGCTGCTGACGGGCAAGCCGGTGCGCTTCCGGGTCACACTGATCGAGGACGGCCAGGTCTGGACCATGCCACGGGCTGCCTTCGACGAGCTGCGGGGAAGCTCACCGGAGTTCGACACCTTCTACATCCGCAGCCTGGAGGACCGGCTGACCGTGGCCCTGCAGCCGCGCGGCGGCGGCGGGCAGACGCTGTTCATGACCCCGATGGGCGAGCTGACGCGCCGCGAGCCGGTCGGCGTGGCGCCGGACACGCGCATCGTGGACGCGGCGCACAAGATGTCGGAGCTCGGCATCTCCTCGCTGCTCGTCACCGAGGGTGAGGCGCTGTTGGGCATCGTCACCGACCGGGACCTGCGCAACCGCGTGGTCGCCCAGGGGCGTGACCCGGCCGAAACGGTCGCCTCGATCATGACCGCCGAGCCGCTGACACTCGACGTCTCGAGCCCGGTGCTCGACGGGATCCTGGCGATGGCCGGGCGCGGCATCCATCACCTGCCGTTGACCCGCGACGGCCGGGTGATCGGCATGGTCACCACCCGCGAGCTGATGACCCTGCAGACCCAGCACCCGCTCTATCTCGCCGTTCAGATCCAGCGGCAGGCGTCGGTCGAGGGACTGGTCGAGGTCTGCCGGCGCATCCCGAAGCTGTTCGAGCTGGTGCTCGCCTCGGGGATGCGCGCCGAGCAGGTGCCGAAGGTGCTGACCACCATCAGCGACGCCGTCACCCGCCGCCTCGTGGGGCTGGCCGAGGAGCACCTCGGCCCTGCCCCGTCGGCCTTTGCGTGGCTGTCTTTCGGCTCGCAGGCCCGCGAGGAGCAAAGCCTCAAGACCGACCAGGACAATGGCCTGGTGTACGCCGACGACGCGCCGCCCGCCGCCGACAAGTACTTCCGCAAGCTGGCCAAGTTCGTCTGCGACGGCCTGGACGCCTGTGGCTATCCCTACTGCCCGGGCAAGATCATGGCCACCACCGACGACTGGCGACAGCCCTTGTCCGGCTGGGTGAAGCATTTCTCCGACTGGGCCAGCGTCCCGGATCCGGAGGCGGTGCTGCGGGTCAGCATCTTCTTCGACCTGCGCCCGGTGTGCGGCGACCATGCGCTCGCCGCTCGCATCATCGCGGCACTGGGGGCCTGCGGGACCGGCAAGGGCAAGGGCATCTTTCTCGCCACGCTGGCGAAACAGGCATCCGGCTACGACGTGCCGCTCGGTTTCTTCCGCCGTTTCGTGCTGGAGAGCAAGGGCGAGCACCGCGAAACCCTGGAGATCAAGGCCAGCGGGCTGATGCCGCTCACCGACCTGGTGCGGGTGCGCGCCCTTCAGGCCGGCATCACCGCGCCCGCGACCCAGGAGCGCATCGCGCGGCTGGTCGAGACCGAGCAGCTCAGCCGGCGCGATGCCGACCGGCTGTCCGGCGCCCACCACCTGCTGAGTGGACTGCGGGTGCAGCTGCATGCCGACCAGCTTCGGCGCGGCGAGACACCCCACAACCACCTCGACCCGCGGGCCATCAGCCATGCCGAGCGCTCGGCGCTCAGGGACGCGTTTTTGGTCATCCGCGAGGCACAGAAGGGCCTGGCCGCGGATTTCAGTGTCTGAGCCGCGTGCCGTAGGAGCGGCTTCAGCCGCG
>CAZOSZ010000094.1:0-9719 GCA_964582505.1 uncultured Ectothiorhodospiraceae bacterium | reverse complement strand
GACGGCCAGCACGCGCCGGCCGGAGCCCGCCAGGCTCGCGGCAATCGCCGCGCCGATGCCCGACGAGGCCCCGGTGAGCAGGAACTGCGGCGCGGCCATGCTCAGACCACCCGCAGCGTCGGGATCGGCGCGACGAAGCGGCCGCCCCATTCGCGCACGTACTCGCACTGCGCGACGATCTCGTCGAACAGGTTCCAGGGCAGCACGAACAGATAATCCGGGCGCCGCTCAGCGATCACTTCCGGCGCCAGGATCGGGATGCGCGTGCCCGGAGTGAACTTGCCCTGCTTGTAGGGATTGCGATCCACCGTGAAGTCGAGGAAATCGGTGCGGATGCCGCAATAGTTCAGCAGGGTGTTGCCCTTGCCGGGCGCGCCGTAGCCCGCGATCGACTTCCCGGCGCGCTTCGCGCCGATCAAAAATTCGAGGATGCGCCGCTTGGTCTCCTTGACCTGCTCGCCGAAGGCGCCGTATTTCTCCAGCGTGGCATAGCCCTCGGCCAGCTCGCGGGCGCGCAGTGCCTCGACCCGTGGCCCGACCGGCCGGGAGTCGTCCTGCGCGTGGCGGGCGTAGATGCGCAGCGAGCCGCCGTGGGTGGGCAGCTCCTCGACGTCGAACAGCACCAGGCCGTGCGCGGCGAACACCTGCTCGACGGTGAGCAGCGAGAAGTAGCTGAAGTGCTCGTGGTAGATGGTGTCGAACTGGTTGCCGTCCATGAGCTTCTGCAGGTGCGGGAACTCCATGGTGATCACGCCATGTTCGCCCAGCAGCAGCTTCATCCCGGCGACGAAGTCGTTCAGCCCGGGCACGTGCGCCAGCACGTTGTTGCCGAGCAGAAGGTCCGCGGGACCGTGCTCGGCACGCAGCCTGGTGGCGGTCTGCCGGCCGAAGAACTCGACTACGCTGGGGATGCCTCGGGCGCGCGCCGCCGCCGCCACGTTGGCGGCCGGCTCGACGCCGAGCACCGGGATGCCCATGGCGAGGAAGTGCTGCAGCAGGTAGCCGTCGTTGCTGGCGATCTCCACCACCCGGCTGTGCGCGCCCAGCGCAAGCCGCTCGCGCATCTGTTCGCAGTAGCGCCGGGCGTGCTCCACCCAGGAGTCGGTGTAGGAGGAGAAATAGGCGTACTCGGAAAAGATCTCGCCGGGCGCGACGAACTCCTCGAGCTGCACCAGGAAGCAGTGGCCGCAGACCCGCGCATGCAGCGGATAGAAAGGCTCCATCCGGCCGAGCTGCTCCGGCGTGATGTGTGTCTGGCACAGCGGCGACATGCCCAGATCGACCAGCGTGAAGCGCAGCGCGTGACCGCAGAAGCGGCAGCAGGCCGTGTGATCCTCGACAGCGGCGGCGGGGGCGGCGTGGGTCATCCGGCGGGTTCCTGGCTCCTTGCACGACGACCGTCGCTCGCCCCCGTCCCGGGGGCGGCGATAAGCGTGGAGTCCGTCAAACTTTTGACGCACCTTAGCAGATAGTATGGGCCCGTTCGCGCCGGATAATGCGACGCGGGTCAAGCTTTGCGGGGCGCCAGTTGAAGGTATTCGTCACAGGAGTCGACGGCTATATCGGGGCGGTGCTCGCGCCATACCTGGCGGAGCGCGGCCTCGAGGTGCGCGGGCTGGATGCCGGGTACTACCGGGACGGCTGGCTGTACACCGACAACCGCCGCATGCCGCGCTCGCCGCCCACCCTGAACAAGGACCTGCGCGCGGTCACGGCCGACGACCTGCGCGGCTGCGAGGCCGTGGCCCACCTCGCGGAACTGTCGAATGATCCGCTGGGGCAGAACCGCCCGGAAGTCACCCACCGGATCAATCATCTCGGCTCGGTCCGGCTGGCCGAGACGGCGCGCCGCGCGGGCATCCGGCGATTCGTCTACACCTCCTCGTGCAGCGTCTATGGCGCCGGCAACGGCGAGTTTCTCGACGAGACTTGGCCGGTCAACCCGCAGACCGCCTACGCCGAGTGCAAGGTGCTGGTGGAGCGCGACCTGGGCGCGATGGCCGGCGAGGACTTCTGCCCGGTATTCCTGCGCAACGCGACCTGCTACGGCCCCTCGCCGCGGATGCGCTTCGACATCGTGCTCAACGACCTTGCCGCGCTCGCCTGGACCACCCAGCGCATCGCGATGACCAGCGACGGCAGCCCCTGGCGGCCGCTGCTGCACGTCGAGGACGCCTGCGAGTCGATCTACCGGGCGCTGCGGGCGCCGGCGGAGACCGTGCGCGGCAGAATCTTCAACGTCGGGCGCAGCGACGAGAACTTCCGCATCCGCGAGATCGCCGGGATCGTCGCCGCGGAGTTTCCCGGCTGCGAGCTCAGCACCGGGCCGAGTTCGGGCGATCACCGCAGCTACCGCGTGAGCTTCGATCGCATCGCCGCGGAGCTGCCCGGATTTCGCTGTCGCCACACGGCGCGCGAAGGCGCAGCACAGCTGCACGCGCTGTACCGGCGCATCGGCCTGGATGACCAGACCTATCGCTTCCGCGCCTATACGCGGCTCAGGCAGCTGCAGTACCTGCTGGCCACCGGCCAGCTCGACGAAGAGCTTTGCTGGACCTGATGGCATGCATTTTCGCGACACCCCGATCGCTGGCGCCGTCGAAGTGGAGCTCGAGCCCCAGTCCGACGCGCGCGGGTACTTCGCCAGGAGCTGGTGCGCGCGGGAGTTTGCTGCCGCCGGCCTGCCCGGGCAGATCGTCCAGGCCAGCGTGTCGCACAGTCCCGTCCGCGGCACGCTGCGCGGCCTGCACTTCCAGCGGCCGCCGTCGCGCGAGGGCAAGCTGGTGCGTTGCGAAACGGGCGCGGTGCACGACGTGATGCTCGATCTGCGGCCGGACTCGGCCAGCTACCTGGCGCACTTCGCGCTGCGGCTCGATGCCGCGCGGGGCAACGCGGTCTACATTCCGCCGGGCGTGGCGCACGGCTTCCAGACGCTCGAGGACGACACGCGGGTGCTGTACCTGATGAGCGACGTCCATGCGCCCGAGCTGGCCGACGGGGTGCGCTGGAACGATCCGGCCTTCGGCATCGAGTGGCCGCTGCCGGTGGCGGCGATCTCCGCGCGGGACCGCGACTGTCCGGACTTCGACCCGGCGGCGCACGTGGCGCGGTTTCGCGGGATGGATGCGCCATGAACGAGGCGATGGCGCACCCACTGCCGTTTACACGGGCCTTCGGCGACCCGGACCGCTGCCGGCGGCTGGCGGGCGAGGCGCTGGACCTGATCGGGGAGCTCTACCCGATCTGCCGCAGCCTCACCGGCGATGGCGTGCGCCGCACGCTCGACCGGATCGGCGAGATCGCCGTCCTCGAGCGCCACGAGGTGCCCAGCGGCACGCCCGTGTTCGACTGGCAGGTACCGCGCGAATGGAACGTGCGCGAGGCCTGGATCCGCGACGCCCGCGGCAACACTGTCGTGGATTTCGCCGCGCACTCGCTGCACCTGGTGAGCTACTCGACGCCGTTTCGCGGCCGGCTCTCGCTCGAGGCGCTGCGCCCGCACCTGCATTCGCTGCCGGAGCAGCCGGAATGGATTCCGTACCGCACCAGCTACTACCGCGAGGGCTGGGGTTTCTGCCTGCGGCATCGCGATCTCGAGGGCCTGCGGCCGGGCGAGTACGAAGTCTGCGTGGACACGACGCTCGAGCCGGGCAGCCTGAGCTATGCCGAGGCGCGGATCCCGGGCCGCTCGCCGCGCGAGGTGCTGCTCTACACGCACACCTGCCATCCGTCGCTGGCCAACGACAACCTCACGGGGATTGCGGTGGGCGCGCTGCTGGCGCGCGAGCTCGGCCGCTGCGCTCCGCGGCTGTCCTATCGCCTGGTGTTCGGTCCCGGCACAATCGGCTCGCTCACCTGGCTGGCCGCCAACGAGGCGCGGCTCAACGGCATCGCCCATGGGCTGGTGATCGGCCTGCTCGGCGATCCCGGCCCGCTGACCTACAAGGCCTCGCGCCGCGGCGACGCGGTCGTGGATCGCGCTGCGCGGGAAGTGCTGCCGCGCTGTTCGCCGGCGGCAAGGCTGACCGCCTTCGAGCCCTACGGCTATGACGAGCGCCAGTTCTGCTCGCCCGGATTCGACCTGCCGGTGGGCCGGCTGACGCGCTCGCCCAACGGCGCCTATCCCGAGTACCACAGCTCGGCCGACGCCCCGGAGCTGCTCGATGCCGGCTGCCTGGCGGAATCGATCGGCGCGCTGGCCCGGCTGCTGGACGTGCTGGACGCGAATCGGAGCTGCCGCAATCTCTCGCCCAGGGGCGAGCCGCAACTCGGCCGGCGCGGCCTGTACGGCAGCCTGGGCGGACGCGCGCCGGGTGACTTCCAGCAGGCGCTGCTGTGGGTCCTCAACCAGGCGGACGGCAGCCGCGATCTGCTTGCGATCGCCGCGCGCTCTGGCATACCGTTTCCCGGGATCGAGGCCGCGGCCACTGCGCTGGAGACGGCCGGGCTGCTCGAGGCCATGCAGGAACCAGGGACTGGCCGGGGGGAGGGATCGTGAAGGTCGTGCTGTTCTGCGGGGGGCTGGGGACGCGCCTGCGCGAGCATTCGGACACCATTCCGAAGCCGCTGGTGAACATCGGCTACCGCCCGATCCTGTGGCACCTGATGCGTTACTACGCGCATTACGGCCACACCGAGTTCGTGCTCTGCCTGGGCTACCGCGGCGACATGATCCGCGAGTACTTCCTTCGCTACGAGGAGGCGATGACCAACGACTTCACGCTGCACGCGGCCGACCGGCGGGTCGAGCTGCACAGCCACGACCTCGACGACTGGAAGATCACTTTCGTCGACACCGGCCTGCACAGCAATATCGGACAGCGGCTGCTGCGCGCGCGCCAGTACGTCGCGGGCGAGGACATGTTCCTGGCCAACTACGCCGACGGCCTGTCCGACGTGCCGCTCGACCGGCAGCTCGAGCGCTTCGCGGCCAGCGGGATGATCACCGATTTCGCCACGGTGCGCAGCGCGCAGAGCTTCCACGCCACCCAGGCCGACGAGCACGGCGTGGTGACCGGGATCGGCACCATGACGGACCAGCCGATTTGGGTGAACGGCGGCTATTTCATCTTCCGCCCGGAGATCTTCGACTACATCGAGGACGGCGAGGAGCTGGTCGAGGCGCCGTTTCGCCGGCTGATCGAGCAGCGCCGGCTGAGCACCTTCCAGTGGGGCGGCTTCTGGCAGTGCATGGACACCTTCAAGGACAAGATCGAGTTCGACCGCATGGAAGCCCGGGGCGACTGCCCCTGGATGGTGTGGCGGCGCCACGCGCGGAATCCGGGCTGAGGGGCGCCGCGGGTGCTCGAACTTCTGCTCGACGGCGCGCCCGACCGGCAGCTGCGCGTGCTGTGCATCGGCGCGCACTGCGACGACATCGAGATCGGCTGCGGCGGCACGCTTCTCGCGCTGCAGGATGCCGGCCGGATCGCGGCCATCGACTGGGTCATCCTGAGCGGCGATGTCACGCGGCGTGCCGAAAGCGAGCAGGCGATGGCGCGGCTGGTGAGCCCGGCGCAGCGCGGCCGGCTGAAATATGGCAAGTTCACCGACGGCGCCATGCCGGGCGAGTACGCGGCGCTCAAGGCGTTCTTCGAGACGCTCAAGGGCTTGCCCGCGCCGGATCTGGTGTTCACCCACGAGCGCGACGACCGGCACCAGGACCACCGGATCGCCAGTGAGCTGGCCTGGACGGTGTTTCGCGACCAGCTGCTGCTCGAGTACGAAGTGCCCAAGTGGGACGGCGGGCTGGGGCTGCCCAATGTCTACGTGCCGCTCGAGCGCGAGACCGCGGAGCGCAAGATCGAGACGTTGCTGGAATGCCATGCGTCGCAGCGATCGCGCGACTGGTTCGACCGCGAAACCTTCCTCGCGATCTTGCGGCTGCGCGGCCTGGAGTGTCGCGCGCCGAGCGGCCTGGCCGAGGCCTTTCACGGCCGCAAGCTGCGGCTCAGCACCCGCGGCTGAGGCCCAGCGTCTCGCAGACCTGCTCGCCCAGCGCGAGGGCGGCCGTCAGTCCCGGCGACTCGATGCCGAGCAGCGTCACCAGCCCCGCGATGCCGTGCTCGTCCGGGCCTGCGATGAGAAAATCGGCCGGCGGCTCGCCGGGGCCGACCAGTTTCGGGCGGATCCCGGCGAAGTCAGGCTGCAGCCGCGCCTCGTCGAGCGCCGGCCAGAACGCCCGGATCGCGGCGCCGAAGTGCGCGGCACGCTCGGGGTCGACCGCGTAGTCGATTGCCGCGACCCACTCGACGTCCGGCCCGAAGCGGACGTTGCCGGCCAGGTCCAGGCCGGCGTGAATGCCGAGACTGGCGTAGTCGGGCAGCGGGTAGACCAGGCGGCGAAACGGCCGTCCCGGGCAGGAGAAATAACTGCCCTTGGCCAGATGCAGGCGCGGGATGCGGCCGGCAGGATAGCCCTCAGTGCGGTGCGCCAACTCGACGGCCCCGAGCCCCGCCGCGTTGACCACCCTCCCGGCAAGCAGCGTGCTGGCCTCCCCTTCGCTGGCGATTTCCACTTCCAGCCCGCCGGGCGCGCAGCGCAGCCGCGTGACCTCGGAGCCGGCCGCCAGCACGCCGCCGGCCGCCTCGAGATCGCCTAGCAGGGCGGTCATCAGCTCGTGCACGTCGAGGATGCCGCTCGAGGGCGAGTGCAGGGCGGCCGCGCAGCGCAGCGAGGGCTCCAGCGCGCGCGCTTCGTCCCCGTCGAGCCACTGCAGGTCGGCCACGCCGTTGTCGAGTCCCTTGGCCAGCAGCGTCCGCAGTGCCTCGAGCTGCGCTTCACCGGCCACCACCAGCTTGCCGCAGCGGCGATGGGCGACGCCCCGGGCCTGGCAATAGTCGTACAGCAGCTCGCGGCCGCGCACGCACAGGCGCACCTTGTGACTGCCCGGCGGGTAATACAGTCCGGCATGAATGACCCCGGAATTGCGCGACGAGGTCTCCTCGCCGATGGTGCGGTTCCGTTCAACCACAACGGTCTCCAGCCCGGCGACGGCCAGCGCCCGCGCGACGGCCAGCCCGACGACCCCGGCGCCGACAACCACAGCGTCGACAGTCTCCGTCACGGGGGCGGCGCCGGTGGACATGGACAGCTCGGCTCCTGGGGGCAGAGGTGGGGATCAGTGTCGATGCGCCGTGGCAGGACGTTGCGTCGATTTGACATAAGTGCGGCGAATTGGACTGGCACCAAAGGTACACGGAACGAACTGATAAGTGAGCGGGTTTCTGTTATACATTGGCTCCCCTGCGTCGAGGGAAAGCGCGGGGTCGCGTGTCCTGCCGGACGGCTATCGATCACGGCCGTCGCGGGTGCCGTGGTGGCCGGGCCCGGCAGTGGGGAACCAGATGCCGGCGTGGAGCGTGTATACGGGAAGCACTCAGTGAATGGCTCACGCATGCCGCAGGTGGACGTTTGTGAAAGGGATCACGCTGTGGATGCAAGGAGCGTTGCTAGGCTTGCAGATCATGACTCCCCCCCCAGGCCAGGCCGCAGGCTGCAATCCGTGAGCACCCAGTCGGACCTCATTCCGCCCGTCTCCAGCTCACGCAACGGGGCGTGGCGGATCTCCCGCAGTTCCATCCGGCTGCTGGGCAACAACGTCGATTTCCGCATCGCGCTGCTGGCGCTGGTGGACTGGCTGATCCTGGCGGCCTCGATGCACGTCGCGGGATGGATCTGGTTCGCCGGCGACATGGCGGCGCTGAACGCAACGCTCGGTTCGGTGCTGCTCGAGTCGGTGGTGTTTGCCACCACCACCATGGCCTGCTTCGTCGCCATGGGCCTGTACAACCGGCGCCTCGACCAGCGCACTTCGGCCGTGCTGGCGCGGGTGCTGATCGGCTTTTTGATCGGCGCGGCGGCGATGGCCGTGCTGATGTTCGTGACCGAGGGACTGCGGCTGGGCCGGGCGACGCTCGGCCTGACCTTCCTGGTGGCCATGCCGGCGCTCGGCCTGTCGCGGGTGCTGTTCGTGCTCGCTCTGGGCCGCGAGCGGTTTGCGCGCCGCGTGGTGGTCTATGGCTGCGGCGAGCGCGCGGCGGAGCTGCGCGACGTGCGCGTCCGGCAGGACCTGCGCGGCTTCCAGGTCGTGGGGTACGTCAACACCGAGGGCGGCACGCGCCGCGTGGCTCCGGAGTTGTGCCTGCGGCCGCCGGAGGACCTGCGCGCCTTCGTGCTGGCCAACGACGTCGACGAGGTGGTGGTGGCGATGGACGACCGCCGGCGCGGCCTGCCGGTCGAGCAGTTGCTCGAGTGCCGGATGGCCGGCGTGCCGGTGACCGACGTGCTGACTTTCGTCGAGCGCGAGTCCGGCAAGGTCGAGCTGTCGATGCTCTATCCGAGCTGGCTGATATTCTCCGAGGGCATCAACCCGCGCGGCCTTTCCCGGCTGGGGACGCGAATCTTCGACCTGCTGGCCGCGGGCCTGCTGCTGCTTCTGGCCATGCCGCTGATGCTGCTGACCGCCTTGGCCATCTGGGTGGAGTCGGGCTTCAAGGGGCCGATCTTCTACCACCAGCAGCGCGTCGGCATGGAAGGCCAGCCTTTCACGCTGTACAAGTTCCGCAGCATGCAGAACGATGCGGAGCAGAACGGCGCGCAGTGGGCGACGGCGGACGATCCGCGCGTCACCCATGTCGGGTCCGTGATCCGCCGCACCCGGCTCGACGAGCTGCCGCAGCTGATCAACGTGCTGAAAGGCGAGATGAGCTTCGTCGGCCCCAGGCCGGAGCGCCCGGAATTCGTCGCGCAGCTGTCGAAGAAGATCCCCTATTACCGCGAGCGCCACTGCGTGAAGCCGGGCATCACCGGCTGGGCGCAGCTGTGTTATCCGTACGGCGCCTCCGAGCACGACGCGCTGGAGAAGCTCCAGTACGACCTCTACTACGTCAAGAACAAGACGCTGCTGTTCGACTTGATCATCCTGTTGCAGACCGCCGAAGTGGTCCTGTGGCGCAAGGGAGCACGCTGATCCCGCCCGAACGGGCCGCCGCACACCTCAGCGCAGCGCCAGCGACTTTCATGACGGCTGATTCTCCCTGGTCCGACGGCCGTTACCCGACCCCGCCGCCCGTGCTGTCGACCGGCGAATGGAGCCGGGAGCAGTTTCTGGCATCCCGCGCGCCCTGGCAGTCGCTGCTGGCCCGTTCCGACGCGGATCCGTTGTTCCTGTCGTGGGACTGGCTCGCCACCTGGCTGGCGCATCACGAGGCGCGCTTCGGCCTGCAGCCGCGGTTTTTCACGGTATCAGCCGGCGAGAAACTGGTCGGCGCGGCGGCGGTGTTCCTGCGCGACGTGGTGGTGCGCCCGGGCTTCAGGGGCCGGCGCCTGGAGCTGGTGGGCAATGTCTGGCGGCAGGCGGGTGTGGCAATGTCTGAGTACATGGGTTTCGTGCTGGACGCGGACTGGGCGGAGCGGGCCGCGGACGCGCTGGTCGAGACCTTGCTCGACCTGCCCGACTGGGACGAGATGGTGGTGGCCAACTGCGTCGTGCAGGGCGCCACGTTCCGCCAGCTGCGGGTGGCCGGGCGCAGGCGCGGCTGGCACGTGCGCCACGCGGATGCCATGGAGGCCTTCGACGTGGCGTTGCCGGCTTCGCCGGAAGTGCTGCGCGCCAGCCTGGGGCGGAACACGCGCGACAGGGTGTTCGGCGCCCGGCGCAGGCTCGCCACGGAGGGCACGCTCGAGGAGGCCCTGGCGGACCGCGACGGCCTGGCCGC
>CAZOSZ010000093.1:0-9816 GCA_964582505.1 uncultured Ectothiorhodospiraceae bacterium | reverse complement strand
CGGGCGCCTGGACCGGCTGGCAAGGCGAGCGACTCAAGCTGCATCGGGCCGTGGCGCTTGCCGAGCACGGCGGCGAGCCTGGGGAGGTCTGGCGGACAGGACCGGAGGGTGTCGACGTGGCGGCCAGCCGGGGCAGTGTCCGGGTTCTGGAGCTTCAGCCACCCGGCGGCCGTGTGCTGTCTGCCCGGGATTTCCTGAATGGACGGCCGCTGCTCGGGACGCGGCTCGGCGGATGAGCGTGGGTGACGAACCGCGGGCTGCGGCTGCCCGCGCCGTGGCGGGTGTCACGCAGCGCGGCCGCTCGCTCGACGAAACGCTGCCAGCGGCGCTCGAGCGCCTGGTCGGAGCGGACCGCGCGCTGGCGGCGCACCTGGCTTACGGCAGCCTGCGGTTATATCCGCGGCTCGACCGCTGGGTGGGGCAGTTGCTGGCACGGCCGCTGCCGGAGCGGGATGCCCAGGTGCACGCGTTGCTGGTGGTTGGCCTCCTGCAGCTCGAGGAAACGCGGGTGCCGGACCATGCCGCCGTCGCCGCCACGGTGGAGGCGGTCCGACGCCTCGGCCGGGCGCAGCTCGCCGGACTGGTCAACGCCTGCCTGCGTCGCTGGTTGCGCGAGCGCGACGCGCTCAAGGCAAGGGTGGCCCGGGCACCCGAGGTGGTGCATTCGCATCCCCGCTGGTGGCTGGACCTGCTGGCGCGGGACTGGCCGCGCGACTGGGAAGCGGTGGTCGCGGCGGCGAACGTCCAGCCGCCGTTGTGGTTGCGGGTCAACGTGCGACGCAGCTCGCGCGATGCGTGGCTGACGCGCTGGATCGAGACGGGTGGCGCCGCGACGTCCTGGGCCCCGGCGCCGGAGGCGCTGCGGATCGAGGCTGCGGTCGAAGTCGAGGCGCTGCCGGGCTTTGCGCAGGGCGAGGTCTCGGTCCAGGACGCGGCTGCCCAGCTCGCCGCGGGGCTGCTGGCGCCGGTCGCAGGAATGCACGTGCTGGATGCCTGCGCTGCGCCGGGCGGCAAGACCTGCCACTTGCTGGAGCGCTACCCCGGGATCGATCTCACCGCGCTGGATGTCGCGCCGGCGCGCCTCGATCGGATCAAGGACAACCTCGCACGCCTCGGGCTCGAGGCTAGGGTGCTGGCCGGTGACGTCAGCGAACCCGCCGGGTGGTGGGACGGACAACCCTACCAGCGAATCCTGCTGGACGCTCCCTGCAGCGGCAGCGGCGTAGCCCGCCGGCATCCCGACATCAAGCTGTTGCGCCGGCCGGAGGACATCGAGGCGCTGGCAGGCCGGCAGCGGGAAATGCTGGACGCCCTCTGGCCGCTGCTGGAACCGGGCGGCAGGCTGCTGTACGCAACCTGTTCGATATTCCGTGCCGAGAACGCGAGCCAGGCGACTGACTTTCTCGGCCGCCACTCCGATGCGCGCGCAATCGATCTCGGCGAGCCCGGCTGGGGGCGCCGCGCCGGCCCGGGCCGCCAGATCCTCAGCGGTGAAGCAGGCCTGGACGGGTTTTATTATGCTTGCCTGACAAAGCCGGCCTAGGCAGCGAGCGATGCGGGAGGCACAGCAGGGGGGCGAGGGACTCACGTGGCGGATCGCCGCCGCGGGAATGGTGTTCGCGCTGTTCCTGCAGCCGGACGCCGTTCGCGCCGAAGGCATCGAGGTGCTGCGCACCGCAAGCCGGCTGCAGGCCGGGGTCTGGTATGTGGACGCGGACATCGACTACGTGCTGAATGAAGCGGCGCTCGAGGCGCTTGACAGCGGCCTGGCGCTCGACATCGAGCTGACGCTGCGCGTGACGCAGCGGCGGCGGATCATCTGGGACTCGCAGTTCGCGGAGCTGAAGCAGATCTACGAGCTTCAATACCATGCACTGACAGAGCGCTACATCGTGCGCAACCTCAACAGCGGCGAGCAGGCGAGCTACGGTTCCCTGAACGGCGCGCTCGCTGCGCTCGGCACCGTGCGCGCCCTGCCGCTGATCGACGATGCGCTGCTCGGCAGCGGCGAGCGTTACTTTGTGGTGATGCGCGCTGTGGTGGATATCAAAGATCTCGGCGGGCCGCTGGCGCTCATCCGGTTTCTGTGGAACGACTGGCGAATCACCGGCGATTGGGTCCGATGGCGACTCGCGCACTGAAGCAATGGGTCCTGGCGACGCTCGCCCTGCTGGGCCTGTCGCTGCTCGTGGCCGCGCTGCTGTTCCTCGCTTCGACAGTCGAGAACGCCGACCGCTTCAGCGAGGTTTACAACTGGATCTTCATGCTCAATGCAGCGGGCGGCTCGATCCTGTTGGCGCTGATCATTGCCAACCTGGTGCGGCTGGTTCGCGAGTATCGCAGCCAGGTGCCAGGCTCGCGCCTCGCCTCGCGCATGGTGGCGATCTTCGTCGGCCTCGCCGTGCTGCCGCTGGGGCTGGTGTACTACTTCTCGGTGCAGTTCATCAGCCGCGGCATCGACGCCTGGTTCGACGTCAATGTCGAGGCCGGCCTGGGCGACGCGCTCGACCTGTCGCGGGCGACGCTGGAAAGCCGCATGCGCGAGCAGCTCGAGCTCACGCGGCAGCTCGCGCAGTCGCTCTCCGGGCGCTCGGGCCGCGAAATCCCGGCGCAGCTCGGCATGCTGCGGCGCCGTTCAGGCGCGATCGAACTGACGGTGGTCGGCCCCAGCAGCCGGATCATCGCCTTGTCCTCGGACCGCAGCGAGGTGGAACTGCCGGTGGCGCCGACGAACGAGTTGATGCTGCAGGTCCGCCAGGGCCGGCCATTCGTCAGCCTGGACCCGGTCCGAGACGGCTACGTGGTGCGCACCGCGATCGCCATTCCCAGCAGCCATCCGCTTGACGAGCTGCGCGTGCTGCAGGCGCTGTTCCCGGTGCCGGAGCGGGTGGGCCACCTGGCAAACTCAGTGCAGGAGGCCTACGCGCAGTACCGCGAGCTGTCCTTCCTGCGCGCCCCCTTCACGCGCAGCCTGACCCTGACCCTGACGCTCGTGCTGTTGTTGTCGCTGCTGATGGCGGTCTGGGGCGCGTTCTTTTTCGCGCGCAAGCTCACCGCGCCCATCCAGACGCTGGTGGCCGGCACGCGCGCCGTCGCGAAGGGCGACTTCGACACTCGCCTGCCAATGCCGGGCCGCGACGAAATGGGCTTCCTGGTCCACAGTTTCAACGACATGATCACGCGGCTGGCGGAAGCCCGCGAACTCGCACGGCAAAGCCAGCAGGCAGTCGAGAGCCAGCGCGCTTACCTCGCCGTGATCCTCGGCCGGCTGTCGACCGGCGTGGTTTCACTGGAGCGCGACTTGCGGGTGCGCACTGCCAATGAGGCGGCCGGCGCAATCCTTGGCGTGAATCTGGAGGACGCCATCGGCCAGCCGCTGGACGAGGTCGCCAGGGACCGGCCGCTGTTGCAGCAGTTCATCGCGGTCGGCCGCGCCCATGTCGAGGCCGGCGACTACGAGTGGCGGGAGCAGATCGTGCTGCGCGGCGAGGCCGGCCGGCGGGTGCTGATGTGCGCCTGCTCCGCACTGCCCGGCGATGACGGCACTCCGCGCGGATTCGTGGTGGTGTTCGACGACATCACGGCATTGCTGCAGGCGCAGCGCGACGCCGCCTGGGGCGAAGTCGCGCGGCGCCTGGCCCACGAGATCAAGAACCCGCTGACGCCGATCCAGCTTTCGGCGGAGCGAATCCGGCGGCGTTTCCTTGAGCAAATGGACGACGAGGATGCGCAGATGCTGGAGCGCGCGACGCGCACCATCGTGCAGCAGGTGGAAGCGATGAAAGAGATGGTGAATGCCTTCTCCGACTACGCGCGCGCTCCGGACATGGAAATCGTGACCGTCGACCTGAATCTGCTGGTCGCCGAGGTCGCCGAGCTGTACCGCGTGCGCGAGATTCCAGTGGCCATCGAGCTGGACCTCGATCCCGCCACGTCGGTGATCGAGGCGGACGCCGGCCGGCTGCGGCAGATCCTGCACAACCTGATTCGCAATGCCGTCGAGGCACTCGAAGGACAGGACGATGCGCTGCTGCGGATCCGGACCCGCGCCTCGAATGACTACGACGTGCACGCGGCATTCATCGCGGTCGAGGACAATGGCCCCGGCATTCCCGTGGAGGCCGTCGACCGTGTCTTCGATCCCTATGTCACGAGCAAGCCAAAGGGCACCGGACTCGGGCTGGCGATCGTCAAGAAGCTGGTCGAGGAGCACGGCGGCTGGGTCGAGGCCGGTAACTGCAGCGGCGGCGGCGCGCGGATTACGATTGCATTGCCGGCCGACGAGGACGCCCGCAGCGCGATGCTGCGGCGGGAGGTCCGGGCCAAGGAATTCAGGAGAGCGCACGCATGAGTACCGGGAGGATTCTCGTCGTTGACGACGAGGCCGACATTCGCAGCCTGCTCGGTGAGATCCTTTCCGAGGAAGGCTACGAGGTGGTCTCGGCGGCCAACGCGGCGCAGGCGCGCGAGCGCCGCCAGGTCGCCAATCCCGACCTGGTGCTGCTGGACATCTGGATGCCGGACGCCGACGGCATCAGCCTGCTGAGGGAGTGGTCCACCCGGGAGGGCGTCCGCCCCTGTCCGGTGGTGATGATGTCCGGACACGGCACCGTCGAGACTGCGGTCGAAGCCACCCGGCTCGGCGCCTTCGATTACATCGAGAAACCGGTGTCGCTGGCCAAGCTGCTGCGCACCGTCGAGCGCGCGCTCGAGTCGGCGCGCGCTCCGGGCCGCACTGCCCGGCAGATCGTTCCGCCGACACTCGTGCCAGTCGGTCGCAGCCGATTGATGCAGTCGCTTCGAGAGCAGGCCGAGCGGCTGGCCGTACCTGATGCCCCGGTGCTGATCACCGGCGAACCCGGCTCGGGACGCGAGTCTTTCGCGCATTACATCCATTCCCTGGGGCCGCGCGCCGGCGGGCCGTTCGTCCGCATGGTCGCAGGCGCGATTACCGAGACGGCGGCCGAGGGCATGCTGTTTGGCCACGAGGACAGTGGCGAACTCGAGCCGGGCTTCATCGAGAAAGCGAGTGGCGGCACGCTGTTCATCAACGAACTGCCCGACCTGAACCCGGCCGCACAGCGCCTGCTCCACGGTGCCCTGGAGAGCGGCCACTTCACCCGCGTCGGCGGCCGCAGCCAGCACCCGATCGATGCGCGGATCATCAGTTCCGGACCGCCGGCGCTGGAACAGACGCCGGCCGGCGGCGATCTGCGGCGCGAGCTGCTCACGGACCTTTCCGTCGTGGTGCTCAAGGTTCCTCCGCTGCGCGAATATGCCGAGGACGTTCCAAGCCTGCTGCGGCATTACCTAGACAAACTGGTGGACAGCGACGGACTGCCGTTCCGGCGCTTCAGCGTGGCGGCGCAGAACCGCCTGCGGAATTATCCATGGCCGGGCAACGTTCGTGAGTTGCGCAACCTGGTGCATCGGCTGCTGATCCTCGGCGGCGCGGAAGAGATCGGGCTGCAGGAGGTCGAGCAGGTTCTCGCCGAAGAAGCGCCCGAGGGCGACGCACTGCTGAGCCAGGACCTGATGGCTCTGCCGCTTCGCGAGGCCCGGGAACAATTCGAGCGGGCCTACCTGCAGCAGCAGTTGCAGCTCTGCGAGGGCAAGGTCGGCCAGCTCGCCAAGCGGGTGGGCATGGAGCGCACTCACTTGTACCGCAAGCTGCGCGCGCTCGGCATCGACTTCCGCAGCGGCGGCGTCGACGATTGATCCGTAGGAGCGGCTTCAGCCGCGACTCGACTTGAATCGCGGCTGAAGCCGCTCCTGCCACACCACAGCGGCCGCGCCGGCGGTCAATCGCGTTCGCGGACGGCGAGCGCGCCGATGCCGTTCTCCGCAAGCCGCCTGCGCGTGCCCTCGGCCTGCGCGGAGTCGGACAGCGGCCCGATCCGCACCCGGTGCCAGGTCTGGCCGTCGAGCGAGACGGCCTGGATGCCGGAACCGAAGCCGAGCAAGGCCAGTTCCGCCTTGCGCCGGTCGGCGTCCTCATAGCGCCGAAACGATCCCGCCTGGACCCAGTAGCGGCCAGGTGTGGCGATGCCTTCCGGGCGAGGCGTTCCGGCGGCGCGGGGTCGCGATTCCTCTTCGGGAACCACGACCTCGAGGCCGGGCAGCATGGTATAGAAATCGAACCCGGCCTCGGGCGCGGCATCCAGCGTCGAGCCTTCCTCGGCCTGCTGCGAAGCCGGACTCGCTGCGCGCGTGGCGACCGGGGAGGACCGTTCCGGGCCTGGGGCCGTGTGGCGCAGATGCACGCCCAGCGCAACGCTCAGGCCGATGGCCAGCCCGGTCAGCAGCCACACCCAGCCGGGCGTTGGCTGCTTGCGCGGCCTGCGGCGCTGCTTGTAATCGCGCGCCATGCCTACATCAACTCCGGCGCGCTCACGCCGAGCAGCGCCAGCCCGTTTGCAATGACCGTGCGCGACGCCTCCGCCAGCGCCAGGCGCGCGGCGCGCAGCGAGGCGTCATCGACCAGGAAGGTCTCGGCGTTGTACCAGGTGTGAAAGTCCTGGGCGAGCTCGCGAAGGTAGTGAACGATGTTCTGCGGCGCGCGATTGGCGGCGGCCAGTTCGACCACTTCGGGGTAGCGGCCCAGGGTCGCCAGCAGCAGCCGTTCGTGGCTGGCCTTCAGCAGGTGCATGCCGGCGATGCCTTCGTCCCGGGACCAGTGCAAGCCCTTTTCGCCAAGCTGCCTGAACACGCTGCGCACCCGCGCATGAGCGTACTGTATGTAGTAGACGGGATTCTCGTTGCTGCGCGACTTGGCGAGTTCGAGGTCGAAATCCAGGTGCTGGTCATTCGAGCGCAGCACGTAGAACAGCCGCGCCGCATCGTTACCGACTTCGTTGCGCAACTCGCGCAGGGTGACGAACTCCCCCGAGCGGGTCGACATCTGCACCTTTTCGCCGCCGCGGTAGAGGATTGCGAACTGCACCAGGCGCACCTCGAGGCTGTCGCCGGGCTGTCCCATGGCTTCGAGTCCGGCACGAACGCGTGCCACGTAGCCGTGATGGTCCGCACCGAGAATGTCGAGCAGCAGGTCGAAGCCGCGTTGCCGCTTGCCCAAGTGATAGGCGATGTCCGAAGCGATGTAGGTCGTCTGTCCGTTGTCCCGCACCACCACGCGGTCCTTCTCATCGCCCAGCTCGCTGGCGCGGAACCACAGCGCACCGTCGCGTTCGTAGGCGAAACGGTCGGACTTGAGCCGGTCGATGCACTCCGCCACAAGGCCAAGATCGCTCAGGCTGCGTTCCGAGTACCACTCGTCATAGGTGACGCCGAATTGCGCCAGGTCATCGCGAATGTCGGCAATGATCTCGTCGAGCCCCAGCTTGTGGACTGCGCGATAGTCCTGTTCGCCAAGCAGCTCGCGCATCCTGGTGACCACCGCATCGATATACTCGTCCTTGTCGCCCTCCGGAGCATCCGGAGGCAGGGCGGCGAACACTTCCGCGGCCGCGCGCCGCAGGCGGGCGTGCTCCCGTGCGACCAGCTTGTCGGCGATCGGCTGGATGTACCCGCCGCGGTAGCCATTGGCGGGGAACGGAAACTCCTCGCCCAGGGCCTCGAGATAGCGCAGCCAGACACTCGCCGCGAGAATGTCCATCTGCCGGCCCGCATCGTTGACGTAGTACTCGCGGTGCACCCGGTGGCCGGTCGCCTCGAGCAGGTTGGCGACCGAATCGCCGTAGGCCGCGTGGCGGCCATGGCCGACGTGCAGCGGCCCGGTGGGATTCGCCGAGACGAATTCGACCAGCACGCGCCGGCCCGCGCCGCTGTCGCTGCGTCCGTAGGCCGGGCCCAGTTCGAGGATCGCCGCAGCCTCCTGCTGGAAGGCGCGGCCCCCGAGGCGGAAATTGATGAATCCCGGTCCTGCGATCGAGACGCTTTCGAGCAGTTCCGAACTCGGCAGCAAGGCGACGATGCGCTCCGCGAGGTCCCGCGGGTTCATGCCGGCGGGCCTGGCGAGCAGCAGGGCCACGCTGGTGGCGAAATCGCCATGCCGCGGATCACGGGCCCGCTCGACGCGCACGTCCGGCACGGTGTCCAGTGGCAGCTGCTCGCGAAGCGCACGCAGCGCCTCGGCGAGCAGGCCTTCGATCTGCTTCTTCAAGTCGGGAGTCCCCGGTTTGCTGGGCGACGGGCCGCACATTGTACGAGAACCCGAGTGTGTTCGTATGGTGGGGAGGCTAGAACAACTCGGCCGGGTCCACCTCGATCATCCAGCGCACGCCCCTCGCCGCGGGCAGGGTCGGGGCAAGCGCCCGGACCGCGCGCAGAACCTCATGCAGGGCGGGCCTGGCAGCCGCACGAAGCAGCAGTTGCGCGCGCCAGCGTGCGCCGCGCTTCTCCATCGGCGCAGGCGCCGGACCGAGCAGTTGCAGATCCGCAGGCGTATCGAGTGAAGCCCGACAGGCGGTCAGGAAATCCATCGCCAGGCCCGGGCGGACGGCGTCCGCGCGCACCAGGGCCAGGTGAGCGAACGGCGGCCAGCCGGCCGCCCGGCGTTCCTCCAGCGCAGCCTCGGCGAAGGCCTCGTAGCCGCCGGACAACAGTCGCTGCAGCAGCGGGTGCTCCGGGTAGGACGTCTGGATCAGCACGTCTCCCGCACGGTCGGCCCGGCCGGCACGACCGGCGACCTGCACCAGCGTCTGGGCGAGGCGCTCGCTGGCGCGGAAATCCGTGCCGAACAGGCCCTGGTCAGCGTTGATCACGCCGACCAGCGTGACCCCCGGAAAATCGTGGCCCTTGGCCATCATCTGGGTACCGACCAACACCTGCGTGCGACCGTCGCGGACTTCATCCAGGATGCGGTCCACGGCACCGCGCCGCCGCGTGCTGTCGCGGTCGATCCGGGCGATCCGCGCGCCGGGGAAGCGGCGCACCAGCGCATCCTCGAGCCGCTCGGTACCCTCGCCGACGGGCCGCAGGTCGGCGCCGCAAGCGGGGCAGGACGGCGGCAGGGGGGATTCCTCCCCGCAATGGTGGCAGCGCAGGCGGTGCGCCCGCCGATGCCAGGTCTGTCGGGCATCGCAATGCCGGCAGCCGGCGACCCAGCCGCAGGACGTGCAGTAAAGCGCGGGTGCGTAGCCACGGCGGTTCAGAAACAGCAGCACCTGCCCATCACTGTCCAGTTGCGCCTGCATGGCGCGCAGCAGCGGCGGCGACAGGCCCTCGGTGGCGGGCTGGCGGCGCAGGTCGACCAGGGAAACGTGCGGATGTGCCGAGCCGCCCGGCCTTTCAGGCAACCGCAGCAGCCGGTAGCGTCCCTCCCGGGCGTGACGCAGGCTTTCCAGCGACGGTGTGGCCGAGCCCAGCAGCACGGGAACTTCGCTGAGCCGGCCGCGCATCAGCGCCAGGTCCCGGCCCGAGTAGGTGAGTCCCTCGTGCTGGCGCAGCGAGGGGTCGTGCTCCTCGTCCACCACGATCAGGCCCAGCCGCGGCATGGGCGTGAAGACGGCCGAGCGCGTGCCGATCACGACGGCTGCACGGCCGCTGTGCGCCTCCGCCCATGCGGACAGCCGGGCCCCGGAGGAAAGTCCCGAGTGCAATGTCACGACCGGCGCCACCATCCGCTCGCCGAAGCGACGCACCAGTTGCGGCGTCAGGCCGATCTCCGGCACGAGCACCAGCACCTGCAGCCCGCGGCGCAGGCATTGGGCAGCCGCCGCGAGGTAGACCTCGGTCTTGCCGCTGCCGGTGACGCCGAACAGGAGTTGCGCCGCCGGGCGCCCCAGCCCTCCGACCACGGCGGCGGTCGCAGCGGCCTGCGCCTCGTTGAGCTTCGGTCCGGCCAGCGGCGCTGCC
>CAZOSZ010000092.1:0-9861 GCA_964582505.1 uncultured Ectothiorhodospiraceae bacterium | reverse complement strand
GGGATGCCGAGATAGATCATCACGCTGCGGAAGATCTCGCCGATGGTGATGTCGGCAACGGTCTTGCCGCCTGCCCCGGCGACGCCCGACAGGTCGATCCCCAGCCAGCCCGGAAACACCGAGATGAACAGCCAGGCCATCAGCCCGTAGGTCAGCACCTGGAAGACGCTGTTCAGCGCCACCAGCCCGGCGGCGTACTCGCTGTTGCCGTGCGCCAGCTGGTTCCACACCAGCACCATGGCGATGCAGCGCGCGATGCCGACCAGGATCAGGCCGACCATCAGCTCCGGGTGGCCGCTGAGAAACGCCGCCGCCAGCAGGAACATCAGCACCGGGCCCACCAGCCAGTTCTGCAGCAGCGAGAGACCGAGCACTTTCCAGTCGCGGAACACCCGGCCCATTTCTTCGTAGCGCACTTTGGCGAGCGGCGGGTACATCATCAGGATCAGGCCGACGGCGATCGGGATGCTGGTGGTGCCGACGCTGACGCGATCCAGTGCGCCCTGCACGCCGGGCCACAGCCAGCCGAGCAGCACGCCCAGCCCCATCGCAGCGAAGATCCAGACGGTCAGGTAGCGGTCCAGCAGCGTCATGCGCTGTGCAACGTGCTCGCTCATCCGTGGTGTCCTTTCAGTTGCCGGCCGAGTCCCGGCCGATGTCCGCCAGTGCCTGCTTCAGTGTGTCCGCTTCCATCCACTCGAGCGGCAGGGCCATGAGACTTGCGATGCGCGCCTCGATCGCGCGCAGCGTGTCGGCAAAGGCCGCGCGCCGCTCGGCCTCGTCCTCGACGGCCGCCGGATCGGGAAGCCCCCAGTGTGCGGTCACCGGCCGGCCTGACCAGATCGGGCAGGTTTCGCCCGCGGCGCTGTCGCACAAGGTGATGACGAAATCGATCACCGGCGCGTCCGGCGCCGCGAACTCGTGCCAGCTCTTGGAGCGAAACTCCTCCGGGTCGAACCCCTCGGCCGCCAGCAGCTCGAGCGCGGCAGGATTCACTCGCCCGCGTGGCGCACTGCCTGCACTGAAAGCCTCGAAACGTCCTGTGCCGGCACGCTTCAGGGCCGCTTCGGCCAGGATGCTGCGCGCCGAGTTCGCAGTGCACAGGAACAGCACCCGCCAGATGTGCTCGCTCATTTCGCCCCCCGTTTATGTTCCACGACGGGCTTACTGCCAGGCGGTGTGCACCCGACGCCCAGCTCCGGACACAATTCCGGCCGGCCCGCACAGCAGTCCTCGGTCAGAAACTCCATCAGCCTGCGAACCGCACGCGGCTCCACCCTGTAATGGATGAAACGCCCGGCCCGGCTGGAGACCACCAGTCCTGCACTTTCCAGTGCAGAGAGATGGAACGACAGGCTGGAAGGCGGCAGTCCGAGGTTCGCCGCGATCTCTCCTGCCGCCAGTCCGTCCGGCCCCGCCCGAACCAGCAGCCGGAAGGCCGCCAGGCGGTGTTCGTGAGCCAGTGACGCCAGGCTCTGCACGGCGAGCTTCATTTTCATGGTTCGACTATAGTCGAACTGTATGAGCCTGAACACCCCGTGTTTTCCGAAAACAGACCAAGGCTGGCATCCTGGCCACGTAGCAGATGCAGGTCTTGTGGGAGCGGCTTCAGCCGCGACGTCGGGGCCGAAGTCCCTCCATGAAGGGAGTTCAGTCCAGTGCGGCTTTGGCCCGGGGGAGCGGTTGGATGCGGGATGCGGTGGCGCCGCCGGGCGTAACGGGGTCGCGGCTGAAGCCGTTCCTACTGTAGGAGGGGCTTCAGCCCCGATCTTCGCGGCTGAAGCCGCTCCTACGGAGGTGGGCGGATCAGAGCTGGCGCGCTGAGGCCAGGCCGTCGATCAGCTCGTGCAGGGTGGCCGGGTCGGGACCGATCTCGAGGAAGCGCCGCGGCCGCTCCAGCAGCGCTGCCAGTGCCGGCGGCGGTGGCACCGGCCCGCCGACCAGCGGCTCGACCACGTCGTCGAACTTCGCCGGATGCGCGGTAGCCACCACCACCCAGGGCCGCTCACACCGCGCGTCGTCCGGCAGGCATTCCCAGGCATGCACCGCAGTGGCGGTGTGCGGACACCAGGTCCTGCCGTAGCGCGCCGGGCCGCTGCGGATTGCCTCACGGATCGCGTCGTCGCTCACCAGCAGCGCCTGCGCCTCGCGCCTCGCCGCTTCCTCCGAGCCGGCGAGATCCAGCAGCCGTTCGATATTGCTGGGATTGCCGACGTCCATCGCCGTGGCAAGTGTCCGGACCGTCGGCCGCGACCGCCACGCGCCGCCGGCGAAAAACGCGCCGACCGCCTCGTTGGCATTGGTCGCCAGCACAACCGGGCCGACGGGCAGGCCGCAGCGTCGCGCCCACAGGCAGGCCAGCGAGTTGCCGAGGTTGCCGCTCGGGATGACGAAGCCGGGCTCCACGCCGGTGTCGCGCCAGAGTTGCACCGACGCCCACGCGTAATACGCCATTTGCGGCAGCAGCCGGCCGATGCTGATGCTGTTGGCCGAGGTGAGGCCCGCGCGTTCACGCAGTTCGGCGTCGGCGAACGCCTGCTTGACCATCCGCTGGCAGTCGTCGAAATCTCCGTCCACCCTGAGGCTCAGAACGTTGTCGCCCCAGGCCGTCAGTTGCGCTTCCTGCCGGTCAGACACACGACCGCGCGGATACAGCAGCACTACGCGGAAGCCCGGCCGGTCATCGAAGGCTGCGGCCACGGCGCCGCCGGTGTCGCCGGAGGTCGCCACCAGCACGGTGCGCCCGCCGCCCATGCGTGCCATGCAGCCCGCGAGGAAGCGCGCGCCGATGTCCTTGAAAGCTGCGGTCGGCCCGTGAAACAGCTCGAGCACGCGGAACGCGCCCGCGTCAGACAGTGGCACTTCGAAGTCCAGCGCCTCGGCGCAGATCCCGCCGAGCTCCGCGAACAGGGCATCGCCGGCAAAAAACGGGGCCAGGGCGACCGCGGCCGTGGACGCGAGTCCATCCTCCACCGGCAGTCCGTCGGCCGCCATCTCGGGAAACGCCTCCGGCACGTACAACCCGCCATCCGGCGCAAGCCCCGTGCGAATCGCCTCACCGGCCGCAACCGGGCCGGAGGCGCGCCGCGTGCTCGAATAGCGCATCACACGTCGGCGCCGAGATAGGCCGCCAGGCGCAGCAGGTCGGCGAACACGCCCGCCGCAGTCACCGCCGGGCCGGCGCCGGGGCCCTGCACCACCAGCGGGTTGTCCTGGTAGCGGCGCGTGACGAACTGCACCACGTTGTCGGTCAGCCGCGCGTAGGCGAAAGGATGATCGCCCGGCAATTCCTCCAGGCCGACCGCCGCGCGCCCGTTGCGGCCGTCGAGCCGCGCGACATATCTGAGCACATGGCCGCGGCCGCGCGCCGATTCGAGCCTGGCGAGCATCGCCGCATCCCAGTCGGGAAGCCTGTCGAGGAACGCCTCGATGCTGCCGCCGGCCAGCTCCGCGGGCACCAGGCTTTCGACCTCGACCTGCTCGAGTTCCAGCTCCAGCCCCATCTCGCGCGCCAGGATCACCAGCTTGCGCGCCACGTCGCGCCCGGACAGGTCGTCGCGCGGATCGGGCTCCGTGTAGCCGAGGCTGCGGGCCTCGCGGACAATGTCCGAGAACGGCCGGCTGCCGTCATAGCCGTTGAACAGGAAGGCGAGTGTGCCCGAGAGGATGCCCTCGATGGCGATGATCTCGTCGCCGGTCTGTCGCAGGTCCCTGAGCGTCTGGATGATCGGCAGCCCGGCACCGACGGTGGTCTCGCCCAGATAGCGCACGCCGGCGGCGCGACGCGCCTCGTGCAGCCGCCGCCATACCGCCAGCGGCCCGGAGGCGGCCAGCTTGCTGGGCGTAATCACGTGAATGCCGCGCGCCAGCCATCCGGCATAGCGGTCCGCCACCTCGGCGTTGCCGCTGCAATCGATGATCACGGCGTGCGGCAGGTGCTCGGCCTGCACGTGCGCGGTGAAGGCATCGAGTTCGGTCGGCGTGCCGGCCTCAAGCTGGTCGCGCCACACGGCGAGATCGACCACCCGCGGTGCGAGCACCATGCGGCGTGAACCCGCCACGGCGCGCACCCGCAGATCGAGCCGCGACTCCGCCGCCAGGCGAGGAATTTCGCCGGCGAGCTGGTCGAGGAGGTGGCCGCCCACGCCGCCGGGACCGATCAGGCCGATCGAAACCGCCTGTGGCGAGAGATAGAAACCGGCGTGCACGGCGCGCAACGCGCGATCCGCGTCCTCGCTGGAGATCACTGCCGAGATGTTGCGCTCCGAGGCGCCCTGGGCGATCGCCCGCACGTTGACGCCGGCGCGACCGAGCGCGCCGAACAGCTTGGCCGCGACCCCGGGGATGCCGCGCATGCCCTCGCCCACCACCGCGAGAATGCTGCAGCCGCTTACCAGGCCCACGCCTTCGACCTGCGCCTGGCGGATTTCCGCCGCGAAGGCGCGCTCCACCGCGGCGCGCGCCCGCGCGGCGTCGCCTTCGGGCACCGCGCAACAGATCGAGTGCTCCGAACTGCCCTGGGATATCAGCACCACCGAGACACCCGCGCTGCGCAGCGCCTCGAACAGCCGGCTGGCGGTGCCGGGCACGCCGATCAGGCCAGCACCCTCGAGGTTCAGCAGCGCCATGCCCGAAATGGTGGTGACACCCTTGACACCGCCGTCGCGGGTGACCGCGCCGATGCGCGTGCCGGCGGCCGCGGGTCGCGCGGTATTGCGGATCCACACCGGGATGCCGCGCGCCACCAGCGGCGCCATGGTGCGCGGGTGGATCACCTTGGCGCCGAAGTAGGCCAGTTCCATCGCCTCGTGCCAGGACAGCTCCGGGATCACGGCGACGTCCGGGATGCGCCGCGGATCGCCGCTCATCACGCCGTCGACGTCGGTCCAGATCACCACCTCGTCGGCCTCGAGCAGCGCCGCGAAAATCGACGCTGAGAAGTCGCTGCCGTTTCGTCCCAGGGTGGTCGGCCCGCCGTGCTCGTCGCGCGCGATGTAGCCGGTGATCACCCGCACCGCCGGCGGCGGCGTCCATGCGGCGGTGAATTTCAGGCGAGTCTGCTCCCAGGCGACGGTCGGGCCGAGTTCGCTGCCGCTGACGGTCAGCGCCTCGCGGGCGTCCAGCCAGTCGGCGGTGACACCGCGCGCTGACAGCGCGGCCGCCAGCAGGCGCGCCGACCAGATCTCGCCATGGCCCGCCACCAGCGCGTAGACCTCCGGCGGCGCCCGCCCGATCAGCGCCGTGGCCTTGAGCACGTCGTGGATGTCGTCACGTTCCCGCTCGAGCGCCGCCAGCCATTCGGCCAGCGCGTCGCCGTCAAGCAGTGCCTCGGCCAGTGTCCGGCCCTGGCCGACCAGGCGCTCCAGTGCCGCGGGCCAGGCGTCGCCTGCCTCCGCCGAATGCACCAGACCGTGCAGGGCATCGGTCACCCCGGCGGAGGCGGACACCACCACGGCGACGGGCCGCGGCCCGAGGGCGCTGACGATCTCGATGACCTGGCGAAATTCGGCCGGACCGGCCAGGCTGGTGCCGCCGAACTTGTGGACGGCCTTGACGGTTGCGTGCATAGGCCGTCGAGCCTACGACAGCCCGTGCTGCGCCGCAACGCGCGCGCCGGGCTTGCCCGCACGGCCCGCGGCGTGGACGATGGCCGCCGTGAACCCCAAGCCCTCTGTCGAGCCCTGGGTCGCCGCCTGCTGGGAGCTGTTGCCGGAATCGATCCGTCCTCTGGGCACCGGCCTGATCAACCGAAGCTTCCTGGCCGTCGGGCGCGATGGCGAAAAGCGCGTGCTGCAGCAGGTCAACCCGATCTTCCCGCCCGAGGTCAACGAGGACATCGAGGCGGTCACCAGGCACCTCGAGGCACGCGGTGTCGGCACGCCACGGTTGCTGCGTGACAGGGACGGACGGCTCTGCGTGCCCGACCCGAGGGGCGCCTGGCGGGTGCTGAGCTACGTCGAGGGCCGGGTGCTGGACGCCATCGCCCGGCCGGAGCAGGCGCGCGAAGCCGGCCGACTGCTGGGCGACTTTCACCGGGCACTCGACGACCTGGAGCACGAGTTCCGGCATATCCGTCCGCCGGTGCACGAGCCGGCGCGCCACCTCGCGGCGCTGGCTGAGGCGGTCGATGCACATCGCGGCCATCCGCTGCAGGCCGACGCGGCGGCACTGGCCGAGACGCTGTCTGAAGCCGCGCAAGCGCTGCCGCCGCTGCCGGCCACGCCGCAACGCGTGGTCCATGGCGACCCGAAGATCAGTAACCTGGTCTATGCCTCCGATCGCGAGCTCGCCTTGTGCATGCTCGATCTCGACACGCTCGGGCACATGGCCCTGCCCTTCGAACTCGGCGACGCCTTCCGCTCGTGGTGCAACCTCGCCACCGAGGACGACCCGCGCAGCCGCTTCTCGGCCGACTATTTTGCGGCCGCAGCCGCCGGCTACGGCCAGGCCACCGCCGGCTGGCTGAGGCCCGACGAGGCGGCCACCGTGGTGACCGCCACCGCCACCATCCAGGTGGAACTGGCCGCGCGGTTTTGCGCGGATGCCCTCAACGAGAGCTATTTCGGCTGGAACCCAGGGCTATTCCCCAGCCGCGGCGAACACAACCTGGCGCGGGCCCGCGGCCAGCTTGCCGTGCACCGCTCGCTGCTCGAGCAGCGCGGCCGGCTGGAGGAACTCGCCGGCCGGGCACTGGACCCGGGGAACTGGCTGTAGGAGCGGCTTCAGCCGCGACCGGTCGCATCCGTCGCGGCTGAAGCCGCTCCTACAGCCGCTCCTACAGCCGGGGCCGCCCTCCTCCGATGCAAATGTGGCAACTCCCGATTGCCGGCGGCCGCGGCTGCCGCCAAGGTGGCCCCATCAGCCACGCGTGCCGAGGAATGCCTCTTGAACAAGCAGACGACCGGCGCCAAACCGCCGGGCGAAAACAACCTGGTCAGCCGACTCGCCGCCCGTCCAGCGCGAATCCCGAGCAAGGTGGTGCTGGGCGGCGACTCCGAGGTCGTGATCGTGCACGGCAAGGACGAGTATCTGTTGCGCGTCACCCGCGACGGCAAGCTGGACCTCAGCCGCTGACAAACTCCGGTTCGCCGGCCGGCATGCGCTGCGCAAGCAATTGCGCCACCGCCCGGCCATCCACCCGCCCCTCCCGGTAGTAACGCAGGCGCAGCCCGGCCGCAAAGTCCAGGCTTTGGCCCGGCGCCGCGCGGTGCGGGCTGGCGCCGCCCGGCTCCTGCAGCAGCACCTGCACCAGCAGCAGTCCCCCCGGCGCCAGCAACTCGCGGGCCGACGCCATCAGTGGCGGCGCGTGGAAATCCAGGCAGCTCACCAGCGCCAGCCCCGGCGGCAGCGGCGGCAGCCCGAGGTCGAGGTCCCGCTCGAGCGTCTCGATGCGCGCGACCAGGCCCTCGACGGCAGCCTGCGCGCGCAGTTTGCCCAGTGCCACCGGCGAGATGTCCACGGCCGTGACGCTCAGCCCCCGCCGCGCCAGCCAGATGGCCATCTGTCCCTCGCCGCAGGCGATGTCCAGCGCCCTGCCGGCGCGCGGCAGCACGGGCTCGAGTTCGAGCACCAGCCGCTTCGGCCACTCGCCCATGACTCGGTGATCCGGCGCGTATCGCTGGTCCCAACGCTGGCGGTCCGCATCGCTCACGCCGGTCTCAGAGCTGGCCGGCGTGGTGGCGCAAGTGGTCCTCGATGAACGATGCAATGAAGAAATAGCTGTGGTCGTAGCCCGGGTGCCGGCGCAGCTCCAGTGGATAGCCCGCAGCGGCGCAGGCTTCCTCGAACAAGCCGGGATGCAGTTGTTCCTCGAGGAAGGCATCCTCGAGCCCCTGGTCGAGCAGGATCTTCGGCCGGCCGCGCGCATCGATGATCCGACGCACCAGTTCGCAGGCATCCCAGTCGCGCCACGCGTGGGAGTCTTCGCCGAGGTAGGCGGCAAATGCCTTCCTGCCCCACGGGCAGACGCTCGGCGCGGCGATCGGCGAGAAGGCCGATACCGAGCTGTAGATCTCCGGATGCCGCAGGCCGATGACCAGCGCGCCGTGGCCGCCCATCGAGTGGCCGAAGATCCCCTGGCGATCCATGTCAGCCGGAAAGCGCTCGGCGATGAGCTCGGGCAGCTCAGCCGTCAGGTAGCTGTACATGCGGTAGTGTTTCGCCCACGGCTGCTCGGTCGCGTCCAGGTAGAAGCCCGCACCCAGCCCGAGGTCCCACACACCGTCTTCGGCCTGCGGCACGCCCTCGCCCCGCGGGCTGGTGTCGGGCGCGAGCAGCATCAGGCCGAGCTCCGCGGCGACCCGCTGCGCACCGGCCTTGATCATGAAGGTCTCCTCGGTGCAGGTGAGGCCGGACAGCCAGGTCAGTACCGGCACGGGTCCGTGCTCCGCCGCCGGCGGCGTGTACACCGCAAAGCACATCTCGCAGTCGTTGACCGCGGAACGATGGCGGTAATAGCCCACCTTGCCGCCGAAGCAGCGGTGCTCGGAAATGACTTCCAGGTCCGGCGCCTCGCCCATCTCAGTACAGCACCACCGAGCGGATGCTCTTGCCCTCGTGCATCAGCTCGAAGGCCGTGTTGATCTCATCGAGCGGCATGGTGTGCGTGATCAGCTCGTCGATCCTGATCTTGCCCTCCATGTACCAGTCGACGATCCGCGGCACGTCGGTGCGGCCGCGCGCCCCGCCGAACGCGCTGCCGCGCCAGTTGCGCCCGGTCACCAGCTGGAACGGCCGGGTCGAGATTTCCTGCCCGGCCCCGGCCACGCCGATGATCACGCTGGTGCCCCAGCCCTTGTGGCAGCATTCCAGCGCCTGGCGCATCACCTTGACGTTGCCGATGCACTCGAAGCTGTAATCCACGCCGCCGCGGGTCAGCGCGACGATCTCCCCGACGACGTCCGGGGTTTCCGCGGCATTGATGAAGTCGGTCATGCCGAAACGCGTGGCCAGTGGCGCCTTGGCGGGATTGAGGTCTACGCCGATGATCCGGTCCGCGCCGACCAGCCGCGCGCCCTGCACGACGTTTAGCCCGATGCCCCCGAGGCCGAACACGGCGACCGTCGAACCGGGCTCGACCCGCGCGGTGAATACCACCGCGCCGATCCCGGTGGTGACGCCGCAGCCGATGTAGCAAACCTTGTCGAAGGGCGCGTCGTCGCGGATCTTTGCCACCGCGATCTCCGGCAGCACGGTGAAGTTGGAAAACGTCGAGCAGCCCATGTAATGCAACAGCGGCTTGCCGTCGAGGGAGAAGCGGCTGGTGCCGTCGGGCATCAGTCCCCGGCCCTGGGTGGCGCGGATTGCCTGGCAGAGGTTGGTCTTGGGATTGAGGCAGAACTCGCACTGCCGGCATTCGGGCGTGTACAGCGGGATCACGTGGTCGCCCTTGCGTACCGAGCGCACACCCGGACCGACGTCCACCACCACGCCCGCGCCCTCGTGACCGAGGACCGCCGGGAAGGCGCCTTCCGGGTCTTCGCCGGAGAGCGTGAAGGCGTCGGTGTGACAGATGCCGGTGGCGCGGATCTCCACCAGCACCTCGCCTTCGCGCGGCCCGTCGAGATCGACAGTCTCGATCACCAGAGGCTTGCCAGCGTCGAAGGCCACGGCTGCACGCGATTTCATGTTCGTCCCCCGATATCCTGTACGGCGCCCCCGATTATGGAATCGCCCGGCCGCCGTGACCACCCGCCCCCGCGCATCGGCAATCCTGCTATCGTTATGCGTTCTCCCCGCGCCCGACCCGGGACGAGCTCGCCAACGTGGGCCATCGCGAATTCGACCTGCTGCTATGGGGCGCCAGCGGCTTCACCGGCCGGCTGGTCGCCGCGCATCTGGCGCGCGCCACCGGGCCGCGCG